>NZ_JBBMMC010000005.1:0-298347 GCF_037936805.1 Nocardioides epinepheli | reverse complement strand
CGTCGAAGGGGGTGCCGGCCAGGTCGCGGGCGCGTTCCCAGGCGGTGGGCTCGTCGGCGACGGTCTCGCTGGTCAGGTCGGGGGTGTCGGTGGCGGGGTCGACCACGACGGTGGGTTGGCCGGACTGGTCGGCGGGGAAGCGCATCCGCAGGGACTCCTGCCGGGCCGATACGGTCGCGATGGCCTCGGCGAGCACCCGGGCATCGAGCGGTCCGGAGAGTCGTACCGCGACCGGGACGCAGTAGGCGGCCGTGCCGGGCGCGTACTGCTCCATGAACCACACCCGCTCCTGGGCGAACGACAGCACCCGCGCGTCCGTGCCCGGGGGGATCCGCACCGCGCGCGACGCGGCGATGTCGCCGCGGCCGAGCCGGTCCTCGACGGCGATCGCGATCCCGGCGACCGTCGGTGCCGCGAAGAGCTCGTCGATGCCGATCTCCACCCCGAGGTCCGCCGCGATCCGCGAGGTCACCTGGGCGGCGAGCAGAGAATGCCCGCCGAGGGCGAAGAAGTCGTCGTCGAGGAACACCTCCTCCACGTCGAGGACACCGGAGACGATCGCGGCGATGGACCGCTGGACCTCGGTGGTGGGCGCGGCCCCGGTGCGATCGCCTGGGGCGCCCGTGGCTGTCTCGGGCTCCGGGAGCGCGTCCCGGTCGAGCTTCCCCGACGGACCCAGCGGGAGGGCGTCCAGGCGGGTGATCGACTGGGGCACCAGCGCGTCCGGCAGCCGCGTGGCGAGCCAGGCGCGGACGGCGTCGAGGTCGGTGCCGTCCGCGGTGACCGCGTAGGCGTGGAGCCGCTGGTCGCCGGCCTGCGGCTCCACGACCCGCGCCGCCGCGGCCGTGACGTGGGGATGCTCGGTGAGGACCGACTCCAGCTCGCCGAGCTCGACGCGCTGGCCGCGCAGCTTCACCTGGCCGTCGGTGCGACCAAGGAAGTCCAGGGCGCCGTCGGGGAGCCAGCGGGCCCGGTCGCCGGTGGCGTACATCCGGCTGCCCGCGGGGCCGTACGGGTCGGGCAGGAAGCGATCGGCGGTGAGTCCTGGCCTGCGGAGGTAACCGCGTCCCAGGCCCGCGCCCGCCAGATAGAGGTCGCCCACGACACCCGGCGGCAGCGGCCGGAGCGCCTCGTCGAGCACCAGGCAGCGCAGATTGGTGATCGGACGTCCGATCGGGACACGGGCCTCGAGGCTCGCCTGCGCGCCGCAGTCCCAGGAGGTGACGTCGATCGCGGCCTCGGTCGGCCCGTAGAGGTTGTGCAGCTCGCAGCCGGGCAGCGCCTCGAAGAACCGGCGGACCAGGGCCGGCGGCAGCTCCTCGCCGCTGCAGATGACGCGGCGCAGGCTGGTGCAGTCCGCGACGTCGGGCACGGCGAGGAAGGCGGCGAGCATCGAGGGCACGAAGTGCATCGTGGTGACGCCCTCCTCGATCACCGTGCGGCGCAGCCGGATGGGGTCCTGGTGGGCCCCGGGCTCGGCCATCACCAGCCGCGCTCCTACGGCCAGCGGCCACAGGAACTCCCAGACCGACACGTCGAAGCTCGTCGGCGTCTTCTGCAGCACCACGTCGTCCGCGGCGAGCCGATAGGCGCGCTGCATCCAGTCGATCCGGTTCGCGATGGCGGCGTGGGTGTTGATCGCGCCCTTGGGGCGGCCGGTCGATCCCGAGGTGTACAGGACATAGGCGGCCTGGTCGCCGGTGATCGGCCGATCCCACGTCGTCGACGGTGGGACGTCGGATGCCACGCGCTCGCCGACGTCGATGAGGTCGACGCCGTCCGGCACCGGAAACCCGGGGCCGCCGTCGTGGGTGATCACGGCCGCGAGCCCGGCGTCGGCGGCCATGTAGGCCAGCCGCTCGGCCGGATAGTCCGGATCGAGCGGGCAGAACGCCGCACCGGCGCGCAGGACGCCCGCGACCGCGACCGCGAGGTCGACCGAGCGACGCAGGCTGACCCCGACGACCGACTCCGGCCCGACCCCCGCACGCCGCAGCCGGGCCGCGAGCTCGGCGGTGCGAGCGGCGAAGGTCGCACGGTCGGCGCGCACCCGGCCGTCGGTGACGGCGAGGGCGTCGGAGTCCTCCGCCCACACCCGGACCATCCGCTCCACCACGCTGCCTCCCGCGAGGCCGACGGCGGGATCGCCGGTGTCGTTCCACCGGTCCACCACGGTCGTGGTCTCGTCGTCGGTGAGCCAGGGCGTCTGGGACAGCGGCCGGTCGAGCGAGGCCAGCAGCGCGTCGGTCATCCGCAGCCACCGCGCACCCAGCCGCTCGACGGTGCTCGCGTCGAACAGGTCGGTGCGGTACTCGATCCGGGCCGCGTCGCCGGCGATCTCGAGTCCGAGCTCGTCGCGGGTGGTGCCGTAGCCGTAGTTGAGCGCCGCCAGCGGCAGCTGGTTGAACCCCAGCTGGTAGATCGGGTGGACGCTGCCACGAGGCGGCGCGAACTCCTCGACGAGTCGCTGGAACGGGACGAGCTGGTGCTCGGTGGCATCGAGGACGGCGGCCCGCACGGCGGTCACGATCTCGCGCATCGTCGGGTCGGGGGTCAGTTGTACGCGGATCGGGAGGGTGTTGACGAACATCCCGACGAGGGGAGCGGTCTGCGCGGTGGGGCGACCCGCGAACGGGACGCCGACGACCAGATCGCGCTCTCCGGAGAGCCGGGCCAGAAGGGCGATCCAGGACGCGAGCTGCACCATCGCGGTGGTCGCGCGCAGGGCGGCCGCTGCCTCGCCGACGCCGGCCTGGACCGATGCCGGGACCTCGAGGATCACCTCGCCGCCGCGCGAGCTGGCGACGGCGGGGCGCGGCCGGTCCAGCGGCAGCGCGTGCACCGGGGGAGCGCCCTGCAGGCGTTCGCGCCAGTAGCCGAGCTCGGTGTCCAGCCGCTCGCCGTCCAGCAGCTCGCGCAGCCAGTGTGCGTAGTCGCCGTACTGGATCTCGAGCTCGGGGAGGTCGGGCGTGGTCCCGCGGGCGACGGCGTGGGCGCACGCATCGAGCTCCTCGGCGAACACGGGGTAGGAGGCGCCGTCGAACACCGTGTGGTGCAGGACCAGGAACAGCAGCCATCCGCCACCCACGACCCGCCGTGCGGTGGCCCGCCACAGCGGGGCCTGATCGAGAGGGAGATCGGTCCCTGCCGCGAAGCGGAGGAAGTCAGCCACCCTGAGGGTCTCACCGGTCCGCTCGACCGGCTCCCGGTCGGTGCCCGAGATCACCACCGGGACCTCGTCGAGGATCACCTGCTCGACGCGTCCCTCGACCTCACGCAGGCACGTGCGCAAAGGCTCGTGGCGGGCGACGACCAGCCGCAGCGCCTCGTGCAGCTGGTCGACGCTGAGATCGTCGGGGAGGTAGATCGGGGCGGTGAGGTTGAACGCACCCGACGTGGGATCGAGCCGGCTGGCCAGCCACAGCCGCTCCTGGCCGAACGAGGTCGGCGCGATCCACACCGTCGGGGTCTGGTCCACGGTCGTCGCGTCTGAGGTCACGTATCGTCCATCGCCTCTCGCAGGCTGCGCGGCCGCAGGTCGGTCCAGATGCGGTCGATGTGGGCCAGACACTCGGCGCGGGTCCCGGTGGTGCCCTCGCGGTGCCACCCGGCGGGTGGCTCGCTGTCGGCGGCCCACACCGAGTACTGCTCCTCGTCGTTTCGGACGACGGCCCAGACGGTCTCCGCCGCCGGCTGGTCGACCGGTGTGGCACTCATCGCTTCTCACCTTCGCTCGCCGCGCGGCTCCGGCGCGGGATGACCATCTCGTCGCCGGCCGCATCCGCGCCCGTGCTCGCCGCAGTGGCGCCCTGCTCCTTGGCTCCCGACTCCGCGCGCGCGGCGCCGACGGTGGCTGCCATTCCCGCCACGGTGGGGGCCTCGAACAGGGTCCGCATCGGCAGCTTCTCGCCGATCGCGTCGCGGATGCGGGACATCAGCTGCACCGCGACCAGGGAGTTGCCGCCGAGCTCGAAGAAGTCGTCCTCGATGCCGACCTGGCCGACGCCGAGCACGGCCTCCCACACCGTGCAGATCTGGCTCTCCAGCTCCGAGCGCGGTGCGACGTAGTCGGTGTCGACGGTGCGCTCGGCGGCCTCGACCTGCTCGCCCTCGCCGAGTTGCTCCTCGATCGAGCGCTGTGTCACCTGACGGGCTCCGGCGATCACCTCGCGGATGTCGGAGACGGTCACCGACACCTGCGGCCCGGCCTGGTGGGACAGGATGCGGCGCAGTGCCTCGGCGCCGTCGGCCGGGACGATGCCACGCTCGCGCGGCCCGGTGTCGCCCGTCGCCGAGTCGGCCTGCTGGACCGTGGCCGACAGATCCGAGTCGACCTGGTCGGCATCGACCCGGCGCAGCATGAACTCCTCGATCTCGGCCACGACGGTGCCGTCGTCGGCGAACAGGGTGAAGTCGGCGACGATCACCTCGTCGCTGTCGCCGTCGCGGTAGCGCAGGTGGCTCCACAGCGACGCCGGGGTCGGGCCGTACACGCGCAGCGACCCGTAGGAGATCGGCAGGTAGCGGCCCGACCCGCGGCTCAGGCCGAAGGAGGTGGCCTCGTCGAGCAGTGCGGGGTGCAGCACCCAGGCGTCGAGGTCGCCCGCGACCGTGGGTCCGGCCTCGAGCCGCGCGAGCTCCTCGTCGACGCCGAGGTGGACCCGTTGCAGGCTGGTCCACCGCGGCCCGAAGGTGAGCATTCCGCTGTGCGAGCCGAGCTCGCTGGCGGCCACCTCCTTGAGCCCGCACCGGGCCAGGACGGCGGCCACGTCGACGGGCGCGGGTGCGGCGGCGGCCGGGTCGAGCCAGCGGACGCCGCCGCGGGTGTGCACCTGCTCGCTGCCCGCGGTCTGGGAGGAGACCTGGAAGTCCATCGTCGTCCCGGTGGGACCCTCGGCGCCCTCGGCGAAGGAGATCCGGAGCTCGGACTGACCGTCGTCGGGCACGGCGAACGGCGCCAGGAAGACGACGTCGCGCAGGTCGGGCACCGCCCCCGTGCCGTGCTCGAGCGCCGCGTCCGCCGCGGCCCGCACGCTCTCCAGTAGGCCGGTACCGGGAATGACCGCGCGCCCGGCGATCCGGTGCTCGTCCAGCAGCCAGTGGGTGCGGGGCGAGACGATGCCGGTGCACCAGGTGACCGCCTCCTCGACCGAGGTGTGTGCGGCGGTGACGACCGGGTGCTCGACGTCGATCGAGCGCACCCCGCGCTGGAGAGCGCGGAAGCCCTGGGGAGCGTCGACCTCGGCCGCCATGCCGACGTCGAGCCAGCCGCCCCAGTTGATGCTCACCACCGGAGCCCGGAACCCGGAGCGTCCCGGTGCCGAACGCGCGAGGGCGTCCAGCACGTTGTTGCCGGCGCAGTAGTCGACCTGGCCGAACCCACCGGCCAGCGCCGTCACCGAGGAGCACAGGGCGACGAAGTCGAGGTCCAGGTCGCCGAACACCTCGCCGAGCACCCGGGTGCCGGTGACCTTGGGCGCCAGGACGGCGTCGGCGGCTGCGCGCTCCTTGATCTCTGCCATGCCACCGCCCGGGACGCCGGCGGCGTGCACGATGCCGTCGAGACGGCCGAACCGTTCGAGGATCAGGTCCCTGGCCGCTCGCATCTCATCGGCGTCCGCGACGTCGGCCGCGACCACCAGGACCCTGCCGCCGGCGGCCTCGATCCGCTCGATCGCGGCGATCGCCCGGCCGATCCGGTCGACGGTCCCGTGCACGGCGACGTGGGTGGCCCACTCCTCCCTGGGCGGGAGCGGCGTGCGTGCCTGGAGGACCACGGTGGCGCCGTCGCGGGTGGCCAGGTCCTCGGCGACGGTGATGCCGATGCCGCCCAGGCCGCCGGTGATCAGGTAGACCCCGTCGGGACGGATGCCGGAGGCGACGCCGGCGTCCTCGTCGGAGGCCAGGATGCTCGGCTGATACTCCTGCTGCCAGTGGCGGCGGCCCCGCACCGCGAGGTCGCCCGGGGCCGCGCTCAGCAGGGCCGCGGCCACGCCGGGACCGGCCGGGTCGTCGACGTCGATCTGCCGCGCCGTGAGCCACGGCAGCTCCAGGGGAAGCACCCGCACCGGGCCGGCGACCAGCGCCTGCTCCGGGTTCAGCAGGTCCGTGCCGGCGACGTCGAGGGCGCCGCGGGTGAGCACGTCGAGGGCGATCTCCTCCGGATGCGGACCCGCGGCGAGGGCCTGGGCGAGCAGGAGCGGGCCGTAGAACGCGTACTCGGTGGCGGTCTCGACGTCCGCGTCCGCGGCGAGGTCGAGGCAGGAGGCGTCGACGATCCGCGAGGGGATCCCGGCACCGGCGGCCAGGTCGGTGACGAGGCCGTCGAACGCGCCGCGGTCGGCGACGTCCAGCGTGATTGCCGCAGGATCCGCCGCGAGCCCGTGCTCGCCCCCGATCCGGACCTCGACGACGTCGTCGCCGGCGGCGCTCAGGGCTCCGGCGACCTCGTGACCGGCGGGTCCGCGCACGATCACCAGGGTGCGACCGGTCTCGCGACGCGGCCCGGTGGTCGGCTGCTCGCGCCACGACGGCATGGCGAACCACTGGTCCAGTGGCAGGTCGCCACCGTCCTCCTCGGGTGCGTCGATGACCTGGTCGGTGAGCGGCTCGACCCAGAACCGGCGTCGCTGGTAGGCGTAGCCGGGCAGTCGCACCCGGCGGCGCGGCGCGGCGCCGGCGTCGAGGTCGACCTCCACTCCCACGCTCCACAGGCGCGCGGCGGCGTCGAGGAGGACGGCGAGGTCTCCCTCGCGGTCGGTGGCCGCCGGCAGGCTGCGCAGCACCTGGGTGTCGGTGCCCCGCGTCTGCATGCGCGCGGCCCCCATCAGCTGGCGGCCGGGGCCGACCTCGAGGAGCGCCCAGCCGCCGGCGGGGTCGCCGGAGGCGAGCAGGGTCTCCAGGCAGGTGCCGAACAGCACGGTCTCGCGCAGGTGGCGGGCCCAGTACGCCGGGTCGGTGGCCTGCTCGTCGGTGATCCAGTCGCCGGTGACATTGGAGAGGAACGGCGTCGTGGGCGGCCGGAGGTCGAGGGCGGCGACGAGCTTCTGGAACTCGGCCAGGATCGGCTCCATCATCGGGGAGTGGAAGGCATGGGAGGTCTTCAGCAGCTTGGCCCCGATGTCCTGCTTCTCCAGCTCGGCCGCGAACGCCTCGGCCACCGGGGTGGGACCGGCGACCACGCAGGTCCCGGGACCGTTCACCGTGGCGATGGTGAGCTCGGCGGGCAGCAACGGGCGGACGTCGTCGGCGTCGGCCTGGACTGCCATCATCGAGCCCGGCGGCATGCTCTGCATGAGGCGGCCGCGGGCGATCACCAGCCGGAGCGCGTCGTCGGGGTCCATCACGCCGGCGGCCGCTGCGGCGACGAGCTCGCCGATGCTGTGGCCGATCATCGCCGCGGGCTCGACGCCCCAGCTCGCCCACAGTCGGCTCAGCGCGTACTCGACGGTGAACAGGGCCGGCTGGGTGTGCACCGTCCGGGCCAGCTCGGACTCGGCCGTCTGGTCGCCGGTGGCGTGCAGCAGGGCGAGGAGGTCCTCACCGGTCTCGTTGCGGTAGGTCTGGGCGCAGGCGTCGACGGCGTCGCGGTAGACCGGCTCGGCGGCATAGAGCGCGGCGCCCATCCCGGCGAACTGGGCGCCCTGACCGGAGAACAGCATGGCGACCTGTGGTGTCGGCGTGCCGGCGCGCCCCTGGATGCGCCGCCGCTTGTCGCGCAGCGCCGTCGCCGCGTCGGATGCGTCGGAGGCGACCACGGCGACCCGGTTGCTGTGCAGCCGGCGGCCCTGACGCAGGGTCCAGGCGACGTCGGCGAGCCCGGTCCGGCCGGCGGCGCTCTCGGCGTCCAGGTGCTCGGCGAGCCGCTCGGTCATCTCCAGCAACGCCGACTCGTTGCGTGCCGAGATCGTCAGCACCTGCTCGTCGGGCGCGTCGTCCTCCTGCGCCTGCGCGGGTGCCGGCGGCGCCTCCTCGACCACGACGTGGGCGTTCGTGCCGCCGATGCCGAAGGAGCTGACCCCGGCCCGCCGCGGACCGTCGTCGTTCGGCCAGGTGGCGAGGTCGGCGTTGACGTAGAACGGGCTGGTGGCGAAGTCGATCTGCGGGTGCGGGTCGCGGTAGTTGATGCTGGGCGGCAGCACGCCGTTCTCCAGCGACAGCACCACCTTGATCAGGCCCGCGACGCCGGCGGCGGGCCCGAGGTGTCCGAGGTTGCTCTTCAAGGAGCCGAGGCCGCACCATCCGGTGTCGTCGCTGCTCTCGCCGAACACCGAGCTGAGGGCGGTCACCTCGATGGGGTCGCCCAGCGCGGTCCCGGTGCCGTGTGCCTCCACGTAGGAGACGGTGCGGGGGTCGACGCCCGCGACACCGAGTGCCTGGGCGACGACGGCCGCCTGGCCCTCGACGCTCGGCGCGCTGAAGCCGACCTTGGCCGAGCCGTCGTTGTTGATGGCGTTGCCGCGGATGACGGCGCGGATCGTGTCGCCGTCCTCGATCGCGTCGGAGAGACGCTTGAGCACGACGACGCCGCCGCCGCTGGCCCAGATGGTGCCGCCGGCCGAGGCGTCGAACGGTCGACACGACCCGTCCGGGCTCATGATGGAGCCCTCGGAGTAGACGTAGCCCGAGCCCTGGGGCAGGTCGAGGGTCGCGGCGCCGGACAGTGCCATCTCGCACTCGCCGTTGCGCAATGACTCGATGGCGAGGTGGATGGCCACCAGCGAGGTCGAGCAGGCGGTGTGCACCGTCAGGCTCGGACCACGCAGGTCGAGCTTGTAGGAGACGTAGGTGGCCAGGTAGTCGGCGTGGTTGGAGGTGGCGATCGAGAGCAGGCCCGTCGCTCGGACCGCGGGCGGGTTCCGGACGATGTTCTTCCACTGGTACTCGTCGGCGCCGACGCCGCCGTAGACGCCGATGTCTCCCTCGTAGCGGGCCGGGTCGTAGCCGGCGTCCTCCAAGGCCGAGTGGGCCAGCTCGAGGAACAGCCGCTGCTGCGGGTCCTTGATCTCGGCCTCCCGCGGGGTCATCCCGAACAGGCCGGCGTCGAGCGCGTCGTAGTCGTCGACGACGGCGGCACGCGGTACGAACTGGGGGTCCTCGACCTTGTGCCGCGGCACTCCGATGGCGAGCTGCTCCTCGGGGGTGAAGGTGCGCACCGACTCCACGCCGTTGACCAGGTTGTCCCAGAACTGGCCGGCATCGGCGGCTCCGGGCACGCGGCACGCCAGCCCGATGACCGCGATCGGCTCGGCGTGGGCGTCCACCTCCTCGACTGCGGGGTCGTGGGGCTGTGCTGATGCGCGGTCGTCCAACGTGGTCACGATCGTTCCTCTGGCTTCGGCTCGGGCTGGGCGGGGGATGGGAGGGAGGAGCTGGGGGGCTGGGTGGCAGGTCGCGGGCGGGGCCTTCGGTTCGCGGCGCGCCGGGTCCGTTGCGCAGCGACTCGGCGGCTGGCGCGGTCCAGGCCCGGCGCCCTGGAGCCGCCGTCGAGGTGACGGGCGAGGTCGGCGATCGTGGGGAAGCCGAACAGGTCGACGACCCGCACCTCCTGGCCGAGTGTGGCGACCAGGCGCTGCTGCACCTCGACGATGGCCAGCGAATGCCCGCCGATGTCGAAGAAGTTGTCGTGGATGCTCACCCGCGGCACGCCGAGCACCTCCCGCCAGATCCCGGCGACGGTGCGTTCGGTCGGCGTGCTCGGCAGGTCGTCGGTACGCCCGCGGCGAGCCGGGACCGGTGGCGGTAGGGCCGCGACGTCCAGCTTCCCGCGCGCGGTGCGCGGCAGGGCGGGGAGGACGACGAGGTCGGCGGGCCGGGCGTAGTCGGGCAGGCGCTGGTCGAGGTGGCGCCGGACCGGGTCGGGGTTGCGGGTGTCGTCGAGCACGACGTAGCCGGTGAGCGCCAGCCCGTCGCCGGTGCCGTGCGTCGTCACGGCGGCGTCGCGGACCTGGGGGCACTCCCTCAGCGCGGCCGTGACCTCGGCCAGGTCGACCCGGCGCCCCCGGATCTTGACCTGGGTGTCGGTGCGTCCGGCGATCACCACCGAGCCGTCGGGCGAGTACCTCCCGAGATCGCCGGTCTCGAACTGTGGCGTGGGTCCGTCCGGACCGGTTCCGGTGGCGTCTTCGATGGCCTCGTCCTCTCTGGTTCCGCTGGTTCCGCTAGGTCGGCCCGCGAGACGGCCTCGCGAGGCACCTTCCCCGAGGTATCCCGCGGCGAGGTGGGTGCTGGCCACCACGACCTCACCCAGCTCCCCGACGGCAGCGGGTCGTCCACCCGGCGTCCGGACCACGAGCGCGACGCCGGGGCGTCCACGACCGACCGGGACCGGCATCGCGTCGTCGGCCACGGTGTCGACCGGGTGCCAGGCATGGATCTGCGGTGTCTCGGTGGCGCCGTAGGCATTGACGATCCGGACCCGTGGGCAGAGCACCCGCAGCCGGGCGACGTCGCGGCCGACCGCGACGTCGCCGCCGAGGACGATCAGGCGCACCTGCGGCAAGGTGGCCTTGGCGGTGGTGAGCATCCGGGCCAGCTGGGGCGTGAGGTGCAGGATCGAGGCGGACTCGTCGTGCAGGAAGGCGGCCAGCCGATCCGGGTCGTGCAGCCATTCGGTCGGCGGCACGAGCAGCGTCCCTCCGCGCGCCAGGGCCGCGAAGCAGTCGCGCAGCATCGGGTCGTGACCCAGACCCCCGAGCAGGGCCGTACGGTCGTCGGCGCCGACGTCGAACTCGTCGGTGTACCAGTCCAGGAAGTCCGCCAGCCGTGCCTCGGGCGTGGACACGATCGCCGGCGCGGCGGTGGTTCCCGAGGTGGCCAGCAGGTAGCTGCGCTGGTGCGGCTCGACCGGCTCGAAGGGCCCGACCGGGTCCGAGGGTGTGGTGTCGGGGGTGGGCCCGTTCGGCGCAATTGCTCGGTTCGGGTCGGCGCGAGGCTCCGGGGGCGATCCGTGCGACGCGATGTCGGCCAGTTCGGGGGGCACGGCGGTGCCCGGGGTGACCAGGATCCGGTCGATGCCCGCGGTGGCGGCGAGGGTGGCAAGCCAGCCGCCCGGCTGGGACGCATCGAGCACCAACGGCGGTCGGCCGGCGGCGAGTGCGCCGAGCCACAGGCCGGGCAGGTCGACGTCTCGCTCGGCCAGGATCCCCACGGGGCCTGCCTCCTCGCGCAGGGACGTCGCGATCGCCCGCACCGACTCGACGAGCTGGGAGCCGGTCACCTCGCGATCGGTGCCGCGGATCACGGTGGCGTCGCCCGCGTGCGGAGCGGCGCTCAGGACCTGCTCGACGACGCCGTCCTCGCGCGCCTCGGCGGCCGCAAGTGGGCCGTTCGGGGTCGGCAGCGGGCTGTCTGCGGGCCGCGCGCCGAGGGTGCCGACCGGTGCGCCCGGCCTCTCAAGCAGTCCGGTGACCAGGGTCAGGTAGCTGTCGAGCAGCGCGGCGATCCGGTCGTGGTCGTACAGGTCGGGATTGGCCACGACGGTGAAGGTGAGGCCGTCGGTCTCGTCGACGTACAGGGTGAGGTCGAACAGGCCGCCGGCCAGTCCGGGCTCCACGGTCTCGACCTTGACCCCGGCGAGCCCGAGGGTCGGCGCGGAGACGTCGAAGGCGTTGAAGAGCACCTGGACCAGAGGGCTGCGCCCGAGGTCCCGGGGGAGGCCGAGCCCGTCGACGAGGTCCTCGAAGGCGATGGCGCGATGCTCGATGGCATCGAGGACGGTGCTGGCGACGGCGCGGGCGGCGGTGGCGAAGTCGGCGGCGGGATCCAGGGTCATCGGCACCGGCACGGTGTCGATGAAGAATCCGACGAGCGTGTCGAGGTCGGGGTGCGGGCGGTCGGCCACCGGGATCCCCACGACCAGCGAGTACTGGCCGGTGAGGCGTGCGAGCAGGAGGCCGAACGCGGTGAGGAGCAGCGACTGGCGGGTGACGCCGAGGTCGAGGCCCGCCCGCGCGACGGCGTCGGCCAGCGAGTCCGGAGCCGCGCGCCGCACCTGGATGCCGCGGAAGGTCTGCACCGCCGGCCGGGCCCGGTCACGTGGGAGGTCGAGTACGGGAGGGATCGTGGCGAGCTGCTCGAGCCACCATGCGGTGTCGCCGGCGCGGCGGGCCTCGCGCCGGTGCTGCTGGTCGCGCACGTGGTCGGCGTACCGCACGGTGGGCTCCGCGAGCGTCCCGCCCGAGTAGGCGGCGGCCACGGAGTCGAGCAGGGGGCCCACCGAGCCGCCGTCGAAGACGATGTGGTGCACGACGATCGAGAGCAGGTGCTCCTCGGCCCCGATCCGGAGGAGCTCGGCGTGCCAGAGCGGTCCGGTCTCCAGGTCGATCGGACGTCGCGCCTGCGTCTCGAGCCAGTCGTGCTCGTCGACGTACGGCTCGTGGACGGGGAGGTCGACGTCGTGCGGCTCGGTGACGCGAACCTCGGGGCGCCCGTCGACCGTGGCCACGGTCCAGCGCAGGGCCTCGTGGATGCGGGCCGCACTCGACAGCGCCGCCGCCAGTCCAGGCACGTCGATCGGTCCGCGGAGCCGGTAGGCCAGCGGGATGTGGTACGCCGGGGTGCCGGAGGTCAGCCTGTCGAGGAACCACAGGCGGCGCTGGGCGGGCGAGAGGTGCGCGGGAGTCCCGACGGGCAGCACGGCGCCGGCAGCGGGACGGGGAGCATCGTGGTCGAGGTGCGACTCGAGCCCTCGCAACGTGCGGGCGGTCAGCACGTCGCGCACCGAGAGCTCGACGCCGAGGCGTGCGCGCAGCCCACCCGCGATCCGCATCGCCGCGAGCGAGGTGCCGCCCAAGGCGAGGAAGTCGTCGTCGGGTGCGGCCGGCCCAAGCATCTCGCGCCACACCACCGCCGCCGTCGACCCCGCCGAGGTACCCGTGTCGCCAGCCTCGGGATCGGCTTCGGACTCGGCCAGTGCGCACAGGGCCGACCGGTCGATCTTCCCGGCGGACAGGGTGGGCAGCACCGTCATTCTGTGCACGCGGTTGGGGTGCACGCCACCGGGGAGCCGGTCGTCGAGGAAGCGGCGCAGGTCCGTCAGGTCGGGGCCGGTGGCAGGGGTGCAGAACGCGTGCACCACGGGCCTGCCGCCCGGATCGGGGATCACCTGGACGACGGCGTTCTCGATCTCCGGGTGGGCCCGCACGGCCGTCTCGATCTCGAGCAGGTCGATTCTGAGGCCGCCGAGCTTCACCTGTCGATCCACTCGGCCGAGCAGTTCGATCACGCCGTCGGGACGCCGTCGCGCGAGGTCGCCGGTGGCGTACATGCGCCCGCCGGGCTCGACCGCGTCGGGGTCGGGGAGGAAGGCCGCGGCGGTGGCGGCGGCCGAGCCGAGATACCCGCGCGAGACGCCCGGACCGGAGGCGAAGAGCTGGCCGGCCTCGCCGTCGGGCAGGACGCGGTGTTCGGCGTCGCGGACGGTGAGCCGATGCCCGGCCAGCGCGCTGCCGATCGGGACGGTGGTCTCCCAGGCGCCCCGCAGGTCCATGGCGGAGACCGACACGGTGGTCTCGGTCGGACCGTAGGTGTTCAGCAGGCGGCGTCCGTCGGCGGTCCAGCGCGCCACCTGGTCGGGCGGGCAGGTGTCTCCTCCCACCAGGAGGCAGCGGAGGCCGGGGAGCGCCTCGGGGTCGAGCAGGGCGAGCATGGCCGGCGGCAGCCAGCCCCAGGTCGCGGCGGCGAGCGCTCGTTGGGTCAGGGCCGGCTCGGAGCGCTCCTCCTCGGTCAACAGGACCGCGCTCCCGCCGGAGAGCAGCGGGCAGAAGATGTCGTGCACGGAGGCGTCGAAGCCGATGGAGGCGAACCCGATCGCGGTGTCGACGGCGTCGATCCCGGTCAGGTCCACGATGGCGGATGCGTAGTGCCGCAGCTGTCCGTGGCCGACCACGATCCCCTTAGGACGCCCGGTGGATCCGGAGGTGAACAGCACGTAGGCCGCCTGCGCCGGGTGCAGCACCCGCCCTGTGGGCGGTGCCAGGGCCGGGTGCCCGACCGGCGACGGCGCCTCGACGAGCGGGATCGCCGACTCGGCCAGGGCGCCTCGTCCGGCGTCGTCGACCACGGCCGCCTTCACGGCGGCGTCGCGGAGCATCTCGCTACGACGGCGCCTCGGATCCTCGGGAAGCACCGGCACGTAGGCCGCTCCGGCGGCGAGGACCCCGAGCACCGCCACCCACAATCGCGGCCCGCGAGCCGCGCAGACCGCGACCCGGTCCTCCGGCCCGACCCCCAGCTCGACGAGCTCGTGGGCGAGCGCCGCCGCGGCGCCGCACAGCTCGGCGTAGGTGAGCGTCGTCGCGCCCTGGCGCAGCGCGACCGCGGACGGGCGTTCGCGCGCGGTGTCGAACGCCGGCAGGTGGACCGCGAAGTCGGCGGCCGCCGTTCGCGCGGGCGCCACGGACGTCTGAGCGGTCATGTCTGCGGGCCTGCCCACGCCACGGTCTGCGGGTCGACGATCTGCAGCCGCAGCTCGCTGACGTAGCGACGCCCATCGGCGTCCGGCACGAACGCCTGCTCCGGCGTCGGCAGCATCTCGGAGAAGGTGACGGGCGCGTCGGATCCGCCGTCGCGCTGCGCGGCGCGGATCGCGACGCAGAGGATGTCGGCGAAGACCGGGCTGGTCAGGTCGAGGTACATCGGCTTCACCTCGGCGCCGGTCTTGACGAACACCCGGTCGGGGACGCCGTTCTCCTCGAGCCAGCGGCGGATCGCCAGGTAGCGCGCGGCCTGGTCCTCTACGGTGGTGAACCCGAGCTCCGACGCCGGGATCGTCCAGCTCTCCCGGGCGATCACGACGTCGTCGATGCGCACGCGTGGGCAGTGCTCGAACCTCGCGAGCAGCTTGAAGGCGTCGACGGTCTTGCTCGAGAGCAGGTCGGCGAAGATCTCGGCGACCGGCCAGCGACGCCCGTCGGCGGCCACCGCGTACAGGCCGCCCTCGCCGCGCTGGACGGCGAGTGCGCTGATCGGCAGCGGCGTGCCGGCGTCCGAGCCGGGTGCGTCGGCATCGATGCCCAGCCGGACGACGTCGTCGCCGATGAGTGCGTCGTTGGTGCGTGCCGTCAGGCGGGGCCAGCCGACGGGGAAGACCGGCACGACCCGCCCGGGCGGCAGCTCGGCGTCGATCGTGGCCTGCAGCTCGTCGGGAGCATCGTGTCCGAACACGAAGCAGGCGGGCGTGGCGGTGTTCCACGCCGCGTGCAGCTCGCCCAGCACGAAGGTCGGCGGCGCCGCGGGGTCGGCCGGATCGAGGACCAGGTGGACGTCGGGGGAGTGGTAGCGCGCCGAGCTCCACCGCAGCGGGCGTGCGGGGAACGCCTCGCCGACCGCGTCCTTGAGGTCGGCGCTGGACAGCAGCACCTCCCGGTTGCCGCCGGCGGAGACGCCGTCACCGTCGAGCCCGAGGATGCGTGCCCATCGCCGCGTGAACTCGTCGGTGACCGCGTCGATCTCATCGGTGCTGGCACCGAAGAGGAAGCCCTGGGCCAGGAACCACAGCGACCCGAGCGGCACGCTCGGCGCCCCGCCCGAGAGGTCGTCGAAGAGCTCGTCGAGGAAGCGCTCGAACACCTCGCCCACCTCCACCGACAGCCACCGCGCCGAGCGCAGGAGCAGGTCGAGCGGAGCAGCCAGCCCGGCCAGGACGCCAGGCCCGATCCGGACGTCGAGGTCGCGGACGGTCTCCTCGAAGCAGACCGTCCGGCCGGCGTACATCTGGCCCTCGGCGCGGGTGGCCGCGTGTCCGGTGAGCTCGACGAACGCCGCGTCGAGGTCGGCGAGCGCCGCGGCGAGCGCCACCTCGTCGTCGGCGGCGGCACCGACCCTCCGTGCCTGGTCGAGCAGGCGGCTCAGACCTGCGGTGGCCCGGTCGCGCAGGTCGTCGTCGCCGATCGCGGCGAGCCGTGCCGCGAGGATCTCGGTCGCCCGCATCGACATCGGCAGGTCGAAGTCCCAGCGGAGCACTCCACGCTCCAGCAGTCGGCTCACACCCAGCAGGACGTCGTCGGGACGGCGCGCGCCGACCGACGGGTCGCTCGCGAGCTCAGAAGCCAGCTCGACCGCCGGGCGGCTTCCGTCGCTGGCCGAGACGATCCGGGCCTCGGTCGGGGTGAGCGCGCGGCGCGCACCGGACGGCTCGACGATCTCCTCCCCGTCGAGGAGGAGGTTCGGGGCGAGCCGGGGCGCTGCCCAGACCCGCACGTCGTCGTCGGCGAGCAGGGCCTCGGCGTACGCATCGAGCGCCCATCGCTCCAAGAACACCTCACGGCGCCGGACCAGAGCGCTGCCGGGCTTGACGTCCACGGCCGGGCCGACGTCCTCCAGGCGAGCCCAGCAGACGGGGCCGAAGAAGCCGATCGTGTCGTTCTTCGTCGTGTAGCGGGAGTAGTAGCGGGCCAGCGCAGCCTCCTTGCTGCGGCGCCGGGCGTTGCGCGGCGCGTCGGCGCCACGCGCGACGATCGCGTCGAGGATCGACTCGCGCCCCTTGGGGTTCTGCCAGGCGACCGCCTCGCGCAGCGTGGGGTCCGCGGCGAGGTCGGTGACGGTGGTGCTGAGCTCGGCGACGGCGTCGTCGTAGGCGCGGCGGAAGCGCTCGTCGGCAGCGGTCGCGGCGGTCTCGGCGGCCGCGGCCAGGGCTGGGGCGGCGAACCGCTTGATGCCGTCGGCGGGGAACCCCGCGGCGCGCAGGAGCGCATGCCGCCACACCCGCCACTCGGTGTCGCCCAGCGCGACGGTGTGCTCGCGGCTCATGGACACGACTCCGGGAGGCGGACGTAGCGCAGACGGATCTCGGCATCGTCTGCCGGCACGGCGAGTGCGCCGATCCCGTCGGGCAGCTCGAGGTGGCGGACCTCGGCGGCACCGAGACGCTCGAAGCCGGCGTCGGTGGTGGCGCGCCAGGGTCCGCGCGGCTCGTGACCGGCGAAGCCGAACACGTCGGGCTCGATGCGCAGCCCGTCGCCGGTGTACTTCAGGACCGACTCCTTCGCCGTCCAGATCCGTAGGGCGTACTCGAGCGCGGCCGAGCCGGCGCGCTCCTCGAACTCCTCGCGCTCGCCGGCGTCGAGGGCTCCGTCGGCGAAGGCCTCGAGGTCGGTCATCGGGCGGAGGCGTTCGACGTCGATGCCGATCTCCCGGTCGACGGAGAGGGCGATCAGGGCGATCCCGTCGGAGTGGCTCGCGTTGAACGTGAGACCTCGTGGCGAAGGCCATGCGGGCTTGCTTCCGGAGCCGCGCTGGTACTCCGCGGTGCCGACGTCGAGTCCGTGGGCCGCGAGGACCCGGCGCTGGAGCACCGAGCGTGCGGCGAACCGGCGTCCGTCCGCGGGCGCGCGCATCCGCTCGGCGCGCCTGCGTTCGGTGGCGGAGAGCTCCTCGACGGCGTCGAGTTCGGGCAGGTGGTCGAGGCGGGCGTCGATCACCAGCACCTCGTCGTCGGCGAGCGGCTGCTGCCAGGCCGGGACGCCGGCTGGGCACACTGCGTTCGCGACGTGCTCGAGCATCTGGTCCTGGGCGCTGTGCAGGAAGAAGTGGCCGCCCTCGATGGTGTGCAGCGCGAAGCCCGCGGTGGTGTGGGCGGCCCAGCCGACCATCTCGCCGGGCTCGGCTTGGGGGTCGTCGCGCCCGGCGAGGGCGGTGATCGGCACCGGGAGCGGGTCGGGTGGGGTGATCGGCAGGGACTCGATCATCGCGAAGTCGCTGCGCAGCACGCCGAGGAGCAGACGACGCAGCTCCGGGTCGGCGACGACGTCCTCGGTCATGCCACCCATCGCGATCACCCGGCGCAGGAAGGCGTCGTCGGGCAGGTGCGAGATGCGGGTGAGCAGCTTCAGGTGCGGCGGACGGCAGCCTCCGACGACGAGGTGCTCGGGCAGCCGGGCTCCGAGCTCGGCGAGCCGGCGGATCACCGGGGGAGCGAGCCGGGCCCCCATGCTGTGTCCGTAGATGACGTACGGACCGTCGATCCGGGCGGCGATCGCTCCGGCCAGGTCGTCGACGTCGAACTCGGGCGGCTCAGCGATCCGCTGCTCCCGACCGGGTGGGGCCGCGGCGCGCACGCCGGCCACGTCGGCCAGCCCCTCGGCCCAGCCACGGAACGCCAGGGTCGAGCCGCCGGCGTAGGGCAGGCAGACGACGGTCGTGGCGGCAGAGCCGGCGACGTCGGTGGAGAACCAGGCGTCACGTACGTCGGCGACGGTCGCGGCCGTCGTTCTCACGGTCACCTGTGGTCGTTGGACCGCGTCCGTACCCCGGAGTTGAGTGGTCGCCAACGCCCCAGGTGGACGGTACCGAGGATGGTCCTACAGGACATGTGTGAGATCTCCCGAGTGTCGCCGAGACAGGGGACGGGCGGAGACCGCCCGTCAGGTGATCATGTTAGCCACGTCACACCATGCCGAGCACCCTACGTCCTGCCTCAAAGAGGCCGCTCAGCGGCGGGAGCCGCCGACGAGTCGGAACACCCGGGACGGCCGGGATTGCGCCCGCCCGGCGCGGAACAACAGAGCGTTCGGCAGCGGACCACGCGGTTTCCCGGGTGGGACACTGAACTCGATTGCGTTGTGGTTGAGAAGGATCAGGCAGCGCCCGGGGGTCGGCCCGACCTATGGCGGGAGGGGCCGGCCCGAATTAGGCCATCGAGTACAGCAAGCAATATCGGAGGAAGAGCGGAGTATGGCTGCCGCCATACCGCTAACGCGGCAGAGCCTTGTCGAAATCGTTGCCCGAGATGTTGACCGGGATCGAGTGCTCCTTGCACCGAGGGCAGACGGCCATCGGAGCCCACTTCGTCACGACGGTCTTCTTGCGCTCGCCCGTCTGAGGATTGATGAGATAGTAGCCGTCGGCAGGCACCCGCTGGAAGCGGAGCTTCTTGTTCGCGCACATCGGGCATCGCATCGCGAGGCGAAGCGCGTACGGATACGTCCGGCCGTTCTCCTCCTTGATTCCCGCCCAAGCGCGGAAGACCCACCACTTTGGCAACCAAAGCACGTTCCGACGGAGGAATCGGAAAGACGACAAGCCGACGAAGCCGATGGCGATCATGAAAGCGGATGCCAGAAGCCACCAGGACTCCTTAGGCGTGCCGCTCGTGGCGTCGAAGCCGTTGCCGGACCTGAAGACGTCGAAGAGCTGATTCACCGAGAAGGCGCCGGTCACGAACCCGGCGATTGTGATCAGACCAGAGACGGTGCCGATGAGCGCCGCCGGGGTAGCGATCCGCGTTTTCTTGACAATGTCGAAGGTCTGCAGCGGCTTTTCCGGCGTTGGCACTGAAGTGATCACGATGCCGTGGTTGTCGCCGCTGATGGCAACGCCACCGTCCTTGCCGAACGGGGCGGTGACGTCGCCGTGCGCGCGGATCTGCTGGTTGCCGCTGCTGCCGTCGCCGATGTTATGGATGTTCGTCACCGAGAGCTCCTAGCTAGGTCTTTCCTGCTACTTGCTCGCAGCGTAGGGACGACCACGGACATCGGAGCGCAATCCCTCACCTCAGTGCTCCGAGTGCCTGGTCGCGCCGTCTGCCATTACTAGGTAGGCGATGATAACCCAAGTCAGCTAATGGTGGACCGTTAGCGCGGAGCCACGTGCATACCGACCAACCCGCCAACTGTTATGGGCTCGGCGGCGGCGCGTGGGTGATGCTGCGATGGTCTGTGGCACGCCGGCAGTCCGGCTGGCGGGTGTCAGGCTTAGGTTCTCCGGGGTCGTGACGGTGGTGGGCGGACGGTCCGGTCAGGCGCGTTTGCGGGATCGCGGCGATGATCACAGTGGGCTCCGTCCGCACGATTCGGACGAATCAATTCCCGTTCGCCGGCCGGACGGGATTGCTTGTAGCCGCGCGAAGGTCACACCCCAGCGACCCGTGGCCAGCCGGGCCGGGAGCAGTCAACGGCCAGACGCCGCCGCGGGCTGCGCGCCCCGTCGCAAGGCCGCGAGCTCCCGGTCCAGCGCCGCGCCGTCCTCGTCGGCCAGCGCGGCCGAGCGGAGCCGGGCAAGGGTCGCGGCGGCGTCGGGCTCGCCCTTGAGTCGCTCGGCGGCGGCCGTCAGCTTGGTGAAGCTCTCGACTCCGTGGTGGTGGGTCTCGCCGTAGCCCTTGAGGACCCGCTGGTTCTCGATGATCTCGCAGGCCAGGTCGTAGTCGGTGGCCGCGGCGTCGACGGCGGTGTCGAGCCAGGCGTCGATGGCGACCTGCTCGCGCCCGAACCGGTAGGAGCGGGGGCGGGTCGGGCGGAACATCGCCATCACCCACAGCATCGAGTAGCCGATGACGCCGGTGGTGTTGACGACCATGCCCTTGCGGGTCAGCCGGGCGACGAGCCTGGCGTACCACGACGAGGCGTTGACCCGTCGGCCGAGCCAGGACGGGAGCGTGTCGGCGATCTCCTCGAGCTGGGGGTGGAGGTACTCGCGAACGTTCAGCAGCTGGTCGGGCGCGGCCTTGGCCTCCTCGCGGACCTTCTGCAGCCGGTGCCGGCGGATCTTCTGCTGAGCCACCTGGATGGTGTCCTGGTAGCACATCCACAAGGCGACGTGGCGAGCCGCCTCGGTGCTCAGCCGGGCGTCGTCGGCGTGGTCGAGCGCGGCCAGGCGCGCCACCCGGTCGAGGTAGCGGTCGGTGTAGCTGCGGTCCTGGTAGACCGCGGTCCGCACCGCGCCGTGCAGCAGCATCGACCGGGCCGGGGCGGGGAAGTCGGCGGCGACCCGCTTGGCCTGACGGCGCAGTCGCGGCCCGACTAGCTGCGTCGGATCGCTCAGCGCTCGCTCGGCGCGCTCCTTCTCGGCCGCGGCCGCGGCCTCCTCGGCCGGGTCGACCGGGCGGCGCCGTCCGATCGTGATCGGCACCGGCCCGGTGCCCGAAGGAGCGGGGGCGGGGATGGGCTGCGGGGCCGGTCGTTGCGCGGCCTCGAAGCCGGCGTCGAAGGCGGCCAGGGAGGCGTCGACCCCCTTGCCGGCGGCGCGGATGGCCTCCTCGAAGGCCTCGCGGGGGAAGGGGAGTACGTTCGAGCCGGCCAGCGCCCCGAACAGTGAGGCGCTGATGACGCTCTTGGCCTCCAGCGCCAGCTGCATGAAGTCGGCCCCCACGAAGCGGGCGGCTCCGGCGTGGGCGGCCTCCAGGAGGGTGTTGCTGTCGACCCGCCCGTCGCCGAGGGCGAGCTTCTCGTCCATCGAGTAGACCCGGTTGGTCGAGGCGATCAGGGTGGTCCGGTCGGGCGTGGAGAACCCTCGCTGGATCGCCCGTCCGGCCTCCATCAGCTCCGAGGCGATCACGACGTCGACCTCGCCGGGGGTCGGGAACAGGCTGAGCACCGGTTCGCGGCGGACGTCGTCGGAGTGGTCCTCGCCGCCGGGGTAGAGCTCGACGTAGTAGACGGTGGCGCCGGTGCGCTGGGCGACGCCGGCCACCGACGTCGTCTGGGCGAAGTAGCCCGCGCTCTCGCCCACCGACACGATCCAGTCGGCCAGGACGCCGCCGCCCTCACCGCCCATGGCGAGGATGGCGATCGTGATCGGCCGGCTGCCGGTGCTCCAGGTCGACATCAGACCTCCTCGGTCTCGTAGCGGGCGGCGCGGCGTTCGACGCCGGCCGAGAGCAGGCCGATCACGCGCCCGCGGATCGCCGAGAGCGCCTTGTCGCGCCGGTTGGGGTTGTGCACCAGGTCGCTGCGGTAGAAGGACGGGCACAGCGACGCCGCGTGCGCGTTGGCGCCGCAGACCCCGCAGCCGACACAGGAGTCGAGGACCGTCGCGACCGGGTCAGTGCGCATCGGATCGGGGTTCGGCTTGATGCTCAGGGACGGGCAGCCCGAGATCCGGATGCAGGCATGGTCGCCGGTGCAGGTCTCGGCGTCGACACCGAACCGCTCCTTGACGACGCGCTTGCCTTCCTTGACCGCCTTGGCCCGTTGCGGCTTCTCGCGTCGCTCCTTGTTGAGCATGCACTCGCTCTGCGCGATGACGACCTTCGGTCCCGGCTCCTTGGTGGTGAGCGCGCGGACGAACACGTCGCGCAGCTCGCCGATCTTGTAGGTGTCGGGGACCGTCTTGGCCCACAGCACCCCGATGCCGCGTACCGCCTTCTCGATCGGGTGCTTGGTCGAGCGCAGCACGTTGTCGGCCTTGGAGGACAGCACGTCCTGCCCGCCGGTGGCCGCGCTGTAGGCGTTGTCGACGACGAGGAGGAGCTGGTCGCTCTGGTTGAACACCGCGTTGCCGACGCCGCTGGTCAGCCCGTTGTGCCAGAAGCCGCCGTCGCCCATCACCGCGACCGTGCGGCGGTCGGCGTCCTTGGAGTTCAAGGCGGCCGCACCCGCCGAGCCGAGGCCGTAGCCCATCGTGGTGGCGCCGAGGTTGAAGGGCTCGTTGATCGCGAACAGGTGGCAGCCGATGTCGGCGCTGACATGGTGGGTCTTCCCGGTTTCCTTCTCGGCCAGCTTCAGCGCGGCGAAGATCGGTCGCTCGGGGCAACCGGTGCACAGCCCGGGCGGCCGGGTCTGGACGACCGAGGGGTCCACCCGCGGCGCGAACGGGCTCTTGGGGTCCGACTGCGGGAGCAGCAGGGCCGGGGTGCCGTCGACGACGTCGGGGCGGTACTTGCTCAAGAAGGCGTGCACGCCCTGGGTCACCGCGGTGGCGGTGTACTCGCCACCGACCGGGAGCAGGTCCTTGCCGTGCAGCGCGACGTCGGAGCCGGCGCGGCGCAGGATCGCGTTGAGGTTCTGCTCGATGTAGTCCGGCTGCCCCTCCTCGACGAGCAGCACGGCGCGCTTGTCGGCGCAGAAGTCCAGGATCTCGGAGTCGACGACCGGGTAGGTCACGTTCATGACGTAGGTCGGCACCTCGGTGTTGCCGAAGGCGTCGGAGCAGCCGAGGAGCTCCATCGCGCGGTTCAGCGTGTTGTACACCCCGCCCTGCACGATGATGCCCACGTCGGACGCCGCGCCGTCCTGGCCGAGCACCTCGTTCAGCCCGCGGCTGCGGATGAACTCGACCGCGGCCGGCCAGCGGTCCTCGAGCTTCTCCTTCTCGTGCAGGAAGCTGGCCGGGGGGAGCACGATGCGGTCCAGGCTCCGCGCGGGGTTCTCCACGGCGTCCTTGACCGTGGTCGGCGGCCGCACGTTGTCCTTGGCGGTGAAGCTTCCGTACAGGTGGCACGAACGCAGCCGCAGCTGCAGCATGACCGGGGTGTTGCTGGCCTCCGACAGCTCGAAGCCGGCCTCGACGGCGTCGACGATCGCCTCGATGTTGGGCCGCGGGTCGAGCAGCCACATCTGCGACTTCATCGCGAACGCGTGGGAGCGCTCCTGCATGATGCTGGAGCCCTCGCCGTAGTCCTCGCCGACGATGATCAGCGCCCCACCGCGGACGCCGCCGCTGGACAGGTTCGCCAGGGCGTCCGCGGCGACGTTGGTGCCGACGGTCGACTTGAACGTGATCGCGCCACGTAGGGGATAGTTCACCGACGCCGCGAGCATCGCGGCCGCGGTCGCCTCCGACGCCGAGTTCTCGAAGTAGACGTCGAGCTCCTCGAGGATCTCGTGGGCGTCGCCGAGCACGTCCATGAGGTGGGAGATCGGCGCGCCCTGGTAGCCCCCGACGTAGGCGACTCCGGACTGGAGCAGAGCCTTGGTCACCGCGAGGATCCCCTCGCCGGTGAACTCCGTGCCGGCTCCGGCCCTCAACTTCTGCACCTCGTGGGCGAACGACCGCTCGGCCATGTGTGGTGGATCCTTCCTGTCGAGTCCGGCTCAGGTCAGGCGGCGACGGGCGCCGAGCTCCGGGTAGGGGAGGCGGTTGTCACCGATGGACGCCTGCGCAGCGTGAGCGCGGTCACATTCCATAAGTCTGGACGGTAGGTGGTCACGGTCGATGGCCTCTATCCGGAATGCGCACAGGTCAGCCGCAATACGCCGTCGGCGGTCACTGCCCACGTCGCAGGGTCTCGCTCGGGGTCTCGCCGAAGGCGGCGCGATAGTCGCTGGAGAGCCGCCCGAGATGGGTCACCCCGCAGGCCAGCGCCGCGTCGGTGACCGACTCGGCCGAGCCGTCGCTCAGCGCCTGTCGTACGCGGACCAGCCGGGCCCGGCGCAGGTGGGCCATCGGTGTGGTGCCGAGGTGGGTCCGGAAGCCCGACTGCAGCGCGCGGATCGAGAGCCCCACGGCCTCGGCGATGTCGGCCGTCCCGAGTGGCTCGGCGCAGTGCTCCTCGATCAGCTGGGCGGCTCGGCGGATGGGGCGCTCCGAGGCCGACGGCACTGGGAGGTCGTCGTCGTGTCTGGTCGCGAGGGCTATCAGGAGTCCGTCGACGATCGCCACCTCCAGCGAGGCGACGACCAGCGGCGAGGACGTCAGGCCGTCGTCGCGTTCGAGATCGGCCATGACCGTCTCGATCAGGCTGCGCCAGCCGCGCCCGACGCCGGCGGTGAGATCGAAGGTGTCGGCCGGCTGCGAGGTCACGTCGAGGCCGCCACTGACGGCCACCGACACCCGTTCGCGCACGAAGTCGGGCTCGATCCGGACCATCAGGCGCGGATTGCCCGCCGAGTACCTCATCCGCACTGGCACCCCCGGCACCACCGCCGTGGCGCTGCGGCAGCCGACGGTGGCAGCCGTCCCGGCGGCGCGGATCGTGGTGTGCCCCGACAGGGGGATCTGCACGAGGTGGAAGTCGAGCTCCGGCGCGGCCACCTCGACCTCCGAGCCGTAGTCGATGTAGTGGAGGCTCAGGCGGTCGAGGCCGGCGATGTTGTGTTGGGCGTGGAACGCCGAGGCGTCGCGCAGCGGGGTGAGGTCGTGGGGTGCGAGCGAGGCCGCGATCGAGGCGCGGGCGTCGTCGATATCGGTGGTGTGGAGTGCGCCGTGGCTCCCGAGCGGCGTCGAGACCCGTGCCATCGGTCTCCTTCATCTGGACTGTCGTCCGGGGTATCGAGAGCAGTGCGTGTCTCGCAAGTCTGCTACGAGGCGGACCATTTTGGAATGGCGACGCTGGATGGATAGTGCGCGCCGCGAACCGGATAGCGAGCGGTGGGGGAGTTGCGCACCATCGCTGCATGACCTGCATCACACCTGACCGCCTCCACGTGAACCCGGCGAGCCTGCGCGGCCAGCTGGCCCGGTGGCCCACCGGCGTCGCGGTCGTGACCGCCCACGGGGCGGACCGGCCGATCGGGAAGACGGTCAACAGCTTCCATGCGACGTCGCTGGAACCCCCGCTGGTGGGCTGGTGCATCTCTCACGACTCCAGCCAGCTGGGGGAGTGGCTGGCCGCCGAGGGGTACGTCGTACACGTGATGTCGACCGAGCAGACCGGCTTGATCTCGACCTTCGCCACCTCGTCTCCGGACCGTTTCGCGGGCGTCGCCTGGCGGCCCGGGCTGGACGGGATGCCGGTGCTGGCCGAGCCCGTGCCGCTGCGGCTCGAATGCCGCATCGCCGAGCGGTTCGCCGTCGGCGATCACACCTATCTGATCGGGCAGGTGATCTCGATGACCGCCGATGAGGCCGTGCCCCTCACCCTGCAGCGCTGAGCTCTCCAGACCATCCGAAGACCGCCTCGACCCACTAGAGAAGGACCGACATGAGCACCTCGTTCACCACCGCTGACCACTTTCGACTCGGGCTGTTCTCCTCCAACTGCTCGGGCGGACTGGCCGTCACCACGATCCCGGAGCGGTGGTCGGGCTCGTGGGAGGACAACCTCCGCCTGGCCAAGGTCGCCGACGCCACCGGCATCGACTTCATGCTGCCGATCGCGCGCTGGATCGGCTACGGCGGCGCCACCAACTTCCACGAGGGCGTGCTCGAGCCCATCCCGTGGGCGACCGCCATCCTCGCCAACACCGAGCGGCTCAACGCGTTCGCCACCGTGCACACCGCGTTCAACCACCCGGTGGTCACCGCCAAGCAGCTGTCCACCATCGACCAGATCGCGCCCGGCCGGATCGGTGTGAACGTGGTGGCCGGCTGGAACCAGCCCGAGTACGTCGCCCTGGGTGCCGATCTTCCGCAGGACCACGACTCGCGCTACGCGATGGCGCAGGAGTGGATCGACGTCGTCACCACCTTGTGGTCGCGCGACGGCCGCTACGACCTCAAGGGCCGGTTCTGGGACCTGGTCGGCGTGGAGTCGATGCCGAAGCCTGCCGACCGTGCCCTGCCGATCCTCAACGCAGGGTCCAGCTCCCAGGGCAAGGAGTACGCGGCCCGCAACGCCGACTTCGTGTTCACCATCGTGCCCGGCCCCGAGGAGGGCGCCGCGGTCGTGGAGGAGCTCACCGCCAACTCCGCCGCGCTCGGCCGGAAGGCGGGGGTGCTGACCCCGACCCACGTCGTGTGCCGCCCGACGCGCGCCGAGGCGGAGGAGTACCTGCACTACTACGCCGAGGAGAACGCCGACTGGGAGGCCGTCGACAACCTGATGCGTCTCCAGGGCTTGCACGCCCAGTCCTTCAGCCAGGACCTGCTGGAGAACTTCCGCAGCCGGTTCGCCGCCGGCCACGGCACCTGCCCGCTGATCGGCTCGCCCGACGACGTCGCCGACGAGATCGAGCGCTTCGCCAAGTCCGGCTTCGGCGGCATCACCATGGCCTTCGTCGACTACGTCGGCGAGCTGGAGTACTTCGCCCAGGAGGTCATGCCGCGGCTGGAGAAGAAGGGCCTCCGCTCGGCGTAGTGGTGGCAGAAGTCGACGCGGTGTGGCGTGCGGCGCTCTCGCGTCGGCAGCCCGAGTGCGCTCTCCGTGATGGGACGTCTTGGGATGCATCGAACGCCACGCTGCAACCGACCGCGGCGAAGGGCAGGTCGCCGGAGCGGCGGTCAACCGATCGCGACGAACTGCGGGCGGCGGGCATGTCGAGTCTGGTGCGGACACAGGCGGGGAGGGATGCTGTTCGCCTGGCGTTCCAGATGTGACAGCAAAGCATCATGACCTGCGATTCTATGCTGTCAGCCATGCGCACCACCGTGACTCTCGACCCCGACACCGAGTCGCTCGTGCGGCGCCTGATGGAGGAGCGACAGGTCTCGTTCAAGCAGGCCCTCAATGACGCGATCCGCGAGGGCGCTGCGCCGCGCACGCGGCGTACCTTCACCACCCGCACCCATGCCATGAGCCGCCCACGTGTCGATCTCGACCAGGCGCTGCAGCTGGCCGGTGAGCTCGAGGACGACGAGCTCATCCGCCGGATGCGATCAGGCCAGTGAGGCTGGTCGACGCCAACGTCCTGCTATATGCCGTGAACGAGCAGGCCCCTCACCTCGACGAAGGGCGGGCCTGGTTGGATCGGGCGTTGTCCGGCGAGGACACCGTGGGTTTGGCCTGGCTCCCGCTCCTCGCGTTCGTTCGGCTCGCGACCCGAGCCGCGCTGTTCGAGCACCCGCTCAGCGTCGAGGACGCATTGGGCCAGGCAGGGGAGTAGCTCGGTGCCCCGGGAGCCGTTCCGGTCAACGCCGGCGCCGGGCACCTCACGCACCTCAGTGCCCTGCTTAGGGCGGTTGGCGTCGGCGGCAACCCCGTGAACGACGCGCACCTCGCCGCGCTGGCCCTGGAGCACCGCGCGAGCGTGATGTCCTACGACAACGACTTCGCGAGGTTCCCCGGCATCACCTGGAGTACGCCGACCGATCTGCTCGGCTGACGCCCGCCATCTCGTCACGGGTGTCCGGGTCGCCGCCGAACCGCCGCCGTCCGGGACCGACTGGCGCGACGGCCGGGCGCTACACCAACGCGCACGCCGGACGGACGGCGACCGGCTCCGCAACAGCACGGCGAACCGCAAGTCGTGGTGACACGGGAATCCGGGGGCACGGTCCGCCTTGAAGACTTGAAGATTCGTCACTTCGGTCGCCGCGGACCACGCCTCTTGCGGGTGTACGACTGGACTGGTCTGCCCGAGCTGCCGTGGCTGTGAACGACTTCACTGCCTCCTAGTGGGGAGCGTTGGGATTCGACGCTCCTGGCCGCGAGGGAGCGGGTGATGGGCTCGGCTGCCTCGTACGTGCGTTCCTCGACGAGGTCCCATGCTCTCGGAGGCACACCGGGGTGGTCGCCGCGATCGATCTCCTGGAGGGCTGTGGCCAGGTCTTCCGCGGTCGAGGTGACGACTCTGTGTGCCCGCCGCTCGGGGATACCCCACGCGGTTCCTTCGGCGATCACGTCGTCGATGGTGATGTCGTTCATGAGGAACTTGTGGTTGAGGTCGAGGGCTGAGCGGCGGTTGTCGCGGTCGTGGTGCAGGTGCATGGCGATGTCGTAGGCGGGGCTCAGCGCGACGCTCCCGTCGGAGTGCCGCATGAAGGAGATGTTCTTGGCGTGCATGTCGGTGTTTCCGACGAGGTAGGAGAACGTCGCCAGTCTCAGTAACGAATCGGGGTTGGCGCCGTCGAGACGTAGGATGTCGGCGGCGTGCTTCAGCGAGGGCATCTGGGAGCCCCATTGGAACTTCCGGTTCGGGTCCTGGGTGTTCAGGCCGGTGGCTTGAGCGAGGTCCTCCTGGTGGAGCCGCGGGCTCTCCGCTGAGGGTGCACGGTCGTAGCGAGAGACGGCGATTCCACGGACGCCGGCGTGGTCGAAGATCTCTGCGGACACCGTGGTCAGACCGATGCGCCGGGCCAGGTCCAAGCATGCGACCTCAGTGTCGACGACGTCAGTGATTCCGGTTCCGGCAGCGGACGCCCGTTTGATGATCCAGGTCGAGGCCGCACCGTCCTTACATGAGAACCAGGCGTCGCCGTCGCGGTGCAGCGTGATCTTGGGGACCATGCCGGGCAGGGTGCTCGACTCGCCGACCAGCCCGTCGTGGGTTGCGGGTGAGTGCTCGTCGGCGCGGCGCAGCCTGTCGGCGACGTCGCCCGGAGTCAGCGGCTCGTAGCGGCCTGCCCGGGTCGGGTCGCCAGCACCTTCGGTGACAAAGATCGCAGCACCTGGACTGTCGCGACCGTAGGCGCGGACCAGGGCGAAGGTGTCGTCCGGAGGCACCCCGGCACTCAACGCGTGGTTGACTCGAGCGTTGCCCTCTGGGAGCAGACCGTCGAGGTAGTTCTTGACCAGCGCCGCGACTGGCCGGTCCCCTACAGTCATCTTGGCCGACAGCAACCGGGCACCGGGGCCCCACCTGTCCAGCGCGTCGCTGTCCCACGTCAGTTCGAGGCGGCCGTGGCGTGACTCCACGATGCTCGCCATACGGGTGCCGTAGAGCCAGACATCGATCGGGTCGCGCATCAGCGATCGGGCCCGTCGACATCGACTGCGACGACTTCGAGATGAGCGCCGAGTTCGCGCAGGGCTTCGAAGAGTCGTAGGGCGAACAGGTTCGGCTTCCCGGACTCGATCTCGTAGATGTAGCGCCGGGACACCCCCAACGCTTCGGCGAGGTCTTCCTGGGTCAGACCACGCTCAAAGCGGAGTCGGGCAATCGCGCCGCCCAGCGCTTCGGCTGAGCGCACGGTCGATCGATAGTCTGCCATCGCCGCACCATCCCAGTGTGTGAATATCAGCCCCTCGGATGAAAGTGAGCATATCAGCCCATCGGGGGAACGGGTCGATATTCGCTCATTGAGCAGGTGTGCGGCACTGTCATGAACGTGCACCACGACGTGCGCCAAGGACGTGGACCCCTGGTGCCCGCTGAACGTCAGTGAGCAACCAGCCGGGCCGGCCGGCGTGCGCGACCCCCGATCCCGCCGACGTTCGCGGCCGCGCGGGCGAGTGCGAGGGTCACGAACCCGGCCCAGTCGGTCGGTTCGGTCCGGGTCGGGTCGACCTCCCACGCTCCACCTGGCGGCGGCGCCGCACCCGCGCGACCCTCTCGAAGTCCTCGACACGCCGCAGCACCGGCCGGGGGAGTCGTGCGGCCGCGGTGAGCGTCGCCACTTGCCTGGGCAAGCAGATCGGCGCAGGCGTCGGAGTGCTCCGCGCTACCCATCACCGCAGACGACCCGACGGTGGCGGGGACCTCAACCTTCCCGTAGGCGATCGGGTTGCGTGAGTCGTTGTGCAACGGGTCCGGCCACCGGGCCGCTGAGGCGTAGGTTGCACAGATCGGATACCAGAGCGGGCGGCAGGTTGGGAGTGTCGGGTTCAGGCAGAGGTCGATGATTCATCTGATGCAGTACGCGGACTGAAGGCTGACCCATTCTCAGTAGGTTGCGCGCCTGCGGCGAGTGCGTCGATCCTTTGGGGCACGACGCCCTTCAGGAGGAACACATGCCGGTCTCGTCGGTGCGATTCACCCCGGACGCCGCAGTCGGGCGGGCCTGCCTGGGTCACCTGGCAGAACTCGTCGGATCGTGGCGGGGTACCGGGTTCAACCTGATCGCCCGCCCGGACTTCTCTGGGCACGCGAATCTCTACCTCCAGCTCAACCAGACACAGGAGACCTACGACGTCACGGCGATCGGGTCGCCGGTTCCGAATCGCGCCTGCGGGTGCGACGGTGTCGACCTGCACGGGGTGACGTACCTGCACAAGGTGAGTGACAAGAGCACCGGGGGAGCACTCCACATCGAGCCCGGCATGTGGATGCTGCAGCCGCCCGCCGACTACCCGGCGGAGCGGGCGCCGGACAGCGGCAACATCGTGTACCGCATGTCGTCGATCCCGCACGGGAACACGCTGCTGGCCCAGGGGGCCGCCCTGGCGTTCTCCGGCACGCCCGTGCTGTCGGCGGGGAACCAGCCGTTCGCCTTCTCCGACTTCCTGTCGTTCAACAGCACGCCGATCACCGGGGTCGAGCCGCCGGCAGAGCCGATCATGAACGCTCACGGGACCTCCGAGGCAGGCACATCGCGCTCGGACCACCTCAAGCCGTTCCAGCAATACGACCTCAGCGTGCCCGCGAGTGCCGGCAACCCGCGCACGCCGTATGACACGGACCCACCGGAAGATGCCTTGCCGGACAGCATCAGGGGAGTGGCGTTGCAGGAGGTGGTCAACGACCCGATCAGACTGCTGCAGGCCGAGGTCGAGGCACAGGTCGCTGACGGGTACTCCTTCGAGGGGGTCGCGATGAACGTGATGACCCAGCAGAAGGTCGGCTTCCGCAACGAGAAGAACGACCCGTACGGACCACACACCACGGTCATGCCGCCCAACGCGAACGGTGGCCTGACCAACACTCCGTTCCTGCTCGGCGGGGTGCCGGCCGGAGACGCCGGCCCGAATGCCCAGGCCAGCATGGTGTACGCCACGACCTGGATCCAGAAGCTGACCCACCCCGACCGGCCCACGATCATGCAGCTCCAGTACGCGCAGATGTGTGTGCTGAACTTCCGGATCCTGTTGATGCCGGACCAAGGGATCATCGGGTGGCCGCACATTTCGGTTGCGACGTTGCGCAAGAGCTTCGGCTGACCGCGAGCCTGGGTTGGCGCACGACCTGTTGACCAGTCTGATGCGGACACCCGACTACTACTGGACAGCCTGCGTATCAAGCGTCGACGTATTCCTCGCCGGTGATGGCCGGGAGGAGGGCTGAACCTTCGTAGGATCCGCTCATGACCCGATCGACTCATGAGCGGCAGCAGAATGCTGGAGGCCAGCTGTCGGCCGCTCGCGTTGAGGCCGTCACGCTGCAGTTCCATCCGGATTGGCCGCATGGAACCGGCAAGGTGATCGAGTCGATGGCTGCTGACCGTCACTACAGGTCACAGTTCGCGACGGGCGTCTCCAGTGGCGGTTTTACGGCGTTCCGCGGCGGCGACCGGTGCCGGTGGGAGAGCAGGCTGTTCTCCGGGAGGTACGACGACGGGCCCGCGTCAGAGCGACCTGTCTACAGCGCGTGGAACCGTCGGGCCGATCCGTACGGCGGGGCGATTCGGTTCGGCTCGTCGTACGTGCGCCTGCGGCCCGAGGCGGTCAACAGGTCAACCTTCTGCTTCCCGGACCCGGTCCTGGAGCCAACGGATGTCGGCGACGCCAAACTGCTCCCTCGTCTTTGCCGCATGCCCGACGAATCAGGCTTCGACGAACGCAACTCGAAGTTGCTGGGATCCGCGCGGGCGTACGCGCCGCCGTAACTTCCCAGGCACGAGAGCCGGTAGTTCTGTTCGCCGGCGTGAGCCGGAGCACCGACAACGAGGGTGGTGACGAGCACGGCGAAGACGACCCGAACATTCACGCTCTACTTCGGCATAGTCGACAACCACGCACAGGCCCACAATGACACCTGCAATATCTGGAACTTTCGGGAACTTGACCCGCCGTGCCCACTGAACGCCATCGCTTTAGACGGGGACGGTCTTGGTGCTTTCGCGTCGGAGTCGCTGCCTGACGGGGAAGCCGACACGACTCGCGAAGTCGCGGTGTTTGTGGTCGATCGACGGGACGCATTTCGCGTCTTCTGGTACCCGAATTAGGATCGACTAAAGGACGAGGTGAGGGCACGTGCGAGTGGTTCCAGGAGAAGACATCCGATCGGCCACGTTGGGCTGCGCCGTTATCGCTCTGATCGCGGGACTATTAATGATCGGGGTTGTTATCGGTTATCGGATTCTCCTCAATGGAGCCGACAGGGCTGAAGTCCCAATTACAACAATTACGGTCCGTAACGATACGGAGCGAAAATTGACCCTGGACTGGGACGGCATACCAGCCGATCCAGTCCTGACTCCCGGTGAAGAGGTGGCCCTGGAGATCGGAGAGTGTGGGTACCTTAGGATTGCCGTGCGCACGAGCGATATGGAAATATTCGCGATGCTTGAGGGAACGGCGTGTCCCTGGGATAACTGGTACATCTTCGCAGATGGCACGAGCCAAGTGAATGGAGGGGAGCGAGCAGACCCATAACTGCTTACGGTATGTATGCAGTTGCGCAGCGCTTCACCGAACCGTACTTCAACGACAGTGCCGAGTGTGCTGAGATTGCCGACGTGTCCGAACTTCCGCCACGCTCAACGAAAGGCAAGGATGTACCAGCGACTTATTCGTCTCGCCGCGGGTACGGCCGTGCTGAGCATCGTCAGCGGGGGGTGCCTACCCTTCGAACAGGAGGCGGAGAGCGTCATTGTCTCCAACGAGTGGGACGAGGAGTTGGAAGTGACGGCAGGGACAGTGACCATTCGAGTACCGGCTGGCGAGATTGGCTGGCTTGCGCGCTCCGGGTGCAGGGTGTCGACGCTCGAGGCCTACACGATCAATCCAGACAGTGATGAGCTGCTCGCTGGTGACTTGATCGCGGCGTACGAGGCTGAGGTCTGCCCAGACGACAAGTGGACCGTCTACGGGCCGGGTAACAGCGAACTCAACTGACCGCGATGGGGCGCCCGGTGTGCACGAAGGGGATCCTGACCCGGTTCTCCGGACGCGTCTATGTCCGGTGGTCCTCATAGCTCCAGCGCTGACGGGCGGCTCGTCGGGTCATGTCGGTGGCGCGGCCGATCTCGGCCCAGGTGGCGCCGGAGGCGCGGGCGAAGGTCACGGCCTGATCGAGCCGGACTAGGGCCTCGGACTGTGCTCGGGTAGCTGCGGCGACCGAGCCGAGGGGCGTCGGCGCTTTGGACGTGCTCGGTGCGCCAGAGCAGCTCGGCGGCCTCCTCGACGTCGACGCGGTGCGTGACGTTTGCAGCCCGATCCCCGACCGCAACTCGCCCAGCGCTTCACCGAACCAGTAATCCTCGTCGGACAAGTGAAAGCATCCCGACGTGGCCCATCGCGACCGCCTGACTGAGCGACAGCCGGCCACGCCCGCCCTGCGACTGTCCACGCGGCGCCTCGCCCTACTCGCTCTGGCTGGGCTGGCCCTACTAGGAGTTGCACAATCACCGATGGTCAGACCAGCGCATTGGCCAACGGCTTCGGAGTCACCCTCCTCGCGGGGTCCCAATCATCCTCTGCGGCCAGCTCGTCGCCGATGTTCCGGCCGCAGCGCGCACGCGGATCGTCGCGAGTGCTCGTCGTGCGCGGACGGCCTTGGACGGTGGAGCGAGGGGAGAGGCTCGTCGGCAACTTTGGGGACTCTTCACCCCGACGAAGTGGACCTCGATTGGCGTGCCCGACGACATCGACGAGTGGGGAGGTGCTCGTCGTGCGCGGACGGCCTTGGACGGTGGAGCGAGGGGAGAGGCTCGTCGGCAACTTTGGGGACTCTTCACCCCGACGAAGTGGACCTCGATTGGCGTGCCCGACGACATCGACGAGTGGGGAGGGTCGGCTCTGGTGCAGCACGAGTACTTCCACGCCGTCCAATACGAGTATGTCAACCCGCTAGGCGATACCGCGATTGACCTTGCGCTGTGGAAGGGGAACTGGCAGTCGGTCTTGTGGTGGGTGGAGGCGACTGCTATCTGGGGCGAGATGCACGCCGAATCGACCTTCCCCTTTGACCTCCAAAATAGCGGATATGCCCGGCATCTGGCTGAGCTTCTCCCGCGGACCCATCTGGAGCTGACCACTCGGTGCGCGGCAGTGGGGGGCCCGAGTACGGTTCGGCTCCCGACGGACTTACCCCGACAAAAACGGACCAATAGGACACTTCCTGATTGATGGTGATCTCGGATATTTGCAGACCGACGGCGTGTCCCGAAATCTGGGTCAGTGCGTTACTATCAATCGCTAGGACCATCAAGTCCGGATCTGCTGAGATCACCGACGTTTCCGAACTTCCGCCACGTGCTCAACGAAAGGCAAGGATGTACCAGCGACTTATTCGTCTCCCCGCGGGTACGGCCGTGCTGAGCATCGTCTGCGGGGGGTGCCTGCCCTTCGAACAGGAGGCACCGAGCGTCGTTATCTCCAACAAATGGGATGAGAGGTTGGAGTTCACGGCAGGAGATGTGGCCGTTCGATTACCTGCTGGCGAGATTGGCTGGCTTGCGATGCCCGACTGCCTAGCATCCACGCTCTTGGCCTACACGATCAATCCAGACAGCGATGAGCGGTTCGCTGGTGAGTTGATCGCGACATATGAGGGGGAGGTCTGCCCGAACGACAAGTGGACCGTCTACGGGCCAGGAGACAGCGAACTCGACTGACCGCGATGGGACGGCCGCGCTGTGCACGAAGTGTGTTCAGGCCGGGGTGGTCCTCGTTGCCCAGCGTTGACGTGCGGCCTGGCGGGTCATGTCGGTGGCGCGGCCGAAGGTGGGCCTGGTCGAGCCGGACCCGCGCGTCGGTCTGGGCTCGTGCTGCTGTTGTGACCGAGCCGAGGGCGTCGGCGCTCTGGACGTGCTCGGTGCGCCAGACCAGCTCGGCGGCCTCCTCGACGTCGACGCGGTGCGTGGTGGTGGGGACGTCCTCGTCGAGGGCGTAGAGCTTGAGCCCGGCCAGGTCCTCCAGGGCCGCGGAGACCACCCGCGCGCTACCGACAGCGCTAGTTGTCATAATGTCACTTATCGGCGAGCAATCAACGGGGGTTGTATGGATGGGAGACGTGAGCAGCAGCGGGCTGAGAGACCGCCGCTTGTGACGCTCAGTGAGACGAACATGTTGCGTGTCCACCAGGCGCTGGAGCATTCGTGGAGTGCGGACACGGCGTATGAACAAGCCTTCCGCCGTGGCGTGCCGTCGCTTGCCTAGCGGCGCACGGCGAGCCGGGCCCGCAGATGTCCTCTTGATCGGCGCCTGCATGAGGACCGATCTGTGCAGCAGCGTCCAGATGTGCCGCGATCAGGGCGGCTGGTAGGGCAAGCGCGCAGACGGCCATCAATAGGTTCTACGGTCGTCGCAGATACTCCAGCACATCGGTCTGACACACCTCAAGGGGCCGCGACGTGTCGAGCAGCAGATACGGAGTCTTCGGGCGCTTCATGCCTTCGACCCAGGTGGCGAACAGGGCCCTTCCGTCGCGCTCCCCCTCGCCATTCGCGCCATCCTGCGGTACGCCGACCGACGGACGCTGGCTAGGAAGCCGCCGCCGATCTCGCAACCGGGAGTCCAGCAGGTCGATGGGGGCCTGGCACTCGATGTACAGGTAGCGGACCCCGGTCCAAGGCGTGACGGTCGATCCCGAGATGATCGCGAAGATCACCGAACTCTGGATCCCGACGATCAACGGCGACCTTCGTGCCTGCACGTCGAAGCTCGACACCCCGCGCAACTCGTGGGTCCGTCCAGCTGCGATCGGATACGGCCCGGATGGCCCCTGGCCCTCGTACCGCGCGCTCCAGAACCGCGTCGTCGATCTACTCCTGGACATGACCAACGAGCTGACCCAGGCAGCCGACAGCCTGCAGGCTGCCGCGCGCATCATCGGGCTGTCCGACGAGGCCGTGAACGCACAGTTCGAGGCCGAAGCCACCGTCGTGCGCGCGCCGAGCTCGAGGAGCCCGGCGCCGCTCCGATTCCGTGGGAGCAGGTCAAGGTCGACCTCGGTCTCGCGTGAGCGCCGACGATCACGACGCCGACGGCGAGCGCTATCGCATCGAGCTGACACCGTCTGCTGCTCATCAGCTCCGCAAGCTGGACCCTCGTGCGCAGCGCCAGGTCCAAGCTGCGATCGAGCTCCTGGCCGACGCACCACGTCCACCAGGGGCCAAGAAGCTCGTAGGCGGCGCAGGCGAACTGCGAGTTCGCACCGGGGGCTACCGGATCATCTACGAGGTCCACGACGGCGTCTTGCTCATCCTCGTCTTGGCACTCGGTCACCGTCGCGAGATCTACCGCTGAGCCCGTGATCGACTCCCCCGTTGCCGCCAGCTCTCGCGCGCGGCGGTCGTTCTCGGGGTCCTTGATGTTCAGCGCAACGATTCCATCTTGCTAAGAAGAAAGGAATCGAGTCAGGAAGAAGTGCGCTCGTCACGGGGCCAGCAGCCGGTCGAGAAGCTCTGGCAGCTGGGCGAGCCGTTCGAGAGAGACGACGCGGGCACCGGCCTGCCGTGCGAAGGTGACCGCCTCCTCGTCGTCGGAGGCGGGCGCGATGATCAGGAGCTCGTCGAGTCCCCGGGCGACCGGGACCGGGTCGACGTCGTCGGTGACCCGGCAGTCCGAGAGCAGGATCGTGATCCGACGTCTCGCTCGCGCTCCGGCGAGCTGGTCGCGCGCGGCCCGCAGCGCGGCGTCCAGTGATGTCATCCCGTGTCCGCGAAGTCCCAGGACACGCTCGACCACCCGGTGGACGCCGCGTGGTGCGGCCAGCGGGACGACGACCTCGGCGCGGCGGTCGAAGGCCACGACCGCCAGCTCGCCACCGGACTCCACGGCACGCAGCGCACAGGCTGCGGCGGCCATCGCGGCGGTCGCGAGCCGTGGGCCGTCCATCGAGCCGGACCGGTCGATGAGCAGGCACAGCGCGGTCGCGGGCCGCTGCCAGGTGGTCGCACTGAGCTCGTCCAGGGCCGGGGAACGCCCTTCGGCATAGGCGCCGGCGACGGCGTCCAGGGAGGCGTCCAGCTCCAGGTCTCCCCCACGATCGGCGGACACCGTGCGCAGCTTTCCCGAGCCGATCCGGCCGTGCGGTCCGCTCCGGGCCCGATCGATGACCAGGCGCGGCACGACAGCCTGCACCTTGCGCCTCAGCTCCGGGTCGGTGGCCGTGCTCATCAGGGCCAGGAGGGGCAGCACGGCGTCGGGGTCCTCGGCCACCGCCTCCTGCACGGCGTCGAGGTCGAGCTGCCCGACCTCGGGCGACATCTCGGCGAACCTCGGCTGCCGCGCCATCTCCGAACGCGGGGCGGTCCGCTCGGGGCGGCCGCGCCGCGAGCTGCGCGGATCGGCCGCTCCCTGATCCGACGGCGTCGGGGCGCCCGCCCCCTGGGGAGGCGGGCTCAGGCTTCCCCCGAGGACTCGTCCTCTCCCCCGGGTCCGTCGGGACGAGGGCCGAAGGCCTGGGCGTAGAGCTCCTCGATGATCGCCTCCGGCGTCCGCGTCGAGGACTCATCGACCCGGATCCGCCCGGAGAGCGCGACCAGCGCGGCGTCCAGGCCGACCTGCCAGTCCTCGCCGTCCACGCCGCGGCTACGGGCCAGCTCGCGGGCCAGGCCGACCAGGTCCATCGCTCCGCGCACCGAGGAGCCGACCCGGAGCTCCGGATGCGCACGAGTCGCGCGCACCAGCTCCACCACCCGCTGGACCCATTCGACCGACTGGACCGGTGCGCGCTGGGAGATGATCTGGAGCTCGGCCTCGGCGGACTGGTAGCCCATCGCGATGCGGCAGGTCCGGTCGTAGACCGCACTGGAGACCCGCGCCGTCCCGACCGCGTCGTAGGGATTCATCGCGGCCACGACGCCGAACCCGTCGGCCGCCCGGACGACGCCGAGTCGCGGCACGGTGATCTCGCGCTCGGACATCACGGTCAGCAGCGCGTTGAGGGTCTCCTCCGGCACCCGGTTGAGCTCCTCGACGTAGAGGAGTCCCCCTTCGCGCATCGCGCTGACCAGTGGCCCGTCGACGAAGACGTCGGGGCGGTAGCCGCGATCGAGGACCAGCGCGGGATCGAAGTGCCCGACCAGTCGCGCCGGGGTGAGCTCGGCGTTGCCCTCGACGAGTGCGAACCGCGCCTCCCGACGCGCGGCCACCCGTCGCAGCAGCGTGCTCTTCCCGGTGCCGGGCGGGCCCTCCAGGACGACGTTGGCGCCACTCGCCAACGCCGCCTCGAGCAACTCGGTCTCCCGGGCCCGGTCGACGACCCCGAGGTCGCTGGGGCCTGCCGTCATGCGTGCTCGTGGATGACGACGCCGCGGACGTTCTTGCCGTTGAGGAGATCGTCGTAGCCCTCGTTGACCTGGTCGAGGGTGTAGGTCTTGGTGATGATCTCGTCGAGCTTGAGGTCGCCTGACTGGTAGAGGCCGAGGATGCGCGGGATGTCGACGGTGGGGTTGCAGTCGCCGAACAGGCTGCCCTTCACCGTCTTGCGGAACAGGGTCAGGATCGAGCCCGGAAGCTCGATGGTCTGCTCGGTGAGCTTGTTCAGACCGGTCAGCACGACCGTGCCGCCCTTGCCGATGGCATTGAAGCCCTGCTCGGTGATCTCCGCGGTGAGGAGTCCCGGAGTCAGGATCGCGGAGTCGGCCATCTGACCGCGGGTCAGGTTGGTGATCGTCTCCATCGCCTCCTCGGCAGTGGCGAATGCGTGGGTGGCGCCGAGCTCCATCGCCTTCTCGCGCTTGTTGGCCAGCGGGTCGATCGCGATCACGTTCTTCGCACCGGCCAGCGCGGCACCCTGGACGGCGTTGATGCCGATGCCGCCGACGCCCATCACCACGACGGTCTGGCCCGGCCGCACCTCCGCGGTGTTGACGGCGGCGCCCCACCCGGTCGGGACGCCGCACCCGACGAGCACCGCCTTCTCCAGCGGCAGGTCATCGTCGACCTTCACGCACGAGTTCTGGTGGATGACGCCGTACTGGCTGAACGTGCCGAGCATGCACATCGCGCCGTACTGGCCCCGGGGCCCGGTGATCGGGAACCGCTCCCCCGGCAGGTAGCCGTCGAGGATCGTGGCCCCCATGTCGCAGATCGACTGCTGGCCGTTGGCGCAGTAGCGACAGGAGCCGCAGTTGGGGATGAAGCTGCACACCACGTGGTCGCCGGGCTGCACCCGGGTGACGCCCGGACCGACCTCCTCGATGATCCCGGCGCCCTCGTGCCCCAGCACCATCGGCAGGCGCGCTTCGAGGTCGCCGTGGGCGATGTGCACATCGGAATGGCACAGCCCGGCATGGGTGTAGCGGATCAGCACCTCGCCCTCGCGGGGGCCGTCGAGCTCGAGCTCCTCGATCTCGATCGGCTTGCCGGTCTCGTACACCACTGCGGCGGTCGTCTTCATGGGGGCACTCTCCTGGGGTTTCCGGGGACGTCGAGATGGCGTGATGCCGGACACACTGGCAACCCGCGGATCGCGCGAGTGTTCAGTTTCTGGACATCCCGAGCCCTCGAGCGATTGCTACTGTGAGCGGCGTCACACCAGTCACGGTACGCCGATCGGAGCCCCCTGTGACCAGTGCCGAGGTCTTCCGAGAGCCGATCGCGGAGTCGTGGCGGCGATCGACGATGGCCGGCCTGGATCCCGAGGTGGTTCTCGAGCAGGTGGTCTACGCCGACGTCGACCGCAGGAGCTCGCTGCTCGCCGCGGCCGGCCCCGTGCTCGACGACCTGCGGGCGCGCCTGGAGGGCACCGGATTCTGCACGCTCCTGGTCGATCGCGACGGCCGGGTCGCGCACCGCTGGTGCGACGGTGCCGACGCGTTCCGCGCCTTCGACGACCTCGGGGTCGACGTCGGCGCGTCGCTGATCGAGGAGGCCGTCGGCACCAACGCGCCGGGCACCGTCCTGGAGACGCGGAGGAGCATCAGCGTGAACGGGAGCGAGCACTTCGCCGTGCCGCTGCGCCGATTCAGCTGCTACGGCCACCCGATCTTCCACCCGACCACCCGCCGTATGGAGGGCGTGCTCGACCTCACCGCGCTGGCCGACGTCGCCAGCCCGCTCCTGGCCCCGATCGTCGCCCGCGCGGTGGCCGACATCGAGCAGCGTCTCCTCGACGGCAGCCGGGTCTCGGACAAGCAGCTTCTCGCCGCCTTCCAGGCCGCGGGCGGACGACGACGCGCGGTGGTCGCGGTCGGCCACGATCTGCTGATGTCCAACCAGGCCGCGATCGACCTGCTCAGCTCCACCGACGTCGCGCTGCTGCGGATGATCGCCTCCGAGGTCGTCGAGGACGCCTTCGTCGACCTCACCCTCGAGTCCGGTACGCAGGTCCAGGTGCGCGCCACCCGCGTGAGCGGGGCCCGCGGTGGAGCGCTGCTGCACGTCGAGCCGCACGAGACCGTCCGGGCCCAGTCCGTGCCGGCCCCGGGCGGGGCCCGCCAGGCACGGCCGGAGGCGCCCGTTCTGGTCTTCGGGCCGCCCGGCTCCGGACGCACCACCCGGGCCCATCAGCTGGCCGAGGGTCAGGCGGTGACGGTGCTCAGCGCGGCCTCGGCCCTGCTCGAGGGCTCCGCGACGTGGGCCCGCGAGTTCGGTGCCCTCGTGCGGGCCGGCCGGGGCACCGTGTGCGTCGACGGCATCGACCTGCTCCCCGACCAGCTCGTCGACCTGGTCCGCGCGCACGCGGCCGACCGGCGGGCGCCGCGGATCATCGTGGTCTCGGGCCCTCTCGAGCGCCTGGACCAGCAGGCCGCCGCGCTAGCGGGGCTGTGCCTCGAGCGGGTGGAGCTCGCGCCTCTCGCCCATCGGCTCGCCGACCTTCCCGAGCTGGTGTCGACGATGATGCGCGACCTCGGCGCGTCGACCTCGCTCCATCTGACACCCGGAGCACTGTGCGCGCTGTCCTCGCAGCCCTGGCCCGGCAACCTGCGCGAGCTGCGCGCGGTCATCGAGCACGTCGTCGAACGACGCACGAGCGGCGGGGTCGTCGTCGAGGACCTGCCCGAGGCCTACCGATCCCAGGAGCGGTCTCGGGAGATGGCGCCCATCGCCCGGGCCGAGCGCGACGCCATCATCGCCGCGCTCCGCGACCACGAGGGGAACAAGGTTCGCGCGGCCGAGGCGCTCGGAATCTCTCGGACCACCCTCTACGCGAAGATGCGCGCCCTGCGCATCACGACGTACTGACCCTGGATTGCGTGGCGGACGGGCTGAGGCTTCGCGCACCCGGGACGAGATCGGCGAGCTGTCGTGCGGTCTCGTGTGCGATCTGCACGAAGCGCCCGACCAGCGCACCGGACGGCGCGATACGCGTGGCGAGCGCGATCTGGCAGTCGTGGTCGGCGAGCCGCACGTGGGTGACATGACCGACGTCGAGCCCCCGGGCCACGGAGTAGGGCACGGTGGTGATGGTCTCGTTGATCGCGACGTCGACGACCACCGCGTCGAAGTTGCCGAGTCGGCCGTGGGCGGCGTGAGGTGACCGCGGTGCGCTTTCAGTACGTTCCAGCAGCCAGAAGTCGGTCCAGGCCGGCGGCATCTGCAGGGCGGTGCCGTCGATGAACCGGGCGTTGCCGAGGTCGTCGGTGTTGAGCAGGTCGGCGTCGGCGAACTCGCTCGCGCGCGACATCAGCACGACCCGTGGCTCCACGGCGAGCGGGTGCACGAGCAGCTCGGGATGCTCCAGGGGCGGCCGGACGAAGGCGACGTCGACCTGGTCCTCCAGCAGACCGGAGAGCTGGCCGCCGAAGTCGAGAGGGACGAACTCGATGCGCACCTGGGGGTGCTCGGCGCGGAACCGCTTGAGGATCGGCACGGTCCACTCCGCCGCGTTGTTGACGAACAATCCGACCCTGAGCGTCTCGCGCACGCCGGTGGCGTGGTCGCGCAGCTCGGTCACCGCGGCGTCCGCCGCGGCGAGAAGCGGTTCGGCGCGGGCCAGGAAGATCACCCCGGCCTCGGTGAGCTCGACGCTGCGCCGGTCCCGGACGAAAAGGGTGACGCGAAGGTCGCGCTCGAGGGCCTTGATCTGCTGCGACAGCGCGGGAGTCGACAGATGGAGCCGTTCAGCCGCACGCCCGAAGTGGAGCGTCTCGGCGAGCACGACGAACGACCTCACCTGCCGCAGCTCCATGGACGTACGCTCCCACCCCTGCCGGAAGCCGACAAGGACCGGCTCATCTCTCGCGGGCGAACACCTCGCGGACCCGGGCGACACACAGGTCGAGGGCCTCGACCGCCGCCTCGAGACGCGGCACGTAGAGGGTGAACGGGTGGAAGGTGCCCACGAAGCGACGCATCGCCGTGGGGACGCCGGCCTCGACCAGTCGGGCCGCGTACCCCTCCCCCTCGTCTCGGAGGGGGTCGCACTCGGCGGTCAGCACCGTGGCCGTGGGCAGGCCGGCCAGCGACTCGGCGCGCATGGGTGCCAGCCCCGGGTCGGCCACCTCGGACCAGCGCGGCCCGGCGTACTGCTCGAAGTACCACACCATGTCGTCGCGGGTGAGCCCGAGGGCCTCGGCGTGCTCCTGGTACGAGGGCCACCGCTCGGGTCGGTTGTCGAGGACCGGAAGGATCAGCAGCTGGTGGACGAGGGGCGGTGAGGATCCGGCGAGTCGTTGGGCCGTGGCAGCGGCGAGGTTGCCGCCGGCGCTGTCGCCCGCGACGCAGACCAGGTCGGGGTCGACGTCGTGCGAGTCCGGGTTCGAGAGCACCGCTCGCACGACTGCTGTGACGTCGTCGAGTGCCGCGGGATAGGGATGCTCGGGCGGCTGGCGATAGTCCACCGAGATCACCACGCAGTCGGCCCCGAGGCTCAGCCGGCGACACCAGGAGTCGTGGGTGTCCAGATCTCCCAGTGCCCATCCGCCTCCGTGGGCGTAGACCACACAGGGTGCCGTGACACCCTCGAGCGCCGGCGGTCGGTAGGAGCGCACCGGGACCCCGGCGATCAGGCCCTCCCCCACGAGCAGCGGCTCGTCAGGCGGCGCGAAGGCGGGGATCTGTGCGCGGAGCCCGCGGCGGTTGGTGTCCAGGTCGACCGACGCACGCGGTGGACGGGGCGGCATCGCGCCGAGCAGCTCCTCGGCCTCCTGCGACAGCATGATCCTCCAGATCGACGGTCCGGCCTCCCACGGTATCGGGACGACAGCGCCGAGCGGGCGCGCTGCTGTGTCGCTGCGTCACACACCTGATTCGGGCACCGAAACACCGAGGCGTTCCCAGGAGCGCACGGCGTCCGTAGCGTCGGGTGGACGACGGCGGACCCATCACGCGGGATCGACTCGGGCCGTCGCGACCCACCTGGAGGATCGATGCCCACCGCCGAGTTCAATGCCGAGAACGCCGCCGGAGGAGCCGCGTCGACGCCGTCCCCGCTACCGGACGACGTCTTCGTCATCGACGCGGTCACCCACGCCTACAACCTCTCCGAGGCCAACGCCCGCAACAAGTACGGGCTCCAGCTCGGCGAGCTCATCGCCGGCATCCACGCGACCTGGAACCCTCCCGAGCTCACCATGGAGCCCGAGGTCTTCCGAGGCGACACCTCGATCGAGACGGTCATGCGGACGATGTTCGAGGAGTCGCAGACCGACGTGGCCGTGCACCACGTGCTCCGGTTGGACTCCTGGTTCCACGACGGACTGTGCGCCCGCGACAAGACCGAGGAGGCGCTGCGGCGCTGGCCCCATCGGGTGATCGGCTACGTCGGCGTCGACCCGCTGGCCGGCCCCGACGTCTACCTGCCGGATCTGCGCGAGCAGGTCGAGGCGATGCCGTCTGCTGTCGGCCTCAAGCTCTATCCGCACGGGGTCGACCCGTACCGCCGTTGGCGCGCCGACGACCCGGAGATCCTCGAGCTGTTCGCTGCGGCGCAGGAGCTCGGCCTGAAGTCGGTCGCGATCCACAAGGCGGTACCCAACGGCGCGGTGCCGATGGATCCCTACAAGGTCGACGACATCGACATCGCCGCGGACGCCTTCCCCGACATGACGTTCGAGATCGTGCACTCCGGGATGGCGTTCCTCGACGAGACCGCGTGGGCGATCGGTCGCTACCCCAACGTGTACGCAAACCTGGAGATCACAACCTCCCTGCTCCAGCACGCACCGGGCTGGTTCGAGGAGATCCTGGCCCAGCTGATCTTCTGGGGCGGGCCGCAGAAGGTGCTGTGGGCGACCGGGTGCATCCTCACCCACCCGCAGGCGCTGCTGGAGCGCTTCTGGGCGCTGGAGTTCAGCGAGGCCACGCTGCACAAGTTCGGCATCCCCCAGCTGACCGAGGACGACAAGCGGGCCATCCTCGGCCTGAACTACGCAGGCCTGGTCGGCTTCGACATCGAGACCGCGCGCGCCCAACACCGGCACGACGAGTTCGCCCTGGCGCGGAGCGTCGACGGGTTGAAGCCGCCTTTCTCGACCTGGCGGGAGACGGTCGCGCAGGAAGCGGCCGCACGATGAGCGGCCGGGCCGCCAGCGGTCCCACAGCCGGTGCGGTGGGGCCCGTGGTCGACGAGCTGCTCTCCACCGTGATGGACAGCTGCTCGGTCGCGGCGGGCAGTCCGATCAGCATCGTCGACATGGGACTGGTGCAGGACAGCCACTTGGACGACGACGGCACTCTCGTGGTCGTGCTGCGCGGGACCTTCCCGGGCTGCACCATGCTCCCCCACTTCGCCGAGGCGGCCCAGCGCGAGCTCTCCGCGGCGTTCGACCGCGTGGAGATCCGGTTGAGCACCGACACCAGCTGGTCGCCGGGCGACCTGGCACCCGAGGCGAGGGCGGCGCTGGAGCGCCGGCGGGCGGCCGTCCCGGTCGACATCATCCCGTGGGCACACCGCCGCAAGGTCGCGTCCTAGAGAGTCCTGGAGAACCGCGTGCGAGCGGCACCCGGGTTCAGCGTGTGGCGCCGAAGTCGGCGAGGATCCGCTCGACGACGTCGCGGGCCCGGTCGCGTGCGGTGACCTCGCCGTCGTCGATCGCGCCGGCCAGCTGACTCAGCGACTTCCACAGCGCCCAGCCGCGGCCACGTGACCAGGTGGCGTCGTCCACCCCGAGGCGTTCGCGCAGGACCCGGCGACCCGACCGGCCCAACAGGGTCCACGCCACCGCGAGGTCGCACGACGGATCGCCGACTCCGCAGGTGCCGAAGTCGATCACCGCAGTCAGGCGCCCGTCGGCGACCAACAGGTTGCCTGCTGCGAGGTCGCCGTGGAACCAGACGTCGACGCCGTCCCACTCCGCGTCGAGCGAGGCGGTCCACGCTGCCGCGGCCGTGTCGACGTCGATGACTCCAGCGAGGTCGTGAAGCGCAGCCTGGGCGGTCGTGTCGTACGTGCGGAGGGTGCCGCCGCGGTACCAGTTGTGGATGCCGGGGCGGGGCCCGTCAGCGACGTCGACGCCCTGCAACGCCGCGAGGAAGGCGGCGAGATCCTCGGCGAGCCCGATCGGGTCGGTGAGGGAGTGAGGCGTCACCGTCTCGCCGGGGAGCCAGCGATAGATCGACCAGGGGAAGGGATAGCCGTGGGCGGGCGATCCCAGCCCGACCGGGCTGGGGATCCGCACCGGCACTCGGCCGGCCAGCACCGGGAGCCACCGGTGCTCCTTCTCCACGGCCAGGGCGTACTCGGCCGCACTGGGCAGCCGGACCAGGAGGTCGTCACCGAGGTGGAAGGTGAGGTTGTCCCATCCCCCGTTCCGCACGGGGCGCACCGAGCGGTCGGCCCATTGCGGGAACTGGTCGGCGACCAGGCGAGCCACCGCGGCGGCGTCGAGGCTGAGGCGGTCGGGCACGGGGCCGAGGTCCTGCACCTCGGACGACCCGCGTGCCGCGTCAGACATGCGTGCCCACGCCGGCGGACTCGGGACCTGCCGCCTCGCCGAGGTCGCGCAGCAGGTCGCCGGCGCGGAGCGCCTGGTAGCCGCCCACGAGGTCGGTGGCATCCACGCCGAGCGAGCGTAGCGACACCGCGGCCAGGGTCGAGCTGTAGCCCTCGTTGCACACCACGACGGTGAGCCGGTCCTCCAGAGGCTCCGCGATGCGGTGGGGGCTGGTCGGATCCAGCCGCCACTCCAGGACGTTCCGGTCGACGACGATCGCGCCGGGGAGGTCGCCGTCCCGGTCGCGTTGCTCGGCCGGCCGGGTGTCGATCAGCAGGGCACCGGCGCGCACTGCGCCTGGAAGCTCCTCGGCGACGAGGCGGCGATAGGTCCGGCGGGCCTCCTGGAGCAGTCGGTCGATGCTCGAACGCGGCTGGGGGTCCATGGGGCCATTCAATCGGTCGTCAACCGGTCGTCAATCGGTCGACCCGGCTCCCCCGGCGGCCCGCGCCCGCTTCTTGATCTCCTCGATCACCGAGGTCTTCGCATCGGAGTAGGCGTTCATGTCGGCCCAGTCGCGTCGGAGGAGGCCGCGCTTGGTCGACTCGTACAGGTCGCGGTCGCCTTGATCGGATCGAAGCCGATCGCGTAGGAGGAGGTAGTCGGCCGCTGCCGGGTCATCGGGCTCGAGGACGTGTACGTGGACGTCGCGTGCCGGCGTGCGCACGAGGCGATGCCCCGGCTCGCGCACCCGTAACACGTACCCGGCGGCCAGCAGCGGGACGAGGTAGTCCTCCTCGGCGGTGATGTCGGGGACGGTGACCAGGATGTCGATGATCGGCTTCGCGGCGAGACCGGGCACCGACGTCGACCCGATGTGCTCGACCGCGATCGCGGCGTCGCCCAGCCCCGCCATGATCCGGCTCCGGTGTTCGAGGTACGCCGACGCCCACGCCGGGTCGTGGCTCACGAGGTGGAGGTCGCGCTTCTCCACGCCGCCCACCAGTTCCGCCTCGGTCACGTCGTCGCGGCGCCTGGAACGGCCGGTCGGTGGGTCCTCAGGCGAGGGCAAGGAACAGCTTCTCCATCTTCTTGGTGTCGACGCTCTCCGGGCCGCCTTCGACCAGACAGCGCTGGAGGCCCGTGGCGACCAGGGCGTAGCCGCCGCGGGCGACTGCCTTGTTGACCGCCGCGAGCTGCATCAGAGCATCCTCGCACTCCGCACCGTCCTCCAGCATCCGGATCACCGAGGCGAGGTGTCCGTTGGCGCGCTTGAGGCGGGTGATGATCGCCTTGGTGTCCTCTGGCTCGAGCTGCATGGTGGTGCCCTTCTGGTCGTCCTGTGCTGACACGCCTGGGGGTCGTGCCGCGTCCGACTATAACCCCCCGGGGGGATATGCTAGTGTCCCTCGCATCCCCCCGGGGGGTTAAGGCGCACCGTGCGCCGGCACGAAGACACTGGAGGAAGTGACTCGATGGACGAGGAGTCGAAGAGCCCCTACGGCAAGCAGGTCCTGTCTGACTTGGGGCCCATGCACCGCAACCTGCGCCACGCGATCCCCGAGGTCTACCAAGGCTTCGGCGCGCTCTCGAAGGCCGCCTTCGACGACGGCGCGCTCCCCCGCGCGACCAAGGAGCTCATCGCGCTCGCGATCGGCGTCGTCGAGGGGTGCGACGGCTGCATCGCCTCCCACGCCCAGGCCGCGGTGCGGGCCGGCGCTAGCCGCCAGGAGGCGGCCGAGGCCATCGGCGTCACCTTCTTGATGCACGGCGGTCCGGCGACCATCCATGGCGCCCGGGCCTACGACGCCTTCTGCGAGTTCGCTGACGCCGCCGACCAGCGATCCGCCTGATCGAACGACCTGCATCACCTATCACCGAGGAGAGAACATGTGCCGTCCGAAGCGATGCGCGACCTGCGGCTTGACCACCTGGACCGGCTGTGGAGCCCACGTCGCCGACGTCAAGGCCTCCGTGCCGCCGGGGCAGTGGTGCGCAGGGCACCCCGATGCCCAGGGCTCTACGAGCTGGGTCAAGCGCCTGCTCGGGCGCTGACCGCTGCGCCGATCGATCGGCCGCTCGGGCGGCGGCAGGGGCGTCGCGTCCGAGGCCGGCGCCGCTCCCCCTAGCCTGTGCGGGTGAACGACACCTTCTGGCTCGGAGAACGCAGACGATCTGGCCTCGCGGCGGTGCTGACCGTCGTCGTGGCGATCGTCGCAATGGCTGTCGGAGGACGCGACGCCGGCTCGGCGGTCGATGCCGGCGTGCTGGCCCTCCTCGCCTTCCTGATCGCCTACCTCCTGACGACCGCGGTGGTCTTCGCCCGGGCGACCCGACCGACGATCCTCAAGTGGGCCCAGCGGGCTGATCGCGGCACCTTCGCGCAGCGCTATCTGTACGGCACGGCCCCCGGGCCGGGCATCTCGCTGGGGGTCTCGATCGCGGCGCTCGTGGTGGCCATGGGCTGGTTGCCCACCGGCATCGCCAGCGACTTCGAGCGCCCGGTGCGTCTCACGATCACCGCGGCCCTGGTGATCGTGGCGTGGTCGTGCGTAGTGATGTCTTTCGCGGTCGCCTTCTACGCCGACAACCTCGTCGAGAACGAACGTGGGCTCAACTTCCCGCATGCGGAGGGCGAGACCCCCTCCCCCGACTGGTCCGACTACATCTACTTCGCGTTCGCGGTTATGACCACCTTCGGGACCACCGACGTCTCCGTCGTGTCCTCCGAGCTGCGCCGTACGGTGACCGCGCACGCCGTCATCGCCTTCGTCTTCAACACCGTGATCGTGGCGACCCTGGTCTCGGCACTCGCCGCCGGCTAGACCGAGAGCGTTGCTCACTTTGTGACGCAGGCCCTACTCGGTCAAGCCGATTTACCCCATTTCACAGCGGTTTAGACCGCTTGGCACCAGATCCGGCATTCCTCCGAATCGGCCGTCGTGGCTGTCTACGGTGAAGTTCGACAGTCACCACCACCCCCCACGGAGAAACGCCATGTTCATCGATGTCACCAAGCTCAACGAGGTCGCTGCCGAACTCGAGGCTCGACTTCCCGGCCTGGTCGCCACCGACATCTGGGAGCGCTCGACCGGCAAGTCACTCGCCGGCTTCAACACTCAGCCTGCGGCCGTCGAGATGTTCAACGAGATGACGTCCGGCATGGAGCGCACGCTCGAGCAGTCCGGATTCCCCGGGCTTGCCCGCTACTTCGTCCTGGAGATGCAGGGTGACACCCTCGTGGTGATCATCCTCCACGGGAACGACGTCATGCAGGGCATGCTCTGCAACAGCAAGATGACCAACATGGGAACGCTCCTCGCTCTCGGCCTTCGCACCGCCATCGACGGCGTCAAGGCGGCTCGCCGTCACGTCCCGTCGGAGACCACCGCCGAGATCCACCCACCGGCCTGACCTCGACGACACCGCAGCCGGACCGCGTCGCCCCGACCAGCTCGGGGTGGCGCGGTCCTTCTGGTTCGAGCCGCCCGGTCCTCGACGGCTGGCTGGTCGCCCGCAATCGCGTTGTGGTCGTGCTGAGGTCCGGGCACGATCGGTTGCGTGCTCGAACTTCGCAAGCTGGAACCCGACGACTGGCCGCTGTGGCGCGAGCTCCGGCTCGCCGCCCTGGGGCAGGCGCCCGAGGCGTTCGGCGCTCGACTGGCCGACTGGCAGGGCGCCGGTGATCGCGAGGAGCGCTGGCGCGCGAGGCTGGCCATCCCCGGCGGACGAGACGTGGTGGCATTCCTCGACGACGAGCCGGTCGGGATGGTCAGCGGCGTACCGGGCACCAGAGCGGACACCGTCGAGTTGATCTCGATGTGGGTGGCCCCGCGGGCGCGCGGACGAGGCGTCGGCGATGCCCTGATCGAGGCGATCAAGCAGTGGGCACGGGGTCGAGACGCGACGACGCTGCGGCTGTCGGTGATGCCCGACAACCCCGCTGCGCTCGGTCTGTACCAGCGGCATGGATTCAGCGACACGGGTGAGCCGGGCGTGCTCCGACGTGACGGGCTCACCCGCGAGCGGGTGCTCGCCGTGCCGTTGAGTCAGGGCGTGTCCTAGCCGAGGGCCGGGAGGCGTGCGGCGAGCGCGCCCCAGTCGGCCGGCACGTCGATGCGACCGGTGCCGATCAGCGTGGCCTCCGCGTCGTCGAGACCGGCGGGCAGCGGCTCGTCGATCAGGGCCTCGATCGTGTTGCGCGCGATGGACAGCCCGGATGCCGGCGGTGCGACATCGACGCGAAGGTCGAGCTGGTGGACGACGTCCTCGACCGCCCAGACGGCGAGGTAGTCGCCCGCACTGTAGACCCGGCCGTCCCAGAGCACCGGTCGGTCGGCCACCGCGTCGACCGCCCGGCGGGCCGCCTCGGCGACGTCTCGTAGCTGAGCCATCGCCGAGGCCGGCCGGGCGTAGGCAGCGGTACGCCGGCGCTGCGACATGATGACCGGGATCGGGTCGTCGGTGGTGTACTGGTCGGCGAACTGCGTCCAGAAGCTCGCCGCGTCGACGGTCGGCTCGGACTCCACCGGCGACACGAGCCCGCCGAACATCTCCTGCCAGCCGGCAAGCACATGGACCACGACGTCCATCCGGCTCCACCCCGCACATCGTGATGGCTCCAGCAGGTCGAGCTCGCCGATCGACTCGGCAGCCTCGAGGAAGCCGTCGATGGACTCCCCCATCGCGTGTCGGCCGGTCTCGAACGGGATCGTCAGGCTCATACGAGCCGAGGCTAGGGCACGCCGCCGACAGCCTGACCCGGTTGATGAGAGGCCGTTCATCTACGACTCATCCGGCCTTCATCGAACGGCCGCAGGATCCAGCCTGACTCATTCGCTCCCCGAGAACCCGAAGGAACCACGATGCGACGTCTACTGCTTCTTCCCGTGCTGGCCGGAATCGCGCTGCTGCTCCCCGCCCTGACCTTGACCGGCGGTGCTGCGACCGCCGCCGAGGCAGGCGAGCGCGGCTCTGACGACCGGGCGTGCCGCGGTGTGATCCGCGGCGCCGTCGACGACGACGTCGTGGTGCCTGCCGGCGCCACCTGTCGCCTCGTGGGGACCCGTGTCGACGGCGACGTCAAGGTGCGCCAGGGAGCGCGCCTGGTCGTCAAGGGCGCCGACATCGAGGGCAACATCCAGTCGGCCTCGGCGAAGCGCGTCGTGGTCCGTGGCGCACGGGTCGACGGCAACATCCAGCTCAAGAAGACCCGCACCGGCGGAGTGGTCCGGGGCTCGGCCGTCAACGGCGACATCCAGATCAGCGGCAGCAAGGGTCGCTTCCGCATCGTCGACAACGTCGTGGACGGCAACCTCCAGTGCCAGGGCAACCGCCCCGCACCCCAGGGCGGGCGCAACGTCGTCGACGGCAACAAGGAAGGCCAGTGCCGTCGGCTGTGACTGCGGCCGAGCGCGCCGAGCTCCGGGTGCCGGGGTTTCGTCGGCGCTCGCTGGCGCTCGCTTGCTCAACCTCCGGCCGAGGGTGGTGCTCGGAGGTTGAGCAAGCTGGAGGGCGAGGGACGAGCCCGACAGCGCTGACGAAACCTCGTAACCGGCCTCGGGAACGTTGGCAGCGCCGGTTGCCGGGGTTTCGTCGGCGCTCGCTGGCGCTCGCTTGCTCAACCTCCGGCCGAGGGTGGTGCTCGGAGGTTGAGCAAGCTGGAGGGCGAGGGACGAGCCCGACAGCGCTGACGAAACCTCGTAAGCCCGCCGGGGTTTCGTCAGCGCTCGCTGGCGCTCGCTCGCTCAACCTCCGGCGGCAGGCGACGCCCCGGAGGCTTGCTCACCTCCGACGTGTGCCACGACGTTGAACACGTTGCCGTCGGGTGCGCGGACGAAGAACCGGCGCACGCCCCACTCCTCCTCGCACAGCGGGTGCACGATCTCGTAGCCGCGCTCCTGGGCCTGCGCGTAGGCGGCGTCGACGTCGTCGACCTTGACCGAGACGACGGGGTTGGCCGGAGCGGTGGCGTCCTTGGTGACCACCTGAAGGTGCGCCCCGGTGGCGGGCGAGGTGTACCTGGCGACCCAGCCGAGGTTGAACTCCTCGTCGGAGAGCCCGAGATAGTCGGTATAGAAGTCGCGTCCGACCGCGAGGTCAGGAACCACCAGGTCGGCGATGATGCTCTCTACCCTCACACTCCCCGACGGTAGCCGGTCACGGCGTGGGCCGCGAGCACCGCGAAGACGCCGACGCACGCCACGGCACTGATCGCGAACGTCGTCGAGATGCCGCGGTCGGTGGCCTCCCCGCCCACGCCGAGGTGGGCAGCGATCACCGCCGCCGAGATGGCGGTGCCGAACGAGCTGCCGATCGTCCGCAGCACCTGGTTGAAGCTCACCGAGCTGCCCAGCTCGGCAGCCGCCACGCTGCGCGCGATCAGGGCCGGCATGGCGGCGTAGCTGGCTCCAAGACCGACACCGAAGAGGAACATGCCGATCAGCACCTCCCAGAGCTCGGTGTGCGCTAGCCAGAGGAGGGCGGCTGCCGAGGCCATGACGGCGGCCCCGAAGGGCAGCACGACGGTGAGGTCGACCCGGCGCGAGAGCCGACGCACCACCCGGTTGGCCGAGAAGCTGCCGACCGAGAGCGGGAACATCACGAATCCCGCCCACCAGACCGGAAGCGCCAGCCCGTAGCCGGTCTCCTCCGGCGCCTGGGCGACGAGGCTCCCCATCGAGAGGCCGATGTACATGGCGCCGCCCAGGCCGATCGCGGTGCCATTGGCGAGGATGACGTCGGTGCGGGTGAGCACGCGCAGGTTGATGAGCGGGTGCTCCGTGCGGAGCTCGACGAAGGTCCACGCTGCCAGCACGACCACCGCGAGGCAGAGCACCGAGATGACTGCGGGTGACCCCCAGCCCCAGTGCGTGCCCTCGCTGATGCCGAGCAGCAGGGACCCGAGGCCGAGGCCCAGCAGGACCGCCCCCAGGGCGTCGAAGCGGCGCGCGTGGCCCGCGGCATCCAGCTCGGTGTCGGCCGGGATGTGCCTGGCCACCACGACCAGCGCGGTCACCACGAAGATCGCGGCGAACCAGAAGGCTGCACGGAAGTCGAGGGTGCCGGCGATGATGCCGGTGAGCGGGTAGCCGATGCCGATCCCGGTCGAGACCGTGACCGAGAGACTGGAGATGGCGGCCTGGGTGCGCGCGGGCGCGACGTACCGGCGCGCCAGCGAGATGGTGACCGGGACGATGCCGTAGGTCAGCCCCTGGAGCGCGCGGCCTACGAGGAAGATGTCGAACCGCGGTGCGGAGGCAGCCACCACGCAGCCCACCAGGACGATCGAGAGGGAGACCAGCAGCAGTCGCTTGGGGTGGGCGCCGTCGCTGAGCCGTCCCATCACCGGCGTGGCGACCGCGCCGGCGAGCAGGTTGATCGTCAACGTCCACTGGGCGGTGCTGACGGCGACGTCCATCGCCTTCGCGATCGAGGGCACCAGCAGCATGCCGAGCGACGACACGATCGCGGTGGACAGCGCGCCGTAGACCAGCGCCGGGACGAGGCTGCGACGCGAGCCGGGCCGGGTGCTGGGCGGCGCGTCGTCCATCTCAGAAGCTGCGACGGCGACGCAACGACCGCGGGCGGCCGTCCGGGTCGTGCAGGAATCGGTAGAAGGGCGCCGCGATCAGCTGGCGCGCGGTCGGGAGCTCCGGCTTCGGCAGCCGTCGCAGCCGCCCAGGGGGGCGTGGGCCGACCCGTCCGCTCGCGTGCCAGTCCTCCAGCGCGTCCGCGGCCTCGGCGAACGCCGCGAACATGGCGGCGGGCTTGACGACGTCGGCCATCGCCTCATCGACCAGCGCGGCAGCCTCCGGAGAGGTCAGCTGGTCGGGGTCGAGCCGGTCGAGGTGCTCGGCGCCGAGGGTCAGCCGGAGCCGGCGTCCGTAGTCGCCGTCAGGGTCGACGACGACCGCGGAGAGCTCGGAGTCGTTGGTCCACGAGCGTCGGCAGAAGTTGTCCGACCCGATCGTCGACCAGGTGTCGTCGAGGACGCACACCTTGGCGTGCACGTAGACCGGTGTGCCGGCATGGTTCTCCAGGCCGTAGAAGGCGACCCGGTCCCCTGCCTCCATCTGGAGCCGCCGGATCGCCCTGATCCGGCCGAGGAGCTGCGGATCGCGTGCGAACCAGCCGTCCTGGTCGGGGTACTGGGGCAGGACCGCGATCAGGCGCAGGTCCGGGTTGTCGTGGAGTGCCTTCGACAGCACGTCGCTCATCTCGCGCCCCCAGAGGAACTGGTCCTCCAGGTAGATCAGCTCCCGCACGTTGCCCAGCGCCTTGGCGTATCCGCGGGCGACCGAGCGCTCACCGCGAGGTGCGAAGTCGTAGGCCCACCCGGGGCCCAGCCGCGGGTAGGTGCGCAGCAACTGGATCCGGTGGTCGTGACCTTCCACCGGGGGCGGCGGCGGGGCCTGCGGCGACAGGCGGTGCCGCTCCTCGTCGAGGTCGTGCACCTTGTCCTGCACCCGACGCAGCGGACTGCGCGTGGGTGGTGTGGAGTCCTCCCACCGCTCACGGAAGACCGTCTCGACGTCGTGGACGACCGGCCCGTGCAGGGCGACCTGGACGTCGTGCCACGGCGGGTGCTCGCCGTACTCCTTCGACGTCGGCTCGGCCTGGGGGTCGCCGCGGTGGTCGGCGTCGTCGCGACGGCCGTGGCAGAGGTCGATCCCGCCGACGAAGGCCACATCGCGGGAGGGGTCGTCGGCGTGCCGGATCACCACGAACTTCTGGTGGTGGGCCCCCGAGGAGCGCACCCGCATGTCGAGGATCACGTCGGCGCCGTGCGCCTGGAGTCGCTTGCCGAGGTCCCGGTGCTCGTCGGCGTGGTAGCCGATGAGACCGGTCTGGGAGCGCCAGACGAGGACCCGCACCTCGACGCCGCGGTCGAGCGCTCGCTCGAGGACTTGGTACAGCGTGCTGCCGGGGTCGTCGGTGAGCTGCTGGTCGGGGCTTCCGCGCCAGTCGGTGAAGTACACCCGATCGCCCGGGCCGGTCGCCTCCAAGGCGTCGTACAGCTCACCGAAGTAGGTGTCGCCGTGGATCAGCGGGCGGGCCAGGTTCCCGGTCGACCACGCCGTCCCGTCCGAGTGCAGGTCGTCGAGCCGGGTCGCAGGGTTGCCGCGTTCGGCCGCCGAGAGCAGCCATGACTCACTCGGGTTCGCCTGGTTCACGAGTGCACAACGTACGCGTCCCCGCGGACCGGTCGGGAACCGGGCCGCGGGGAGGCGTGTCGGGCGGGATCGATCAGAGGAAGACGCCGGCGCCGCAGACGGTGTCGCCGAACCGGTAGGTCGCCATCATCGAGGGCGTGTCCCCGTCCATGGTGTTGAGCTTGAGCTGGTTGCCCTCGACCAGGGTGGCGCCCGACAGGGTCAGGACGTAGTCGTCTCCGTCGCGTTCGAGGTTCACCGGCAGGACGCCGTCGATCGGTCCGCAGGCACCGTCGTCAGCAGGGGGGCCGTCCTCGCCGCCCTCCCCGACCGACACGTGGAGGCCCTCGTCGGAGACCTCGCCCGCCGGCGGTGCGGTCTGGTCGATCGGCGCCGGGCCGCCGTCACCGTCGATCCGCACGACCGTGTCGGTGGCGCCGTACTCGACCTCGGCGTCGATGCCGCGTTCGGCCAGGGCGGCCTCGAGACCGTCGGCGTCGGTGAGCTCGTGGATGCGGACGACGACCGCTCCCCCGTCGCCGTTCTCGACGGCGAACGCGGGGGTGCCCCCGCCGAGGGTGGTGAGCCCGGCGATGGTGGCCGCCGCGCCGATGATCGCGGCGATCCCCAGTCCGGCGCGACGGCGCTGCCGGCTTCGGGACCGGAGCGGGACGACGTCGGGGGTGTGGTCGGCTGCCCGGTCGGCGACGACGTCGCGCAGCTCGGTCAGCAGGCTCTGCTCGAAGTGGTCGAGCGGTGGCTTCACGGTGGTCATGATGTGATCTCCTGGATCTGGAATGGTGCCGGCGCGGCCTCGGACATGAGGCGCTGGACCCGGGCGCGGCTGCGGTGCAGCCGAACCCGCGCGGTGGCCGGCTTCACCCCCAGCACGCTCGCTGCGTCGGTGATGGAGAGCCCGTCGAGGGCGACGAGCTCGAAGAGCCGGCGATCCTTGTCGGGCAGGTCGCCGAGGACGGCGTAGACGGCGCGCAGCTCCCGCTCGGCGTCGATCCGCTCCTCGATACGGGTGATCGAGTCGGCGTCGAGCAGGCGGCGTCCGGCGATCCGTCGGGTGGCGTCGTGCTCGCGGAACCGGCGTCGCACGTGGTCGGCGACCACGTTCCGGGCGATTCCGATCAGCCAGGCCACCGGTCGGCCCAGATCGCTGCGATAGCCGTCGCTGGCGGCGATGGCTGCCAGGAAGACGTCGGCGGTGAGGTCGGCGGCCAGGTGCGGGTCGTCCACCCGACGCGCGACGAACCTGCCCACCGTCTCCAGATGCTCGCGATAGAAGGCCTCGAAGGCGTCCGGATCGCGCCCGATGGCGGTGACGTCTGGGGCTGCGGGGGCCTCGGGCCGGCCGTCCGACGCGTCGTGTTCGTTCATACCCCTTCTTCGTCGCCCGGGGGTGCGGCGTTACACCTGATCGGCACGTTGTTCGCGGTGGCCGAGCAGGAAGACCCGAAGCGCGGAGACGAAGGCCTCGGGCCGTTCGCTGTGCACCCAGTGCCCGGCGCCCTTGATCGTGACCTGCGTGGTGTGCGGGAACAGCTGCCGCATCGCTGCGTCGTGCTCCTTGCGGACGTAGTCGGAGCGCTCTCCTGCCACCCACAGGACCGGGTGCTCGAAGGGCGGAGCGTCGAGCCGGTCGGCTTCGGGGAACCCCCCGATCACCGGCAGCCCGGCCCGCAGCAGCGCGAGGTTGGCGCGCCAGGTGAACGCCGGGTCGCTGCTCGACCCGGTCGCGGCGAGGTTCTGGAGCAGGAAGCCGCGGACGACGTCGTTGGGGATCTGCTCCTGGAGGGCCTGGTCGGCCTCCGCACGCCGGGACACGGCGCCCAGATCGAGTCCGGCGAGGCTGTCGAGGAGGTGCTCGAACTCCCCGGCGCCCTCGCTGGCCGTGGGAGAGATGTCGACCACGACGAGCCGGCGCACCAGGTCGGGATGGCGCAGGGCGAGCACCATCGCCACCTTCCCGCCCATCGAATGACCGATCACGTGCACCGGGCCGTCGGCGGCGAATCCGGTGCGTAGATGCTCGGCGACGGCGTCGGCGACCTCTACGTAGTCGACCGAGTCGGTCCACTCCGAGCGACCGTGGTTGGGCAGGTCGACCAGCAGCGAGTGGATGTCCGGTTCGAGGGCCCGCGCGATGGGTGTGAAGTTGCGGCCCTGCCCGAACAGGCCGTGCAGGAAGACCGCTCGGTCGCCGCTGGATCCGATCTCCGTGGTGTGCAGCACCCCGAAAGCCTAGGCCGTCCCGGCACTCCCACCAGGCAGGATCGACCCATGACCTACACGTGGACGAGCGAGGACGGCGGGCTCTACGAGAGCGTTCCGAGCACCCACCCCGCGATCAGCTCGCTGTGGCGCGCGGTCGTCACCCAGCCCTATGAGTGGACCGACGCAGCCAACGAGTTCTGGGGCCTGGCCCTCACCAGGGGGCCGGACGGCGCGCGGTCGGTCGAGCTGGTCGGTCCCGCGCTGCGTCCACGGCCCTTGGTGATGGAGCCGGGCCACGAGCACTGGGGCGTCGAGCTCGCCGCCCACGTGGTGGTGGTCGGTGTGCCCAAGCGCGGGCTGCTCGACGTCATCGTGGACCTGCCGGTGTCCGGCTCGTGGTTCGAGCTGGCCGGCGTCCGCTATCCCTTCGTCGACCACGACGGACTGCCGGGCCTCATCGACGCGATGCTCGTCCAGGGCACCTTGGTGGCCGACCCGGCACTCGGCGCCGCTCTCGACGGCGCCGCCGGGTGGTCAGAACGCAGCCTGCAACGCCATGTGCGCGACCAGACCGGCCTCAGTCCCAAGCAGGTCGAGCAACGGCGCCGCGTCCGGCACGCCTACGCGCTGATGCAGCAGGGGCTCCCGCTGGCAGAGGCCGCCGTCGCGGCCGGCTACTCCGACCAGGCGCACATGACCCGCGACTTCGGACTGCTCGCCGGGATCACTCCGGCGCGGGTGCTGCGCGAGTACCTCGACGGAGAGCGGGGAGACGTCCTCCGCTAGCGGCCCGGACGGTTGGCGGGTTTCTTCAATAGCGGACCCCGCCTGGCGGGCGAGAGTGGAGACATCGACCAGCACACCGCAACCGGAAGGAAGCACCGATGAACACCACGACGAACGGCCCCACCGTCGCCCCCTTCACCATCGACGTCACCGACGCCGCGCTGGAGGACCTGCGGACCCGACTCGACCTGACCCGACTCCCGTCGGTGGTCGACGAGACCGTCGTCGAGCAGGGCGTCACCCTCGCCGACGTCCGAGAGCTGCTGCGGTACTGGCGTGAGGACTTCGACTGGTCCGTGCAGCAGGCCCGCCTCAACGCGCTCCCCCAGGTCACCGTCACCACCGAGGACGGCGTGCTGCACGCCGTCCACCAGCGGGCCGGCCGCGAGGGCGCCCCCGCGGTGATGCTGCTGCACGGCTGGCCGGACACCTTCGCCCGCTACGCCGCCGTGGTGCCGATGCTCGTGGACGCCGGCTACGACGTCGTCGTCCCGTCGCTGCCGGGGACGGCGTGGTCCTCCGAGCCGAGCGGCCCCGCGACCCTGGCCGACGCCGGTGAGCGCCTGCACGGCCTGATGGCAGCCCTCGGCTACGACCGTTACGCAGTCCACGGCGGCGACTGGGGAGCCGGGGTGGCCGACGCGATCGCCGCCGCCCACCCCGAGGCGCTCTACGCCCTGCACCTGGCCGACGTGCCGTTCTCGAAGGTGTTCACGATCGACCGCGAGACCGCCTCCGAGGCGGAGAAGGCCTACCTCGAGCGCTTCGAGGCCTTCGGTGCCGACACCGGCCAGGGGCTGTACTACACGATCCAGTCCGAGATGCCGACGCTCTTCTCGATCGGACTGACCGACTCCCCCGTCGCGCTGGCCGCCTGGCACCTGAGCCGGTTCATGATGTGGTGCGAGGAGCGCCCCTCGCTCGACGACGTCCTCACCAACGTGATGCTGCACTGGGTCACCGACTCGACCCGCTCGGCGATGCGCTTCTACGCCGAGGGCCTCGCCTGGGACGGCGGCGACGACGCCGACTGGTCTGCGGACGCCGGGACCGACTGGGCGCAGGCCGAGGGGTCCCAGACCGAGGCGGCGGAGACCGAGGAGGCCGGGACCGAGGAGGCGGACGCCGAAGAGGCCGGGGACTGGGGAGGCGACTGGACGGTCACCCCGATCGCCGTCCCTACCGGCATCGCCGCCTTCCCCCGCGACCTCGCCGGCGTCCCGCCGCGGGAGTACGCCGAGCGCTTCTACCAGGTCGAGCAGTTCACCGTGATGCCCCCCGGCGGCCACTTCGGAGCCCTCGAGGACCCGACCGCCCTGGCCGAGGACCTCCGCACCTTCCTGGCCCGATTCGCCACCGACTGACCACCAACTGACCAGCAGCCCCACCCGCCTCAACCGTCCCACCTTGGCGCTGACCCGTCCGCTATAGCTGACGGGTCAGCGTCATTTGCGCGTCACGGAGCGCAACGAATGGGGCGTTGGGGGTGGGTGGCACTAGATTTCGGCCAGTGACAACAGACTTGACGAAGGAACCGTCCGAGGGGAACCCGGGCGAGATCACAGCTGAGAGCGACAAGCTCGACCGCGCGGTGCTGGTGGTCGCCGGAGTGGTGGTGCTCGGGGCGATCATGTCGATCCTCGACATCACCGTCGTCTCGGTGGCACTGGAGACCTTCCAGAACGAGTTCAAGGCCTCCTCCGCACAGGTCGCCTGGACCATGACCGGCTACACGCTGGCGCTGGCCAGCGTCATCCCGCTTACCGGCTGGGCGGCCGACCGGTTCGGCACCAAGCGCCTCTACCTGCTGGCCGTGGTGCTCTTCACCATCGGCTCGGTGCTGTGCGCGATGGCGACGACGCTGCCGATGCTCGTCGCCTTCCGCGTGCTGCAGGGCCTCGGTGGCGGAATGCTGATGCCGCTGGGCATGACGATCCTCACCCGTGCCGCCGGCCCCGAGCGGGTCGGTCGGGTCATGGCCGTGCTCGGCATCCCGATGCTGCTCGGCCCGATCTTCGGCCCCATCATCGGCGGCGCGCTCATCGACTCCGCGAGCTGGCACTGGATCTTCCTGATCAACCTGCCGATCGGCGTCATCGCCCTGGTCTACGCCCTCAAGGTGCTCCCGCCCGACCACGTCGAGCCGTCGGAGACCTTCGACTGGATCGGCATGGCTCTGCTCTCCCCCGGTCTGGCCGCCTTCCTCTACGGCGTCTCCTCGATCCCCGAGGCGCGCACCGAGCACGGCACCGTCTGGACCGCGCAGGTCGTCGGGCCGGCAGCCGTCGGAATCCTCCTGATCGTCGCCTTCGTGCCGTGGGCGCTGAACCCGCGCAATGCACACCCCGTGGTCGACCTGCGGCTGTTCGCCAATCGCACGATGACCGTCGCGGTGCTGTCGATGTCGCTGTTCGCGATCGCCTTCTTCGGTGCCAGCCTGCTGTTCCCGCTGTACTTCCAGGGCGTGCGCGGCCAGGACGCCCTCCACGCCGGGCTGCTGCTTGCCCCGCAGGGCGTGGGGGCGATGATCACGATGCCGCTGGCCGGCATCCTCGCCGACAAGATCGGGCCCGGGAAGATCGTCATGACCGGCATCAGCGTCATCACCATCGGCATGGCGATGTTCACCCAGCTGGAGGCCGACACCTCCTACGCCTTCATCCTCGGTGCGCTGTTCGTGATGGGCCTGGGCATGGGCGGCACGATGATGCCCATCATGTCTGCCGCGCTCGGCACCCTGCGCGAGCACACCATCGCGCGCGGCTCCACCTTGATGAACATCGTCCAGCAGGTGGCGGCCTCGATCGGTACCGCGCTGTTCGCCGTGCTGCTCACCAACGGCACGATCAAGCTGAACCCCATGTCGCCCGACTTCATCGACGGCTACGCCGACGCCTTCGCCACGGTGTTCATCGTCGCGACGATCCTGATCGCGCTGGTGCTCGTCCCGGCGTTCTTCCTGCCGCGGCGCAAGCTCGAGCAGCCCGAGGGCGCCGCGCCCGTCGCGATGCACTGACCCGACGCGGCACCTGAGCCGACCCCTCGGTCCGAGAGATCTCGGGCTGGGGGGTCCGGCGTTTCCAGGGCCCCGGCTCCCGATCCCGATCACCACTAGGCTGGGCGCGCTCTTCACACACAGAGAGGAACAGGGGTTGTCCACCCGCAGTCCCGAGGCACCGGCGGCTCGGCCTGACCGTGCCGACCACGTGGCCACCCGAGCGAATCCGACCCTCGTCGTCACGATGCTGTCGCTGTGCGGCATCGTCGTGTCGCTCCAGCAGACGCTCCTCCTCCCGCTGCTGGCCGAGCTGCCGCGGCTGCTCGACACCTCGCCGGAGAGCGCGTCCTGGCTGGTCACCGCGACCCTGCTCACCGGCGCCATCGCCACCCCGACGATCTCGCGGCTCGCCGACATGTACGGCAAGCGGCGGATGGTCCTGGTCGCGCTGGCGACGTCGGTGGCCGGGTCGCTGCTCGGAGCCGTCAGCACCGACCTGTGGCTGCTGATCGCGGCCCGCGCCCTTCAGGGTGTCGGCATGGCGCTGATCCCGGTCGCCATCGCGATCATGCGCGATGAGCTACCGCGCGACCGAGTGCCGCTCGGCGTGGCGATCATGAGCGCGACCCTCGCGATCGGTGCCGGGGTCGCCCTACCGCTCGCTGGGTTGATCAACGAGCACCTGGACTGGCACGCGTCCTTCTGGCTGACCGCGGCGGTCGGCGTGGCGCTGTTCCTGGGCGCCGCCTGGATCATCCCGGAGTCACCGGTGCGCACCGGCGGCGCGTTCGACGTCCGTGGCGCCGTGCTGTTGTCGCTGGCCCTGACCGCGATCCTGGTCGCCCTGTCCAAGGGCGGGCAGTGGGGCTGGATCTCACCTGCCACCCTCGGCCTGGCCGTGCTCGGTCTGGCGATCCTGGCCGCGTGGGTGCCGATGGAGCTGCGGACGCCGCGCCCGCTGGTCGACGTGCGGGTGGCCACCCGACGTGCGGTGCTGCTGGTCAACGTGGCCTCGGCCTTCGTCGGCTTCGCCATGTACGCCAACATGCTCGTCTCGATGCAGTTCCTGCAGATCCCGGAGAGCACGGGCTACGGGCTCGGTCGCGACGTGCTGGCCGCGGGGCTGTGGATGGTTCCGAACGCCGCGGCGTTCGGGCTGATGGCGCCGGTCGCGGCCGCCGCCATCCGGCGCTTCGGGCCCCAGGCCACCTTGATCGCGGGCGCGCTGATCATGGCGGTGGCCTACGTCGCGCGGGTCGTCTACAGCAACGACGCGGTCCAGGTGTCCCTCGGGGCCGCCGTGGTCGGCGTCGGTACGGCGTTGGTCTACAGCGCGATGCCGACCCTGATCATGCGGGCGGTGCCGGTCACCGAGACGGCCTCGGCCAACGGCCTCAACGTCCTGCTCCGCTCCTTGGGCACCTCGACGGCGAGCGCGGCCACCGCGGCCATCACCACCGCCTCGGTCGTGAGCATCGCCGGCCACGAGTTCGCCTCCGAGGGCGCGCTGAACCTCCTGTACTGGCTTGCTGCCGCTGCGTCGTTGGCGACGGTCGTGATCGGCGTCCCGATGCTCCGCATGCGCGAGTACGCGATCGAGGCCGACCGCGCCGGCGCCGAGAACGTCGGCGCCGAGGCCCAGGTGGTCGAGGGCCAGGTGGTCGACGCCTCCGGCCGTGCGATCCGGTACGCCGTGGTCACGGTGCTGACCCCCGACGGCCAGGGCATCGACTGGGGGCAGGCCGATACCGAGGGCCGCTTCACCATCGCGATCCCCCGCGCCGACGACTACCTCGTGGTCACCACCGCGGAGGGCTGGCGCCCGCGCTCGCGTTTCATGCACCTCGACAACACCGATCCGCTCCCCCCGATCGCGCTCCGCGACCGGCTCACGCTGACCGGGACGATCACCGACGCCGACCAGATGCCACTGCCTGACGCCCTCGTCATCCTCACGCGCCAGTCCGGCGAGGTGGTCGACAGCATCCGCAGCGACCACGACGGCCGCTACTCGATGCCCCGGCCACCAGGCGGTCGCTATGTCGTCACCGCTGCGGCGGGCGAGGAGCAGATCGGTGCCCGCGCGGTCACCCTGCTCGACACCGCCTACGACGTCGATCTCGTCCTCGGCACGCCGCTGAAGCATCCGGCGGAAGACGACGCCGATACGCGCCGAGCCTGAGTCACTGAGGGACACCCGGCCGCTAGGGCCGGCCGACGTGGGCTTCGCGGCTCACCTCGGCTGGCTCCTCCTGCGCCGCCGCGAGGAACCGCTCGCCGATGCGCCGGCACGCCTCACGAACCGCCTCCGGCCGCTGGACGACGAAGTCCGCTCGGACCCGGATCAGCTGCGTGGCGAACCACTCGGCGTCGTCGGTGGTGCCGACCAGACGGGTGCTCCGCTCATCGAGGGCCTCGAGACGGCCGAGATAGCGCGGCAGCCACCTGGCGACGTCGCCGAGCGGCGCGTCGATGACCACCTCCACCTCAGGCCCCCACCCCTCGGCCAGATGGGCGTCGACGACGGCGACGACGTCGAGGTCGGCGGGTGGCTGGAAGGTCGCCGTGGTCGGTTCGCAGGCCTCGATCCGGTCGAGGCGTAGCACTCGCTTGGCCTCGACCTGGCGCTCGTCGATCGAGTGCAGCCAGCAGAGCAGATACCACCGGTCGTGACGCAGCGTGATGCCCCACGGAGCGACGTCCATCGAACGTGTCTCGCGCTCGGGAGCGCTGCGATAGCGCAGCCGTGCGCGGACGCCGTCGCGCACCGCGCGGGCCAGAGCGCTCGCCAGCCGGGGGTCCGGACCGGACGGATCGATTCGCCCGGTCGTGACGCCGCGCAGCGCCTCGGCGGGCTCGGCGAGGGCGGCTGGGAGCACCCGGATGATCTTGTCCAACGCCTCCTCGACGGCCTCGCCCCCGGCCACCGAGTGACGCCCGCGCACCGCGGCCATCACCAGGGCCAGCGCCTGGTCGGTGGAGAACATCAGCGGCGGCACCCGGAAGCCGCGTCCGATCCGGTAGCCGCCGTAGCGTCCGGGCGTCGACTCCACCGGGATGCCGGCCGCGCGCAAGATCGCGACGTACCGGCGTGCGGCGCGACTCGAGACCCCGAGCCGCTCCCCCAGTCGCTCCCCCGAGACTCCCGGACGGTCGTGGATCATCTCCAGGGCGACCAGGGCCCGAGCGGTCGGGCCCGCTTCGTCGACGAACGTGTCGGTCATCTGCGGAAGGCTAGCGTCCGGGTCCCTCAGCCGCCGGGCAGCGCCCGAGCGGTCACCGGGCCTAGTCCATCGTGACCAGATCGGGGCGGTTCGTATCACGCCGGACCGGGCATGCTCCTACTGTCGAGGTGTCGAGCATCGACGTCCTCGACAAGGAGAGACCAGCCAGGGAGCACCTCATGTTCGACACCGCACCGGAGACCGGAAGCCACCTCACCCACGATCGGCCCTGCCCCCAGTGCGGCCATGCGATGCACACCTACCTGGCGTGCTCCGACACCTGCAGCTGCCAGCCGGTCGGGCTGCGGACTCCGGCCCTCGCCTACGCCTGAACGGCCTGCCCGGCTTGTTACCGACCGTTGTGACCTCTGGCCTGCGCTTGTAAGAGCAGGTCAGTACTCACAACGGTCAGTAACATGCGGGCCTGCCCAGCGGCCCCTCACGGCTGGAGCAGCACCTTGATCGCGGTGCGCTCGTCCATGGCGCGGTAGCCGTCGGCGACCCGGTCGAGCGGGAGGGTCAGGTCGAAGATCGGGCCCGGGTCGAGCCGACGGCTCAGGACGCGGTCCAGCAGATCGGGCAGGTAGCGGCGCACCGGAGCGACGCCGCCCCGTAGGCCGATGTTCTTGCGGAACATCACCTCCACCGGTGCCTCGACGCCGTGCGGGACGCCGACGAAACCCACCGTCCCACCGGGCCGGGTGACCCGGAAGGCCTGCTCGAACGCCGGGCCGTTGCCGACGCACTCCAGCGTCGACTCCGCGCCGATGCCGCCGAGGATCTCCTTGACCGCCGCCACGCCCTCGCGGCCGCGCTCGGCGACGATGTGGGTCGCTCCGAACCGACGGGCCAGGTCCTGGCGTGGCTGGTGGCGCGACATCGCGATGATCGTCTCGGCACCGAGCTCGCGGGCAGCGAGGACGCCGCACAGCCCGACGGCGCCGTCGCCGACGACCACGGCGGTGCCGCCCTCGTGCACCCCGGAGGCGACCGCGGCATGCCAGCCGGTGGCCATCACGTCCGAGAGGCTCATCAGGGCCGGGATCAGGTCGGCGTCGGGGGCGCCGTCGATCTTCACCAGGCTCCCCTCGGCCTGGGTGACCCGGGCGTACTCGGCCTGCCCGCTGCGGGTGACGCCGTAGTTCACGCACGCCGACTGGACGCCGAGCCGGCAGGCCGGGCAGGTGTTGTCACAGTGGTCGAAGGGCACGACCACGAAGTCGCCGGGCGCGAAGGAGGTGACGTCGGCGCCCACCTCCTCGACGATGCCGAGACACTCGTGCCCGATCGTGCGGGGCTCGGCGACGGCGTCCTCGCCGCGGTAGGGCCACAGGTCGGAGCCGCAGATGCAGGAGGTGTGGACCTTGACGACCGCGTCGGTCGGCGCCTCGATCCTCGGATCGGGCACCTCCTCGAAGCGGATGTCGCCGGGTCCGTGGATCACGGTTGCCTTCATGGGCACCGATCCTGGCACCCGCCCCGCATGACGACGACACCCCGGTCGCGTCGGTTGTTGCGGTATCTCATATGTGAGTTACCGTGAGTTCCATGTCGACCGAGTACAAGAGCCGTATCGGAACCCTGATCCGCGACGCCCGCCTGCACCGAGGACTCACCCAGGCGCAGCTCGCCGCTCAGCTCGGCACCAGCCAGAGTGCGATCAACCGCATGGAGAAGGGCCACCAGAACCTGTCCCTGGAGATGGTGGCCCGCGTCGGCGAGGCCCTCGACTCCGAGATCGTCGAGCTGGGTCCGACGCACCTGCGCGTCACCGGGCCCACCACGCTCACCGGGTCCATCGACGTCAAGACCTCCAAGAACGCCGGCGTCGCGCTGCTGTGCGCCTCCCTGCTCAACCGCGGCCGCACCACCTTGCGCAAGGTCGCCCGCATCGAAGAGGTCAACCGACTCCTCGAGGTGCTCAACAGCCTCGGGGTCCGCACCCGGTGGCTCAACAGCGACAACGATCTCGAGATCGTGCCCCCGCGCGAGCTCGACCTGACCCGCATCGACGAGGCCGCCGCCCGCCGGACCCGCTCGGTGATCATGTTCCTCGGCCCGCTCCTCCACCAGGCCGACACCTTCGATCTCCCCTACGCCGGCGGCTGCAACCTCGGCACCCGCACCGTCGAGCCGCACCTCTCGGCGCTGCGCCCGTTCGGGCTCGAGGTCAAGGCCACCGACGGCAGCTATCACGCCCAGGTCAACCGAGCGATCGAGCCGGGGCGGCCGATCGTGCTCACCGAGCGGGGCGACACCGTCACCGAGAACGCCCTCATGGCGGCCGCGCTGCACCCCGGCACGACGGTCATCCGCAACGCCTCGTCGAACTACATGGTTCAGGACCTGTGCTTCTACCTGCAGAAGCTCGGCGTCGAGATCGAGGGCATCGGCTCCACGACCCTGCGCGTCACCGGCGTCGAGAGCATCGACGTCGACGTCGACTACGCGCCCAGCGAGGACCCGATCGAGGCGATGTCGCTGCTGGCCGCAGCCATCGTCACCAAGTCGGAGATCACCATCAAGCGGGTGCCGATCGAGTTCCTCGAGATCGAGCTCGCGGTCCTGGAGGAGATGGGCTTCTCCTACGAGCGCACCGAGGAGTACGTCGCGCTCAACGGTCACACGCGGCTGGTCGACCTGACCACCAAGGCCTCCGTGCTCCACGCACCGCTCGACAAGATCCACCCCATGCCGTTCCCGGGTCTGAACATCGACAACCTGCCCTTCTTCGCCGTCATCGCGGCGGTGGCCGACGGGCAGACCTTCCTGCACGACTGGGTCTATGAGAACCGCGCCATCTACCTCACCGAGCTCACCAAGCTCGGTGGCCACGTCAAGCTCCTCGACCCGCACCGCGTCATGATCGAGGGCCCGACGTCGTTCTCCGGCGCCGAGCTCGTCTGCCCGCCCGCGCTGCGTCCGGCGGTGGTGATCCTGCTCGCGATGCTCGCCAGCAAGGGCACCTCGGTCCTGCGCAGCACCTACGTGATCCACCGCGGCTACGAGGACCTCGCCGAGCGCCTCAACACCCTGGGCGCCTCGATCGAGACCTTCCGCGACTTCTGATCGCACCCGAGCGCAGCGAGGGTGCGATCGTCGGTGATCGAGCAAGCCGTCACGCGCTGAGCCTGCGAGGCGCGTGAACCGGCGCGTCGAGATCTCGTGAGTGTCCTCGGGAAGCCTGGCAGCGACGGTCGCCGGGGGTTCGTCGGCGCTCGCTGCGCTCGCTTGCTCAACCTCCGGCGGCGGGTCCCTTGGGTGCCGGGGTTTCGTCGGTGCTCGCCGGGCTCGCTTGCTCAACCTCCGGCGGCGGGTCCCTCGGGTGCCGGGGTTTCGTCGGTGCTCGCCGGGCTCGCATGCACAACATCCGGCGCGGCGAGGCGTCGGGGCGACATACTGCACCCCGTGCCCACCACCACGACCCCGCGAACGGGCCGGCCGTTCCTCGACGAGGTCCTCGACGATCCGGCGCCGGTGCTCGCCTTCGCACACCGCGGCGGCGCGACCCACCCCGACCTCGACGGACTCGAGAACACGCTGGAGGCCTTCCAGCACGCGGTCGACCTCGGCTACCGCTACCTGGAGACCGATGTGCACGCCACCGCGGACGGCGCGCTGCTGGCCTTCCACGACGACGTGCTCGACCGGGTCACCGACCAGCAGGGTCCGATCGCCGGGCTGACCCTCGCGGAGATCGCCAACGCCCGGATCGGCGGCCGGGCAGAGGTGCCCACGCTCGGCGCACTGCTCGACGCACTGCCCGGCGTCCGGTTCAACATCGACCTCAAGTCCGACGGCGCGGTACGGCCGCTGGCCGACCTCATCGCGGCGCGCGACCTGCAGGACGACGTCCTGGTCGGCTCCTTCTCGCGCGCCCGGCTGCGCGAGTTCCGCAGGCTCACCGAAGGACGGGTGGCGACGTCCGCCGCGCCCGCGGAGGTGGCCAGGTTCCTCGCGCTGCCGAGCCGCCGGGCCGCCTTCGACGCCCTCCAGGTGCCCCGCGACCGCGGCCGGCTGCCGATCGTGTCGGCGCGGCTCGTGCGAACCGCGCACCAGGCAGGCAAGCATGTGCACGTCTGGACCATCGACGAGGCCGACGAGATCCGCGAGCTGATCGACCTGGGCGTCGACGGCCTGATCACCGACCGGACCGACGTGTTGAAGGACGTGCTCGCCGAGCGCGGCCAGTGGAGGGAGAACCGATGACCGGCATCGCCGACCTCGCACCGCTCGCGCGCGCTCGCGAACAGAAGGCGTGGTACTGGTACGACTGGGCCAACAGCGCGTACTACACGACTGTGCTGAGCGTCATGTTCGCCCCGTACATGATCGAGGTCGCCGGCAACGCCGCCGGCTGCCCCGACAACCTCGACGACGCCGCCACGTGCGGCAACACCGTCGACGTCCTCGGCCTGCATCTCGCCGCCGGCTCCCTGCCGTTCTACCTGACGAGCTTCGCGACCATCTTCAGCGCCTTCCTGCTTCCCATCGTGGGCGCCATGGTCGACCGCTCGGCCCACAAGAAGCGCCACATGGCCTTCTTCGCCTGGGCCGGCGCCGCGTGTGCCTCACTGCTGTTCTTCCTCAAGGACGACGACTGGCAGATCGGCGCGATCGCGATCGTCCTCTCCAGCATCCTGGCGGGCTGCTCGGTGATCAGCTACTCCGCGATCCTGGTCGACATCTCCACCGAGGCCGAGCGCGACCGGGTGTCCTCGCGCGGCTGGGCCTTCGGCTATCTCGGCGGCGGCATCCTGCTGGCGATCAACCTGGCGATGTTCCTGGGGCACGACGCCATCGGGCTGTCCAGCTCGATGGCGGTGCGTCTGTCGCTGCTCTCGGCGGCGATCTGGTGGGCCGCGTTCACGATCATCCCGTTCGTGAAGCTGAGTGATCACCCGCCCGTCGGCAGCCTGGAGATCAAGGGCAACGTCTTCGACCGCAGCTTCGGTCAGCTGTGGCGCACCCTGAAGGACCTGCGCAACTATCCGGTGACGCTCACCTTCCTCGCGGCCTATCTGTTCTTCAACGACGGCATCCAGACCGTCATCTACGCCGCCTCCACCTACGGTTCCAAGCAGCTCGGCTTCGGCGACAGCGTGCTGATCGGCACGATCCTGCTCATCCAGTTCGTCGCCTTCGGCGGTGCGCTGCTCTTCGGCCGGCTGGCCCAGCGCTACGGCGGCTACCGGCCGATCCTGTACGGCACCTACGCCTGGATCGTGATCGTCGTGGCGGCGTTCTTCCTGCCCGCCAAGAACGTGCCCCTGTTCCTCCTGGTCGCGATCGCGATCGGACTGGTGCTCGGTGGCACCCAGGCGCTGTCCCGCTCCTTCTACAGCCTGCTCATCCCGCGCGGCCGCGAGGGTGAGTACTTCGCGCTCTACAACGCCTGCGAGCGCGGGACGTCGTGGCTCGGCACGTTGGTCTTCGCCGTCATGTTCCAGCTCACCGACTCCTATCGCCCGGCGATCCTGGCACTGATCGTGTTCTTCGCGGTCGGCGCGCTCCTGCTGCTCCGGGTCGACCCAGAACGCGGGATCCGCGAGGCCGGGAACCGGGTGCCCGCCAACGTCGTGGGCTAGGGCACACGCCCTGGCACCGCTGTGTGACGAAAGCGTCTCTGCCGGTAATTCCCGATCCTGCGTGGAATCTTGGGAGGCTGGGTAACGTTGACGAAGGAGCGGGTGGTACAAGCCCCCGCCCACACACGACGACGCGGACACACACGCAGTTGGGAGGTGCACCATGGCAGAGCGAACACTGCGTGGCGCACGACTTGGCGGACAGAGCTTCGAGGACGAGCGAGGCATCGAGTTCGCCGCGCGCCAGCAGGTCGGCTACCGCTGTGCCCACGGCCACGAGTTCGAGATCACGATGTCTGTCGAGGCAGACGTGCCCGCAGTCTGGGAGTGCCCGCGTTGCGGCGCCGAGGCGTTGAGCACCGCCGGCATCGAGCGCGAGGAGAAGGTCGAGAAGCCGGTCCGTACGCACTGGGACATGCTCCTGGAGCGGCGCTCGGAGAAGGAGCTCGAGGACATCCTCAAGGAGCGTCTCGAGCTGCTGCGCGGTGGCGAGATCGGTCCCGCCCACCTGCACCGCTCGACCGGCAAGAAGCGCCGCGCCTCGGTCTGAGGACCGACCCGTCCTAGACCCTCTCGCCCCGAACCGTTCGGTTCGGGGCGAGTCGTCTGTTCGGGCACCGTGTGGTCAGCAGCCGGTCCGTGCAAGCCCTACTCGTCGACGACCTCGCCGCGCACCACCGGACCGGTCGGACCGAACGGGGCTCTCCCCGGGCCCGGCGTCGGTCCGAGCGGCCCGATCACGCGAAGCCGCCGCCCGACCGAACGCGCCAGCAGGCCGCGGAACAGGGGTCGGGTGAGCGGGAGGATCAGCAACAGGCCCACGACGTCGGTGATCGGCCCCGGAACGACGAGCAACAGCCCACCGAGCAGCATCAGGGCGCCGTCGGCGAGCCGGTCGTCGGGCATCTCGCCGCTCTCGAGTGCTGTCCGCAGACCCTGCCAGGCGCGGGCTCCGGCGGTGCGGGCCACCACGCTTCCGAGCACGCATCCGGCGATCACCAGTGCGATCACCCAGCCGGCGCCGATCGCCTGGCCGAGCTGGATCAGCAGGAAGATCTCCAGGATCGGGAGCAGCACGAAGGCCACCACCAGATACCACGAGAGTCGCCGACGCCGAGCCATGCTTCGAGTGTAGGCAGACGACCAGAACCCGGCCCGGCTCACCCTCAGCGGGTGCGCTCCCCCACGCGGTTCATCAGCCGGCGGGCCTGGGCACGCCGCTCCCGAAGTCCCCAGGCGGTGATCCGCTTGAGCGACTCCGACGCGACCGCTCCGCTCATCTTCGAGGCACCGCGCACGCGTTCGACGAACTCGATCGGCACCTCCTTGACCGTGAGTCCGGCGCGGAGCGTGCGGCTGACCAGGTCGGTCTGGAAGACATAGCCGGTCGAGCGCACCTGCTCGAGGCCGATCGCCTCGAGGGTCGCTCGGTGGTAGAGCCGGAACCCGGCCGTGGCGTCGCGCACCCCGATGCCGAGGAGGAGCCGCACATACAGGTTCCCGCCTCGGGAGAGGATCTCGCGGCGCAGCGGCCAGTTCACGACGCTGCCACCCGGGATCCACCGTGACCCGATGACCAGGTCGGCCTCGGGGAGCGCCTCGATGAGCCGGTGCAGCTGCTCGGGCTGGTGGGAGCCGTCGGCGTCCATCTCGCCGATGACGTCGAAGTCGTGCTCCAGGGCCCAGGCGAACCCGTGCAGGTAGGCGGCGCCCAGCCCACCCTTCGCGGTCCGGTGGAGCACATGGATGCGCGGATCCTCCGCCGCAAGGGCGTCGGCGATGTCGCCGGTCCCGTCGGGCGACTGGTCGTCGACCACGAGGACGTCGACGTCGGGCTGCGCGGCACGCAGGCGCCCGACGATCCACGCGAGGTTGTCGGCCTCGTCGTAGGTCGGGAGCACCATCACGATGGACGGGGCGGACCGGGCGGAGGGGTTGGGCGGGGTAGACATCGTCAGGCAGTCTCCCCGACGCCCGATGGCTGATCGACGGCGGTGGGGTCCGCGACCGGCGAGGCCGACCCGCGTCGATCGCGCCGGAGCAGCAGCACGCCCCAGGCGACACCGAGGATCGTAGCGCCGTACGAGATCAGCCGCAGGCCGTTGGCGACCCCCAGACCCGGGGTGTGTCCTCGGTACAGGTCGACCGTCTCGACCACGACGTCCTGCGTACGACGCTCGGTGCGGGCCACCACGCTGCCATCGGGTGCGATGACGCCGGAGACGCCGTTGGTGGAGGCCACCGCCACGTAACGACCGGTCTCGATCGCGCGGGCCCGGGTGATCGCGAACTGCTGCTCGATCTGGTCGGTGAAGATGAAGCTGGCATTGCTGGTCTGCACGGTGAGGAGCTCGGCGCCGTGGTCGAGCTGGGCGAGGAGACCGTCGTCGTAGGCGATGTCGAAGCAGATCGCGTCGGCGACCGGGATCCCCGCGATCGTAAGCGGCTCGGTGCGGTGCCCGGCGATCATGTCGCGCGGGATCCGGGCCAGCTGGCCCTTCTCGGTGATACCGGTGCGCGCGAGCAGACCCCGCAGCGGGATGTACTCGCCGTAGGCGACCGGGTGCCACTTGGTGTACCGCTCCCCCGGGCCGGTGACCGGATCCCAGACGATCCCCTGGTTCAAGATGTGGTCCTCTCCGGCGTCGACGATGCCGCCGACCAGGATCGGGACGCCGACGGCCTTCACCGCGGTCTCGATGCCGGCATGGATCGAGGCGTCCTCGAAGGGGTCGCGCGCCGTGGAGTTCTCCGGCCAGATCACCAGGTCGGGTCGGGGCACGGCACCGGCGTCGACCTGGGCGGCCAGATCGACCGTCGCGTCCACGTGGTTCTGGGTGAGCCCCTCGACGTCGACCAGGACGTCGTCGCCGCGGCCGGGCACGTTGCCCTGGACCACCGCGACGGTCGTGGAGCCGGAGGCCGACAACGTCCAGGGGAGGACGACGGGGACGACGGCCACCGCGGCCACGACCACCGCGGCGGCTGCGGACGCGAGCCTCTCGTCGAGAGTCCGGCTCAGCACCAGACGCGCGAGGAGGAAGCCGAGGAGCGCGACCACCAGGCTCACGCCGTTGACCCCGACGTAGGCGAGCGCGGGCGCGAGCGGGGTGTCGATCACGCCGAAGCCAAGCCGGCCCCAGGGCATCCCGCTGAACGGCCAGGTGGCACGGATCGTCTCCATCGACACCCACGCCAGGGCGAGCCATGCGGGCCAGGCACGCAGCCGTTGGAGCACCGTGGAGACCGCGCCGAGGAGCCCGTAGAACAGCGCCTCCACTCCGGCCAGCGCGAGCCAGGCGGCCGCCCCGATGGAGGGGCTCATCCAGTAGATGTGCACGAAGTAGAAGCCCACGCCGAAGCCGAGACCGGCGACGAAGCCGACGCGCGCCCGTACGCCGTGGGTCGCCACCGCGTAGACAGCCAGGCACAGCGGCATCAGGTAGGCGACCGCCACCGGTTCGAAGGCGAAGGAGAGCACGACCCCGGCGAGCGACGCGGCGAGGGTCCGGCGCAGCACGAGGTGAACGGTACCCGCCGTCGCAGGCGCGCCCGAGCAGGTGCGGGAGGAGGCGACGACCTTCGGACCGCACCCGCCATGACCGGCTGCCACGACCGGGTGCGTTTTCTAGGGAACGCCGTCCCCTCCCGCGCCGCCCTCGTCGGGGCGGACCGGCCTCCGCGAACCGGGACGGAGCAGACGCTGGGGACGTCTGTCTTCTCCCGGCCACTCGGACCCCGGTCCGAACCCGGCGACCTGGCTGGGCGGACGAGTCAGACTCCTTCGCTCAGCCTGGTGGTGTCAACCGGACGCTGACCTGCACAGACGCGGGAACCCGCAGGTCAGCGCCGTGCGTGCGGCGGGAAAAGAGATCCAAGAATCATCCAATTCTCGGCGTGTCGCGAGACGACACGCCGAGTGAGGGCGGTACGAGCCTCGTCAGGCGGGTGGCGGGACGACGACGGTCCCGGTGGCGGTGGTCGCCACGACCGCGGGGTCGAGGATCTCCGCGGCGCCCGGACGCTCGGCGGTCGCGGCTCCTCGGGCCACCACGTGCACGGCGAACTCGAGGACGCGCGACCGGGTGCCGGCCTTGACGACCTCGGCGGTCACCTCGAGTACGTCGCCGGCGCGGACCGGCGCCCGGAACTGCACGTCGCTGTAGGAGGCGAACAGGCCCTCGTCGCCGTCGGTGCGGATGCACATCTCGGTAGCGATGTCGCCGAACAGCGCCAGGCTGTAGGCACCGTCGACGAGGTTGCCGGCGTAGTGGGCGTGGGAGTAGGGCACGTAACGCCGGTGGACGACGCGGGTGCCGACGAGCTCGGGTGCGGGCTGGTTCATCAGGCGACCTTTCCAGCGGTGAGTCGGTGGGCGAGGAAGGAGGCGACCTCGCCGGGCGTGGTGCCGCGGCCGAAGACGCGGTCGACGCCGAGCTCGCCGGCCATCGTCTCGTCGAAGCGGGGGCCGCCGACGATCAGCAGGGGACGCTTGGCGGCCGGGTAGGACTCGCGGAACGCCGCCGACATCTCGCGGGTGTTGAGCAGGTGTGCATCGCGTTGGGTGACGACCTGCGAGACCAGGACGGCGTCGGCCTTCTCCTCGCGCGCCCTCTCGACCAGCTGGGGCACCGAGACCTGGGCGCCGAGGTTGACCACCTTCAGCTCGCGGTAGTACTCCAGGCCCTTCTCCCCGGCGAAGCCCTTGATGTTGAGGATCGCGTCGATGCCGACCGTGTGCGCGTCGGTGCCGATGCAGGCCCCCACGACCGTCAGCCGCCGCCGCATGGAGCGCTTGACGGCCGCATTGACCTCCTTCGGCGTCAGCAGCGGGTAGTCGCGCTCGACGACGGTGACCTTGCTCGGCTCGACGAGGTGGTTGACCCGGCCGTAGACGACGAAGAACGTGAAGTCGGGGCCCATCGGCTTGCTGTGCACCACCAGCGCCGGGTCCATGCCCATCTTGTTGGCCAACTGGACCGCGGACCCGTCGGCGACCTTGGAGTGCGGCATGGGCAGCGTGAAGCTCAGCTGCACCATGCCGTCGCCGGTGGTGTCGCCATAGGGCCGGATCGGGCTGGCCGGGCTGCTCGGGCTGGTCACAGCGCCTCCTTGGCGTCGAGGATCTCGGTGGCTGGGTTGTAGTAGGCCGACGACTTCTTCGCCACGCCCTCCAGGCCGCGGCCGGCGTCGGCGGGACGCTTCATCAGGCCGAACGTGCCGTCGGCGATCGCATCGAGCAGCCCCCGGCCGTGGGTCGTGTCGGTGATCTGGTCGAGCAGCTCGATCGACTCGGCGAGCACTCGGTGGGCGCGCTCGACGATGAACCCGCCCGGCGCGGGCTGGAAGTCCTCGTGCAGCGAGCCCGCGGCGTCCATGACGTACCGGACGTTCTGCAGGGCGATGTCGCGGTCGGAGATCCACGGGGTGACGACGGCCTCGGTCATCATCCCGACCAGCAGGATTCCCTGACCGGTGAGGGCGCCGGCGAGGTTGAAGAAGCCGTCGAGCAGGTTGCCGCGGAAGACGTCGCCGGTCATGTGACGCGTCGGCGGCATCCACTTCAGCGGGGCCTTGGGGAACAGCTCGCGCGCCAGCAGGGCGTGGGCGAGCTCCATCCGGAACGAGTCGGGGATCGCCGGGTCGATCTCGAAGGCGTGCCCCAGGCCGAGCTGCCAGTCCTCGAGGCCGGCCTCCTTGGCGAAGTACTCGTTGAGCAGCTGGCTGGTGGTGACGGTGTGGGCGGCCTCGACGGCGTCGGCGGTGGTGAGGTAGTTGTCCTCGCCGGTGTTGATGATGATGCCGGCGCGGGCGTGGACCTGACGGCTGAAGCGCTGGTCGACGAAGGTGCGCACGGGGTTGATGTCGCGGAAGAGGATCCCGTACATCGAGTCGTTGAGCATCATGTCGAGGCGCTCGAGCCCGGCGAGCGCGGCGATCTCCGGCATGCACAGGCCGCTGGCGTAGTTGGTGAGCCGGACGTAGCGGCCCAGCTCCTTCGACGACTCGTCCAGCGCAGCGCGCATGAGCCGGAAGTTCTCCTGCGTCGCGTACGTGCCCGCATAGCCCTCGCGGGTCGCGCCCTCGGGCACGAAGTCGAGCAGGCTCTGGCCGGTGGAGCGGATGACGGCGATGACGTCGGCGCCCTCGCGCGCGGCCTGCTGGGCCTGGGGCATGTCCTCGTAGATGTCGCCGGTGGCGACGATGAGGTAGATCCAGGGCTGGCGCGGGGCGTCGCCGTGGCGCTTGATCAGCCGCTCGCGCTCGAGACGCCGCTTGTCGATCGTCTTGATGCCGCGTGCGACGGCACGCCGGCTCGCCTTGCGGGCGCGCTCGGCGTCCTTGCCCTCGGGGAGCCGGAAGCGCACCGAGCCGGCGGCGGCCTTCTGCGCGAGCATGGTGAGGTCCTCTGCCTCGCCGCGCAGCAGCGCGTCCCAGACCGGCAGCGCGAGACCGTGCTCGAGGCCGCCTTCGTCGTGGAGATCGGCGCGGACGGCGTCGGCGAGCCGGTTGACCCAGGGCGAGCCCTCGTCGTCGGCGCCGGCGAGGCCGGCCAGGCGCAGTGTGGCTCGCTCGACGGCGACGGTGGTGTGCCGCTTGGCCAGCGTCACGATCGGCCGTCCGGCCTTGCGGGCCAGGCTGCGCGCGTGCCGGACGGTGGCCGGGTCGAGGTTCAGCTTGGAGCGTGCGGTGGTCATGCGGGTCCTCAGGGTTGCTCTGCAGGTCGGTCGGTGGGGTGAACGGTGCGGCCGTCCACGATCAGTCGGACGAGGGTGGGCAGGTCTCGATCGTCCTCGCCGGGCGCCAGCGTCGGAAGCCCTTCGACGATCTCCGACGTCGTGTGCCAGATCGCGAGGTCGGCGGGTGCGCCGACGACGAGCTCGGCGCCACCGGTGTGCGCGGCGAAGGCAGCGGTCGGACACAGGGCGTGTTCGGGGTTGCGGTGGTGGATCGCGGCGCGGATGGCCGCCCAGGGGCCTAGCGGCGTCACCGGCGAGTCGGAGCCGAAGGCCACCGGGACGCCGGCGTCGTGCAGCGCGGCGAACGGGTTGGTGGCCGCCCACCGCTCCCCCAGCCGCTCGGCGTACATGCCCCCGGGGCCGCCCCACAGGCCGTCGAACATCGGCTGGACGCTGGCGATGATGCCCAGACGCGCCATCGTGGCGATCACTCGCGGTGAGGGCAGCTCGACGTGCTCGAGCCGGTGGCCCGGGCGCACCGGTCGGATCTGGTCGGCCAGCTCGAATCCGGCGGCGACCTCCTCGAGCGCGGCATCGCCGATCACGTGGAAGCCGGCCTGGATCCCGGCCTCGTCGCAGGCCACCACGTGGTCGCGCACCTGTTCGGCGGTGAGATAGCCGTGCCCACAGCTGCCGGGCGCGTCGGCGTAGGGAGCGCTCAGCGCGGCGGTGCGGGAGCCGAAGGCGCCGTCGGCCGTGAGGTCGCCGGCGAGCCCTGCGACCCGAAGCCGGCGCGCGGTGTCGATGGCCTGCAGCTCACCCCAGTAGACGGTGGCTCGGAGCCCGACCTCCTCGGCGGCCTGTCGCACCGCGACCACCTCGGACTCCGGGCCGATCAGCGGGGAGGCGTTCTCGTGGAAGGAGCCGATCCCGACGGCCGCCATCGCCCGGCACGCGGTCCGCGCCGCGTCGAGCCGGGCGGCGTCGTCGATGAGGGTCTCCAGTGCGGCGCGTGCGGCGTGGTGGGCCGCGCGTTCGACGCGGCCGTCGTCGCTCCAGCCGTCGAGCGTCTCGATGCCCGGCACGAGCGCGGCCAGGGCCGGCGAGAGGATCGAGGAGTGCCCGTCGATGCGGTTCAGGTAGGTCCGGCGCCCGGGGGCGGCGCGATCGAGCTCGGCGCCGGTGGGCGGCCGGTGCTCGGGCCAGGCCGTCTCGTCCCAGCCCTGGCCGACCAGGACGGCGGCGTCCGGACGCCGGGTCGCGTGGTCGGCGAGCGCGTCCAGGGTGGCCGCGAGGCTCGGCTGTCCCGACACGTCGAGCCCGGTGAGCGCGAAGCCGGTGCGGACGGTGTGCACGTGGGCGTCGGTGAACGCCGGGAGGATGAGTGCGCCGTCGACGTCGACCCGCTCGACGTCGGCGGGGATCTCGCCGACCTCGGCCCCGGTGGCGGTGATGATGCCGTCCTCGAACGCGACGGCCACTCCCCCGGCGCCTCCGGTGAGGACGAGCGCAGCTCGCCTCGGCTCCCGGGTCACGACGACTCCGTCAGCCGGCCCTCGAACAGGCGCCGCACGCCGTCGTTGGCACGCAGCAGCTCCAGGGCGTAGTCCGCGTGGCCTGGGACGTAGCCGTTGCCGACGAGCATCCGGACGTCGGCGGCCAGGCCCTCGGCACCGAGGGCCGCGGCGGAGAAGGAGGTGGCCATGGAGAAGAAGATGACCGTGCCGCCCTCGGCGGTGGAGAGGATGGCGCCGCCCTCGCAGCCGGGGACGTCGACGCACACCACGGTCAGGTCGGCCGGGCCGCCCGACTTCTCGACGGCCTCGCGCAGGGCGATCGGGTCGCGCGCGTCGGCGATGGCGACCTGGTCGGCCAGGTCGGTGCCGGCCAGCAGGTCGGCCTCGGCGCGGTGCGGCACCACGCCGATGGTGTGGGCGGCGCCGGCGGCTCGGGCCGCGGCGAGACTGAGCGACCCGGACTTTCCGGCGCCGCCGATGACCGTGACGACCGGGGCCTTCCCGGCGGCGAGGTACTCCTCCACGACGCGGGCGGTGAGCGCCGGCGCGCCGCAGACGTCCATCACCGACAGGCTCAGGGCGCTGGGCAGGTCGTCGGGCAGGACGGCGGCGATCGAGCGGCCGAAGAGGACGGCGTACCCGTCGCACGGCACCTGCTCGCCGAGGCCGTCCCAGTCGGCGAGGCCGTCCTCGATGACCAGCGGGGTCAGGGTGAGGGAGACCAGGGTGGCGACCTTGTCGCCGGCCTTCAGGCCCAGCGGCGAGGCGGGACCGACCTCCTCGACGGTGCCGACCAGCATGCCGCCCGAGCCGGTCTCGGGGTTCTGCATCTTGCCGCGCTCGCCGACGATGTCGAGCACCGCGGCGCGGACGGCGGCGCCGTCCGGGGTGCCGTCGGGACGGGCGTGGGTCCGCTCGAGCTGGCGGAAGGAGGCGGCGTCGAGGTTGAGGCGCTCGACGCGGATGCGGACCTCGTCGTCCCACAGGTCGCGACGGGTGTCGAGACGACGCGCGGCCTGCGGCAGCACGGCCGGCTCGTCCAGCACGCGGTGGAGCCCGGTCGGGTCGGCTTCGGTGGTGGGCATGACGAAGTGTCCTCCGTTGTGATCATCGTGAAGCGGGAAATCGTCCGGTGAGTTGATGTGCAAACCGAATGATCTCCACGTAGTCTAACGACGAGAGTGGTGCGCCCCACAAACCGCCGCGCCGCCTGAGAGCCAACCCAGCCGCGTACCCGCAGCAGACCCGCAGGAGCAGCCATGAGCATCGAGACCAGCTTCGGCCTGGACACCGGTCAGCCCTACCCGTACCAGCAGACCGAGCTCGTCGAGCCCGACTGGACCCGTTTCCCCGGGTGGCGCGACGTCACCGCCGAGGACTGGGCCTCGGTCCAGTGGCAGCGCGCCCACTGCATCAAGAACGTCAAGCAGCTGCGCGAGCTGCTCGGCGACCTGGTCGACGAGCGGTTCTACGCCGACCTCGAGCGCGACCAGGCCGAGCGGGCCACCATGTCGATGCTGGTGCCGCCGCAGATGATGAACACGATGGTCCCCCACGAGGTGCCCGCCGGTCCCGGCTCGCTGACCGACGCCTTCTACGCCGACCCGGTCCGCGGCTACATGATCCCGGTGTTCAGCGACCGTCGCACCGACTGGGCCTCCCACCCGCACGCCACGCGCGACTCGCTGCACGAGCACGACATGTGGGTCGCCGAGGGCCTCACCCACCGCTACCCCACCAAGGTGCTCGCCGAGCTGCTGCCCACGTGCCCGCAGTACTGCGGTCACTGCACCCGCATGGACCTGGTCGGCAACTCCACCCCCACCGTCGACAAGCTCAAGTTCGTCGCCAAGCCCAACGACCGGCTGGAGTCGATGCTCGACTACCTGCGCCGCACCCCCACCGTGCGCGACGTCGTGGTCTCCGGCGGCGACGTCGCCAACATGCCCTGGCCCCGCCTGGAGGCCTTCCTCACCTCGCTGCTCGAGGTCGACAACATCCGCGACATCCGGCTGGCCACCAAGGCGCTGATCGGGCTGCCCCAGCACTGGCTGCAGCCCGACGTGCGCGAGGGCGTGGCGCGGGTCTCCGGCCTGGCCCGCTCCCGCGGCGTCTCGATCGCGATCCACACCCACGCCAACCACGCCAACTCGATCACCCCGATCGTGGCCGAGGCGTCCAAGGCGATGCTGGAGGCCGGCGTCCGCGACGTGCGCAACCAGGGCGTGCTGCTCAACGGCGTCAACGCCGACCCGCACGCGCTGCTCGACCTGTGCTTCCGCCTCCTCGACGGCGCGCAGATCATGCCCTACTACTTCTACATGTGCGACATGATCCCGTACTCGGAGCACTGGCGGGTCTCGGTCGGCGACGCCCAGCGTCTGCAGCACCACATCATGGGCTACCTCCCCGGCTTCGCGACCCCGCGCATCGTGTGCGACGTCCCGTTCGTCGGGAAGCGCTGGGTCCACCAGCTCGCCTCCTACGACCAGGTGCGCGGCATCTCGTACTGGACCAAGAACTACCGCACCTCCATCGAGGCCGACTCCGCCGACGCCCTCGAGCGCACCTACGAGTACTACGACCCGATCCACACCCTCCCCGCCGAGGGCCAGGCCTGGTGGGCCGAGCACGCCGACCTCGACGAGTCCGCCCTCAAGGCGGCCGAGGTCGCCGAGGCCTCCCGCCGTACCGCCGCGCTTCAGGCCTACTGACCTGGGGGTCCGGGGGCGGGATTTCCCCGGTCGACCGGGGAAGTCTGAACTTAGCGGCCGATATCCCGCCCGCTAAGTTCAGACTTTGGCCGCCCAGTCGAGCCAGCGAGGACGTCGCCGGCTCGGCCGGACGCTTCCCTGCGAGCGCGTTGTCCACAGGCGGTGACGTCGGGGGTGTGCTCGTCGATGCAACCGAGCACTCTGGCCCCATGGACCCGGTACTGCTTCAGATCTGCGACAAGTACGGCGTCTTCCTGCGCCGTGAGGCCGAAGCGCTCGGCTACCACGACCACGCGATCACCGCGCTCGTGAAGTCCGGCGCGTGGCATCGGGTCCGCCACGGCGCGTACGTCTCCGGGGAGGAGTGGCGCACGCTCTCGCGCGAGCAGCGCTTCGGCCTGTTGAGCCGCGCGGCCTACCGCCAGTCACAGACCAGGGTGATGCTCAGCCACACCAGTGCAGTCCACGAGTGGGCGGCGCCGCTGTGGGACCTCGACGTCACCGAGGCCCACCTGACGCGTCTGGACGGGAGGACGGGCCGGCGCCAGGCCGGCGTCGTGCAGCATCGGGGTCGGCTTCTCCGGGGCGACGTCGTGCTCCACAACGAGGTCTTCGTCGTCAGTCCCACCCGCGCCGCGCTCGAGATCACCACCGTCGCCGGGACCGAAGCGTCGATGGTCGTCATCGACGACCTTCTCCATCGTGGGCTGACCGACCTCGATCGGCTCGCCAGTCGGTTCGAGCTGATGAACCACTGGCCCGAGACGCTACGAACCGACCTGATCCTCCGGCTCGTCGACGCTCGCGCGGAGTCCGTGGGCGAGACCCGGCTTCGGTACCTGTGCTGGGCGCAGAGCCTGCCGGCGCCGGAGGTCAACTACGAGATCACCGACGCCGCGGGGCGGGTCCTCCATCGCGTCGACCTCGCCTGGCCGGAGCTGGGGGTGTTCGCCGAGTTCGACGGCAAGGTCAAGTACGGGAAGCTGCTCGGCGCGGACGAGAGCGCGAAGGACGTGATCGTGCGCGAGCAGCGACGCGAGGAGCACATCTGCCGCCTCACCGGCTGGCGATGCGTGCGGGTGGTCTGGGCCGACCTCGACCGCCCGATCGAGACGGCGAACCGGATCCGTGCGCAGTTCCGGTCGGTTGCCGCCTGAGACGACGACTGGGCGGCCCAAACCTGAACTTGGGGGCCGGGATATCGGCCGTCAAGTTCATACTTCCCCGGTCGACCGGGGAAATCCCGGGCCCCGCCGCCGACCTACCCACCCACCACCGGACGGTTCTCGTACGGTGTGGAGAGGACGATGGTGGTGCGGGTGGCGACGTTGGCGGCCGCGCGGATGCGAGCCAGGAGATCCTCGATGTCGGCGGGGGTCGCGACGCGCACCTTGAGGATGTAGGACTCATCGCCGGCCACCGACCAGCACGACTCGATCTCGCTGATGCCGCGCAGGCGCTCGGGCGAGTCGTCGGGCTGGGAGGGGTCGATCGGGCGGATCGAGATGAACGCCGTCAGGGGCAGGCCGATGCCGTCATGGTTCACCGTCGCGCCGTAGCCGAGGATCAGGCCGCGCTGTTCGAGCCGCTTGACCCGCTGGTGCACCGCGGACGTCGAGAGGCCGGTCGCCTTGCCGAGGTCGGTGAACGACATCCGGCCGTCGGCGGCCAACAGCTCGAGGATCCGGCGGTCGGTGGCCTCGAGCTCGGTGATCACGGCGTCAGGCTATCCGCAATCTCCGCCGCCGACCGGACCAGTTCGACCGATGATCCTCGCGCCGGCCCCCATGACAGGATGCTCGTCGTGACCTCGCCGACCGAGCCCGGCCGACTGCTATTGCTCGACTCCGCCTCGATGTACTTCCGAGCCTTCTTCGGGATGCCCGAGTACGCCGCACCCGACGGCACCAACGTCAACGCCGTGCGCGGGATGCTCGACTACATCAGCCGCCTGGTCGACCAGTACCGGCCCACCGACCTGGTCTGCTGCTGGGACGACGACTGGCGGCCCCAGTGGCGGGTCGACCTGATCCCCACCTACAAGGCGCACCGGGTGGTGGAGGAGGTCGAGTCCGCCCCCGACGTCGAGGAGGTGCCCGACCCGCTCGAGCGCCAGGTGCCGATCCTGCGCGAGGTGCTCGAGGCGTTCGGGCTGGCGGTGATCGGGGCGCCGGGCTACGAGGCCGACGACGTGATCGGCACGCTCGCCACGGGCGCCGGGCAGCCGGTCGACATCGTCACCGGCGATCGCGACCTGTTCCAGCTCGTCGACGACGCCGCGGACGTGCGGGTCCTCTACATCGGCAAGGGCGTCGGGCGGCACGAGCGGGTCACCGAGGAGTGGGTGCGCGACAAGTACGCCATCGAGGCCGGCCAGTACGCCGACTTCGCCACCATGCGCGGCGACGCCTCCGACGGCCTGCCCGGCGTCAAGGGGGTCGGGGAGAAGACCGCCGCCACGCTGCTCCAGCGCTTCGGCGATCTCGACGGCATCGTCGCCGCCGCGCTCGACCCGGCCTCCGAGATGGGTCCCGGGCCGCGCGGCAAGATCAAGGACGCCGCCGACTACCTCGCCGTCGCCCCCACAGTCGTCGCGGTCGCCCGCGACATCGACCTCGACCGCAGCGCGCTCGCACTGCCCACGACGCCCGCCGACCCGGAGCGAGTGGAGGCTCTCGCGCTGCAGTGGGGCCTGGAGTCCCCCACCACGCGGCTGATCGGTGTGCTCGCTGGTGGCTGAGCCTCACGAGATCCGCTCGGCCTCGACGTCAGGGCTCCGCTGGCTCACCGGCCTCGCGATCGGATTCACCATGTTCATGGTGTTCTTGGCCGTGGGCTGTCTGCTGGGCCTGATGACGCAGGACCTCGACGGCCCGACGACGATCAGCGCGGTGTTCGTCGGCGGCCTGGGGGTCTTCGGCGCCCTGGCGGGCATGCGCGGGGTCCGTGCGCTCCGCTCGGCCTCGACGCCGACCGTCCTCGCCCGGCTCGACGACGACGGACTGCACCTGCACGAAGGCATGGGCATTCCCGACGTCCCCGAACAGCTGGCCTGGACCACGATCCCGTGGGGCTGGATCACCTCGGTCGCCCAGGTGCGCTTCGATCTCGCCGCGAGCAAGAAGCTCGGCGCCGACATGCCCTTGGACTGCCTGCGCTTCACCCTCGCCGACGACGACCTGCTGCCCACCTCGCCGATCGAGTCGCCGGTCCACCCGATCCTCGCCGGCTGGCTCGGACTCACCCCGCGGCAGGCGCGTACAGTCCTGGTCGCCGAGGCCGACCAGGGTCGCGACGGCGAGCACCAGCGGGCCCTGGAGTGGCTGCGACGCAACCGGCCCGAGCTCCCGGTCCTCAGCGGGCCTACGGCGCCGTGGTCGACCCGCGCGAGCGAGGACCGCTGGTCCAGCAGTCCGCGCGTTGCCGTCACCGGCGCCCATGGCCGGCTAGGGCGGCAGGTGGTCGAGGCCGTCACCGCGCGCGAGGACGCCCCGCCGGTGGCGCTGGTGCGCAACGAGGCCCATCGCGCGGCGCTGGAGAGACTGGGCGCCGAGGTGCGGATGGTCGACCTGGAGGATCAGGACCCGGCCGTGATCGCGCAGGCGCTGCGCGGGTGCGCCGCCGTCGTCCATGCCTCCACCTCCGCACCCGAACCGGTCGTGGCGGCCGCGCGGCGCGCGGGCGTCCAGCGCCTGATCACGGTGCCGGGCGTCTGGAACGGCGAGCAGCAGGTGGCAGCCGCGGCAGACAGTGGTCTGGCCTGGACGTCGTTCCGCCCGTCCGCGCTCACCGACCAGCCGCCCTCCGGGGAGGTCGACCTGGGACTCGACGTCACTCCAGGCCCCGTCCCCCGTGCCGACCTAGCAGCGGTCATCGCAGCATCGATCCGCGACGAGGACTCCGTCGGCGAGGCCTGGCCGATCACGGGCGTGCGCTCCTCGGCGTCGTGAGCCCCCGGCAGCCCGGCCCACCTCAGTGGGTTTCGTAGGGTCGATGCCCGGGGAAGTCGCCTGCATGAGCACTGTCGAAGTAGCCACAACTCTGTGGGACCTGCGTGTCGCGGGCCAGGAGATCCAGGACATGGGCGGCGCCCACACGAGCGCTGCTGCCGTGATCGACCACGTCGACGTCGCGGCGGCCAACGATCGGCCCGCGCAGATCGGGATCGGCGCCACAGGCTTCTCGAGTGCCTACAAGACCGCCGCAAGTGCGGTCCACCGGATGCTGACCTCGAATGCCGCCTCCCTGAACGACTCGGGGCGAGCCCTGATCTGGTGTGCCGATCAGAACTACGCCCGGGCCGACGACGACGTCAAGAGCTACTTCGACTCGCTGAACAGGGCAGATACCGACCATGACTGAAACCACGACCTATGCGGGGCTCCTCACCGCCGTATCCGCCTTGAAGCAGCGCGCCGAGGAGGTCCAGCTGCAGCTCGATCTTCGCGACTGGACGGTCACCAACGCCAAGAACTACTCCCAGGACAGCGACCTGCCCCGGTTCGTCGAGGACCGCAAGGCCTACGAGTCGGCCCGGAAGGGCCAGATCACGAGCGAGCTCGCTGATCTGGTCACCTTCTTCGAGCCGTTCTCGAAGTTCCCCGAACCCGCCACCTTCAAGGGACTCGCCGACCAGTTGCGCCCTGCACTCCAGGAACTCGTGGTGGGGCCCGGCGGACACGCCGACTTCGTCGCGATGGGCAACATCGCACCCAACGCCGACTTTGACATGTTCACCAGCATCGACGGCCTGATTCCGAGTTGGGCGGGCATCGCGGCACAGACGTTCAAGACGTCGTTCGCACCGAAGATCCCCGCTGTCGTATGGAACGAGTTCTCAGCCGTCGAAGGACTGCGCGGCCCACTCCTTGGAGCCGAGGAGCTGTGGGACAACGCGCGCAAGGACGTCTGCAAACTGGTCGACGCCACTCGCGCCGCAGTCGAGAAGGCTGCGCCGGCGGTGTCTGGCGGGCCGAGCGCGTCCTCGGTGTTGTTCCTCATCAGCTCCCTGATCGGTGTCGCCGCGCTCCCGTTCACCGCAGGCGCGAGCGCGGGGGTCGTGGCAGCCGGATTCACCGTGGCAACCGCAGCCAGCGCGGTCGTTGCGTCCTCCGCGGCCGTGGCCGAAGGCGTCACCGTGACCATCTCGGGCGAGAAGCCCCTCGATCTGATCGCGGCCCTGCGGAGGGAGACGAACTCGCTGAACACGACTATCTGGGCCAAGGAGTGGGACCTTCAAAAGAGCCTCACCGATCTGACCGATCAACTCGGTGGCATGGTCGAGTATCGCGGCCCCAAGCAGATCCCCGACGAGGACTTCGGCCCCACCTACGACGCGAAGCTGCACGACAGCTTCACGATGCCGCGGCCGGCCTTGGCGGACACGACGAAGGACAACGCGACCGACCGCGACCATGGCGGGAGGCCCCTGTGAGCACCGTGGTCCTACGTTCAGGCAATCGCGCGGCCGAGCTGCGGTGGAAGGACCTCTCGCCTACGGTGGTCCTCGCCCCCGGCTACTATCGGCGCGCTCACCACGAGCAACTCGCCGGACAGCTGGCCGACCTCGCGGCGCAGCACGGAAGCTTTGAGGCGCGTCGATCCGCCTCAGACCTCAGCAGGCAGTACGACGTCCTTGTTCAACCCGACCATCTGGCAGTAGGAGCGAGGGACGTCGAACTGCGCACCCGGGTCGCGGAGCTGTACTCCTGGGCGAGCGATGACGAGGGGCTGGTGATGATCGAGACGTGGGGGCAGGTGCAGTGGCGGGTGACGGTCTCGCCGGTGGTCCCCACCCAGATCGAGGAGGAACGGTTTGTCGCGGCCGCCGAACAGGCCCTCGCCGGCGTCTGGCACGTGCACCGGGACGGAGCACAGCTCCTTGCCGCCCAGATGCGCACCGGCGCCTCGGACGCCGACCTCCAACGCGCCCGCGAGCTGATCGCACTCGCGGGGTCGCGCTGACCGTGTCTACTCGGCCAGCCCCGAGTACGCCACGACCCCGCGCTTCACGAGGCCGTTGAGCTCGCGGGCGGTGCGCCGCAGCGGCGTGTCGCCGGCGGCGTCCGCGACCTGGCCGGCCAGGTCGAGTACCTGCTTGGTCCAGCGCACGAAGTCGCCGGCCGAGAGATCGGACGACCCGAGGAGGTCGTCGAGGTCGTCGCCCTCGGCCCAGCGGTAGGCGAGCCAGGCGAAGCCGGGGTCGGGCGCACGGAGGAAGTCGAGCTTGTGCTCCTTCTCGAGCGCGTCGAGCTCGGCCCAGAGGCGCTGGGTCTCCTCGAGAGCACGTCCGATGGCGCCACCCGGAACCCGCGGCACCGAGCCGTCGTCGGCCCGCCGGGTCTCGAACACCAGGGCCGACAGCGCCGCCGCGAGTCCGGCCGGGGAGAGGTCGTCCCACAGGCCGAGGCGGATGGCTTCGGCCGCCAGGAGATCCATGTCGCCGTAGAGCCGCATCAGCCGTCGCCCGCGCTCGGTCACCTCGTCGCCGTCGAGGTATTCCAGCGCCGTGAGGACGTCGCACACCCGGTCGAACTGCCGTGCGACCGTGTTGGTGCGCTGCTCGATGCGCCGGCGCAGGGTGGCGGCGTCGCGGTCGAGCTTGTACCACCGCTCGGCCCAGCGGGCGTGGTCCTCGCGGTCCGCGCAGCCGTGGCACGGGTGCGCCTTGAGCTCGGCGCGCAGCTCGGTGATCTCCCGTTCGACCTCCGGCGGCCGGGAGGTCTTCCCCGACGGCGATCCGTCGCGCGAGGGCGGCGGCGGCGCGAGGTCGTGGGTCTTCTCCCGCAACGCCGAGGCGAGGTCGCGGCGCATCTGGGGGTTGCGCCCGTTGAAGCTCTTGGGCACCCGGATCCGGCTCAGCGCGGCCACCGGCGTCGGGAAGTCGATCATCGCGAGTCGGCGGGCCTGACGGTCGGCGGTGACGACATAGGGCCGCGGATTGTCGGGCGACCAGCCGGGATCGACGACGACGGCGTACCCGGCGAACTTCCCCGCCGGGATCGAGATGATGTCGCCGACCTTGAGCTTGCGCAGCGACTCGATCACCTCCTCGCGCCGATCGTGCCGCCGGCTCCGACTGGCCGACTTCTCCAGGTCGTTGATCCGCTGCCGCAGCGCGGAGTACTCCATGAAGTCGCCCAGGTGGCAGGTCGCGGCCTCGGCATAGCCCTCGAGTGCGTCGTCGGCCTTGGCGAGCTGGCGGGCCAGCCCGACCACTGCCTTGTCGGCCTGGAACTGGGCGAAGGACTGCTCGAGCAGCTCGCGCGAGCGCGCACGACCGAACTGGTGCACGAGGTTGACCGCCATGTTGTACGACGGTCGGAACGACGAGCGCAGCGGATAGGTGCGGGTGGAGGCGAGACCGGCCAGCTCGCGGGGGTTCATGCCGGGCTGCCACAGGACGACGCCGTGCCCCTCGACGTCGAGGCCGCGACGTCCGGCGCGACCGGTGAGCTGGGTGTACTCCCCCGGTGTGATGTCCGCGTGGGTCTCGCCGTTCCACTTCGACAGCTTCTCGATGACCACCGTGCGGGCCGGCATGTTGATCCCGAGCGCGAGGGTCTCGGTGGCGAAAACCACCTTGCACAGCCCGCGCAGGTAGAGCTCCTCCACGATCTGCTTGAAGGCCGGCAGCATCCCGGCGTGGTGGGCGGCGATGCCGCGGGAGAGCCCGTCGAGGAAGTCGTGGTAGCCGAGCACGTGCAGGTCCTCGGGGGGCAGGTCGCGGCACGCGGACTCGACGTACTCGACGATGACGTCGCGCTCCTCGGGCGTGGTCAGGCGCAGCCCGGCGGCCAGGCACTGGCCCACCGCCGCGTCGCAGCCGGCCCGGCTGAAGATGAAGTAGATGGCCGGCAGCAGGCCCTCCCGGTCGAGCCGCTCGACGACGTCGGCGCGGCTCGGGATCCATACCCGCCGCCCGTTGCCGACGGCCTTGCCGCCGCGCGGCCCGCGGTTGCGCTGGCCCTTGGGCGTGCGCCGGTCCTTCATCCGCGAGGACGCCCAGTCGTCGCGCGCGAGCTTCATCAGCTCGTCGTTGACCGGGGCACCCTCCTTGACGAACCCGGCGGCGGCGTCGACGTCGGAGGAGGCGAACAGGTCGTGCAACCGGCGTCCGGCCATCACGTGCTGGTACAGCGGGACCGGTCGGCGCTCCTCGACGATCGTGGTCGTCTCGCCGCGCACGGTCGCCAGCCACTCGCCGAACTCCTCGGCGTTGGAGACAGTGGCCGACAGCGAGACGAGCGTCACCGACTCCGGCAGGTGGATGATGACCTCCTCCCACACCGCGCCACGGTCGCGGTCGGCGAGGTAGTGCACCTCGTCCATCACCACGAAGCCGAGACCGATCAGGGTGCGCGAGCCCGCGTAGAGCATGTTGCGCAGCACCTCGGTGGTCATGACCACGATCGGTGCCTCGCCGTTGACGACGTTGTCGCCGGTCAGCAGGCCGACGTTCTCGGGTCCGTAGCGCTCGAGCAGGTCGTGGTACTTCTGGTTCGACAGCGCCTTGATCGGCGTGGTGTAGAAGGCCTTGCGGCCGGTGGCCATCGCCAGGTGGATCGCGAACTCGCCGACGATGGTCTTGCCCGACCCGGTCGGCGCCGCGACCAGGACACCGTGGCCGTCCTCGATCTCCTTGCACGCCTCGATCTGGAACCCATCGAGCGGGAAGTCGTAGTGCGCCTCGAAGTCGCGCAGGACCGGGTAGCGGGCGTTGCGGCGCGAGGCGGCGTACCGGTCGGCGGCGCTCTGCTCGGGTTGCTGGTCGCTCACAGGACTCCTATCGCTGCGGGGACACACTCGATGGTCATCGGCAGCGGTGCGAACCGCTCGCCGTCGGCGTAGCCCACGATGCCAGGTGCCGCGACAGTGACCCGGCGGACCCGGTGCCGCTCGTACTGCGGATGGTCCACGTGGGTGCCCTTGAACAGCTTGGGATAGGTCCGCACCAGCTCGATGCGGGACAAGGGCTTGATCACGACGACGTCGAGAAGGCCGTCGTCGAGGCGGGCGCCCTCGGCGATCCGCAGGCCGCCGCCGAACGAGGGTCCGTTGCCCACCGCGACCAGCATCGCGTCGATCCGGCGCTCCACGCCGTCCAGGTCGAGCACGTAGGGCAGCGGGGTGAACGTGCGCAGCTCGGCCACGGTGGCCAGGTTGTAGCGCATCTGGCCGCGCGGCCAGGTCATCTGGTTGGCCCGCTCGTTGACGACGGCGTCGAAGCCCGCGGCCAGCACGGTGGCGAAGTAGCGTCCCGACGTGCGCGCCAGATCGAGGTGCACCCGCTCCTCGCGCACCAGGGACCCGGCGATGCGGTCGGCGGCCGCGAGAGGGTCCTTGCGGCTGAAGCCGAGGTAGCGGGCGACGTCGTTGCCGGTCCCGGCCGGCACGATGCCCAGCGCGGTCCCGGTGGTCGCCGCTGCCTGGAGTCCGAGGTTGACCAGCCCGTCGCCGCCCACGAGCACCAGGGCGTCGACGCCGTCGGCGACCGCCGCGCGAGCCAGGTCGAGCGCCTCGTCGGCGTCACGCCCCTCGATCGTGCGCACGCCGATCCCGGCCGAGCGGAGCCGCGGCACCACCTCGTCGCGCACCCTCAGCGCCCGCCCCTTGCCCGCTGTGGGGTTGGTGAGCAGCGCGATCTCGCGGTCGGTCGACACCCGTGGAGCCTAGATGACGCCGTCGCAGGCTCGACACTCGAAACCCACCACCGCCGGAGGTTGAGCCAGCGCGCGCTGACGACGCCCCGGCAACCGTCCCTGCGAAGGTCCCCGAGGGAGGCTTGCGAGGTTTCGTCGGCGCCGGTCGGGCTCGTTCCTCGCCCTCCCGGCTTGCTCAACCTCCGAGGCCAGCCCCCGCCGCCGGAGGTTGAGCAAGCGAGCGTCAGCGAGCGCCGACGAAACCCCGGCAACCGGTCCCCTGCCAGCGTCCCCGAGGGAGGCTTGCGAGGGCGGACTCGCCTCTCGCCCGTCGGCTTGCTCAGCCTCCGACGCGGAGGCGGACGGCGTAGTCGGCCGGGCGGGCGCCGAGGGCCTTGGCGAACCGGCGGATCGCCTCCAGGACGGTCTCCGGGCCGAAGGTGCGGCCGGGCACGAGCACCGTGACCCGTCCGTCGTAGGCGACCAGGGCGACCTGGCCGTGGCGCCACGACTGGTGTGCGGCGAGGCGGGTCGCGTCGTCGGCCACCGGCGCGGGGTAGGCCTCGTCGACGGCCATCAGGTCGCAGTCGACCGGGTCGCCGTCGTCGGGCACCAGGACCCCGCGGACCAGGTGCCCGGCGAGGCTGTCGGTGGCCGACCAGGTGACCGCGCCCGTGCCGAGCACCTCGGGAAGGTCGAAGGGATCGACCTCGACCGGCGTGCTCCTCGACGCCGTCACAGGTCGGAGGCCGTGTCGTCGTCCCACCGGTCGGTGCTGCCGGCGCCCCGGCGCCGGTCGCGGATCCGGTCGATCCAGCGTGCGATCACCTCGGCGACCAGGAAGAGCAGCAGCATCGGCAGCGCGAGCATGAGCATCGAGAACGGGTCGGTCGAGGGGGTGGCGACCGCGGCGAAGATGAAGGTGAACAGGATGATCCAGGATCGGTAGCGCCCCAGCTGCTTGCCCTTCACCACGCCCGCGAGGTTGAGCATGATCACGAACAGCGGGATCTCGAAGGCGACCCCGAAGACCAGCAGCATCCGGGTGAGGAAGCTGAAGTACTCGCCGAATTCGACCAGGTTCTCCAGGCCGTCGGGGGTGAACCCGATCAGGACCTCCAGGCCCTTGGGAAGCACGTAGTAGCCGGTCGCGACGCCGAGGAAGAACAGCGGGCCGGCGATCGCGATGAAGATGCGGGTCCACTTCTTCTCGCTGGGGTGTAGCCCGGGCATGATGAACGCCCAGAGCTGGTAGAGCCAGAACGGGCTGGAGACCACGAGCGCCGCCACGCCGCACAGCTTCAGCTGGAGCAGCAGCGGGCCGGTCGCGCCCTTGACGTAGGCCTTGGTCTCGGTGGAGGCGCCGAGGGCCTCCCGCGCCTGGTTGTACGGCGCGAGCACCAGCTCGAGCAGCTGGTTGTAGAAGAACAGTGAGACGACGAACAGCACGACCAGGACGGCGATGCTGCGCACGATCCGCCCGCGCAGCTCGCGCAGGTGGTCGCCGAGCGCCATCCGGCCGTCGTCACCGACGGGATTGTGCGGGCGGACGGAGAAGAATCCGAGGACGCCGGAGAAGGACACCGCCGGGGGTCGCCGATCGGGGCCGGGTCAGGCGGGGTCGGAGCGTCGCGCGCTGTCGGGCTCCGTGGTGCCCCCGTCGACCGGGCGCGGCTGCTCGACCGGTCGTGGCGGCTCGACGGGACGGGGCGGCTCGACCTGACGTGGCGGGTCGACCGGCCGGGTGCCGGCCTCGGGCTCGTCGTCGTCCATCAGGCCCTTGGTCTCGGCCTTGAAGATCCGCAGAGCCCGGCCGCTCCCCCGCGCGAGCTCGGGCAGCTTGGCGGCGCCGAAGAGCAGGATGATCACCCCGAAGATGATCAGCAGCTCGGTCGTTCCCAGGCCTGCGATGAGCGGGGTCATGTCGATCCTCACGTGTGGGTGTCGTTCGATTCCATCCTACGCCGGTCGTCAGCGTAGAGGGTGAGAGTGCGGGCGGCGTCGGCGCGCAGGGCGGACTCCGCCTCGGTGGGCGTCACTACCTGCGCGTGGGGCGCGACCCGCAGGAGCAGCCTGGTCAGCCAGCGCTCGTCGGCCACAAGGAGGTCGACCTCCACCGCGCCGTCGGCCAGTGGTCGCACGGCCTCGACCGGGTAGTACTCGGTGACCCAGCGGGCGGCGGGTGCCAGGCGCAGGGTCACGCGGGTGGTGTCGTCGGCCCGGTCGAACAGCCCTTCGGAGAGGTCACGTGGAGCGGTGGGCTCGGTCAACACCGGCTGCTCCAGGACGTCGGCACGGGCGATCCGGTCGAGCCGGAACAGCCGGGGCGCCTCCGCGGAGTGGCACCACGCGTCGAGGTAGGTCAGCCCGCCATTGCGGACGACGCCGCGCGGGTCGACCACCCGATGGGAGACCTCGTCGCGCGCCGGCACGTAGTAGTCGAGCTCGACCTGCACCTGGCGGGCGGCGGCGTCCTCGAGCCGGGTGCTCAGCTCGGTGAGTCCGCTGTCGGCGTCCTCGGCCTCCTCCGCGCCGACGACGGCGGGTCCGGCGGCGGCAGCGGTCTCGAGCTTGGCCAGTGCCCGGTCGACGATCTCGGCGGTGTCGGGTGCCGAGCCGGCCCGCAGCGCGCGCAGTGCCACGATGACGGCCGAGGCCTCGATCGGCGTGAGCCGCAGCGGCCTGGACAGGTAGTCGGCGTTGCTGACCGTGATGACGCCGTCGGCCAGGGCGGCGCCGTCCTCGGCCTCGATCGCGTCGAGGTCGACGTCGATCAGCTCGTCGGGGTAGCCGCCCGGGAGACCGCACAGGAACAGGACCTTGAGATCCTTGACCAGCACCTCGGGCGTGCAGCCCAGCGCGGCGGCCGCCTCGGCGAGTCGCACGCTGCCGCGGGCGTGCAGGTACGGCACCAGCGTAAGCAGCCGGGCGACCTGCTCCTTGGCGCCCGCTGCCGAGGTCCGGGTGGCGCCGCTCATCGCTGCACCACCGCCCGCAGCCGGGCGACCACCTGGTCGCGCAGCGAGGCCGGCGACTCGACGTAGACGTGGTCCCCGAGCGAGAGGACCTCGTCGGCGATGCCGACCGAGGCCCGCAGCAGGGTGAGTCGGTCCCAGCCGGTGCGGGCGTCGGGGCCGGTCACGTCGGTCTCGACGGCGTCGGCCGCTCGGCGCAGCGGGAGCGCCGCGTCGGTGCGGGCCAGCAGCACCACCGGCTCGGCCGACAGGTCGGGTGCCAGCCGCCGCGCGGCGGCGGAGACGTCGATGCCCTCCGGGATCGTGTAGGCGCCCGGACGGCCCACCTTGCGGGCCTCACCCTGGACGCGCGAGAGGCGGAAGATGCGCTCGTCGTCCCGGTCGAGGTCGAAGCCGATGACATACCAGCGACCCGAGTAGCGGGTCACGCCCCAGGGCTGGAGGCGGCGCAGGGCGACGTCCGGGCTGGCCGAGCGTCGGTAGTCGAACTCGACCACCGAGCGCGCGAGGATGGCTTCGAAGAACACGTCGAACGCCGGCTCGTCGGCCGGCAGCCGGGGTTGGGCGATCTCCAGGGCGGCCAGGTCGATGTCGGCGCCCGCGGCGGTGAGCTTGCGGACGGCCTCGGTGGTGGCGCGGGCGAGCTTCTGGTGCTCCCAGACGCGGGTGGCCAGACCGACCACCGCGGCCTCGTCGGCGTTCAGGTCGATCTCCGGCAGCGCGAACTCGTCGGGCCGGATCCGATAGCCGGGCTCGTCGTCGAAGTAGGCGTCGAGGTGACCCAGCTCGACCGGGACGCCGAGGCTGCGCAGCTCCTCCTTGTCCCGCTCGAACATCTTGTCGAAGGCCTCGTCGGACATGCCGTCGTAGAGGATCTCGCGGATCCGTCCCTTGGCGACGTAGCGGCGCTGGACCAGCAACATGATGAGCAGGTTCATCAACCGCTCGGTCTTGGCCGCGGTCATCGGCACCTCATCGGTCGCCCGAGATGCTCAGGCCGCGGCGAGGATGTCGACGACGAAGTACAGCGTCGAGTTCGCCGGGATGTCCTCGCCCTGGGCCTGGTCGCCGTAGCCCTCCTCGGGCGGGATCCGCAGCAGCACGCGGCTGCCCACGGTCTTGCCGACCAGGAGCTTGTCCCAGCCGGCGACGACCTGGCCGACACCGATGCCGGTGGCGAAGGGCTCGGCGTCGAAGGACTGGTCGAAGGGCTTCTCGCCGTCATAGACCTGGCCGAGGTAGTCCACCACGATCAGCTGGCCCTTCTGGACCTCGGGTCCGTTGCCCTTCTTGACCGTGGCCGCGATGAGCGTGTCGGCCTTGTTCTCCTTGGTCGGCTCCGGGACGCCCTGGAAGTCGAGCGCACTCGGCACGCCCTTGGTGTAGACGATCTTCGGCGCCCACGACGGCGAGGGCTGCGACTCGTCCTTGAGCCGCGGCTGCTGCTCGACGTCGAGGATGTCGGCCACCAGGAGCAGGCCGTCGTCGTTGCCGATGTTGTCGGCGGCCAGCGCCGGCGAGAGTGCCAGCTCGCCGAAGAAGGCCTCGGTGTTGCCGGTCATCACCAGACGGCTGCCGCGGGTGACGTCGGTGCCGATGTGGTCGGAGAGGAAGGCCGCGATGACGTCGGAGAGGGTCTGCGGGTCGCCCTCGGGCGCCTTGCCCACGGTGAGCCGGACCCCGGCGGTGTCCTCCCCGAAGGTGTCGACCGCGGTCTTGCGGGTGTAGCCGTCGGCGAGGGCGAAGTTGACGAACACGGTGTCGCCGTCGGCCAGCGCGGCGCCGTCGCCCTCGATCGCGGTGTCGGTCTCGAGCTTGCCGGCCTCCATCCGGTCCTTCCACTCGATCTTGGGCGCCGTGCCGACGTCGCCGCTGATCGAGACCGCGTCGAGCCGGTCGGCGAAGGTCAGGCCGTTGCCGGGGGTCTCGGAGCCGCACGCGGCGAGGAGGCCGGCGAGAAGGAGCAGAGGCGCGACGAGCGCGGCGGGACGACGGAGGCGTCGGAGCACGGATCAACCTTCACAGACGTACAGGGCGGGCGGACGCGGAGCGGTGGGAAGCCTACCTGGGTGGTGTCCACCGATCGGCATCACGGCCCGGCGCGTGGCCGGGTGTTCGCGGCTCACATACCTTCGATGAGGCGCTGCACCCGCTCGTCCTCGGCCCGGAACGGGTCCTTGCACAGCACCGTGCGCTGGGCCTGGTCGTTGAGCTTGAGGTGGACCCAGTCGACGGTGAAGTCGCGTCGCTTCTCCTGCGCCTTGCGGATGAACTCGCCGCGCAGCCGGGCCCGGGTGGTCTGCGGGGGCACCGACTTGGCCTCGAAGACCTTGAGGTCGGTGGTGACCCGCGCCACGGCGCCGCGCTTCTCCAGCAGGTAGTACAGGCCGCGGTTGCGGTGGATGTCGTGGTAGGCGAGGTCGAGCTGGGCCACGCGGGGATGACCCAGCGGCAGGCCGTGCTTGGCGCGATAGCGCTCGATGAGCTTCCACTTGATGACCCAGTCGATCTCGCGGTCGACCAGGCCGAGGTCGTCGGACTCCACCGCCTTCAGACCGCGCTCCCACAGGTCGAGCGACCGTTCGATGATCGGCGTGCTGATCCCGCGGCGGTCGACGAAGTCGCGGGCCTTGGCGAGGTACTCCCCCTGGATGTCCAAGGCGCTGGCCTCGCGGCCGTTGGCGAGCCGGACCCGACGCCGTCCGGTGACGTCGTGGGAGATCTCCCGGATCGCGCGGATCGGGTTCTCCATCGTGAGGTCGCGCATGACCACGCCCTCCTCGATCATCCGCAGCACGAGGTCGCAGCTGGCCACCTTCAGCATCGTGGTGGTCTCGCTCATGTTGGAGTCGCCCACGATCACGTGCAGCCGGCGGTACTTCTCGGCGTCCGCGTGCGGCTCGTCGCGGGTGTTGATGATCGGGCGGGAGCGGGTCGTCGCGCTGCTGACGCCCTCCCAGATGTGCTCGGCGCGCTGGCTGACGCTGTAGCCGGCGCCGCGCGGCGTCTGGGTGACCTTGCCGGCTCCCACGACGATCTGCCGGGTCACCAGGAACGGGATCAGGATGTCGGCGAGCCGGCTGAACTCGCCGGCCCGACCGACCAGGTAGTTCTCGTGGCAGCCGTAGGAGTTGCCGGCGGAGTCGGTGTTGTTCTTGAACAGGTAGATCTCCCCGGCGATCCCCTCGTCGTGGAGCCGCTGCTCGGCGTCGAGGAGCAGGCCCTCCAGGACCCGCTCCCCCGCCTTGTCGTGGGCCACCAGCTCGCCGATGTCGTCGCACTCGGGCGTGGCGTACTCCGGGTGGCTGCCGACGTCGAGGTAGAGACGTGCGCCATTGCGCAGGAAGACGTTGCTGCTGCGCCCCCAGCTGACCACCTTGCGGAACAGGTAGCGCGCGACCTCGTCGGGGCTCAGGCGCCGCTGCCCCTTGAACGTGCACGTGACGCCGTACTCGTTCTCGATCCCGAAGATCCGCCGGTCCATGACCAGACCCTACGACCAGCCACCACGGATCGGGGCGTGGAACCGCGGTGTGGATCGGCGCAGAATGCCTGGCGCATCGATAGTCCCGGCCGTTTGGGCCCCTCTTACGGAGGATCTGGGGCCTGAACGGCCGGGACTATCGCATCTGAGAGCTACTCCGAGGACGGCGGGGCGATCGGAGGCTCCCCGGAGTTCGGGTCCTCCAAGGGCGCGACCTTGCCGCTGACCTGGTCGGTCGGGTCGGCGGGGTCGTCGGACGTCGAGGTGGTGGAGGCCGTGATCGAGCCGCCGCCGCCCATCCCGACCTCGCTGGTCTCGGGGCCGGCCGGCGTCGAGGGCCCGCGGTCGCCGAGGAGAGCGTCGAGGCGCGCCGGGGAGAGGCGGACGAACTTGCGGATCTGGCTCCGGGTGCGGTCGAGGACGGCGACCTCGAGATCCTCGGTCGGGATGACCCGCTCGCCCTTCTCGCTCTGCCCGAGCGCGGTGACCGCCGCGCGCAGGGCGTACTCCAGCGGCGCGGCCTCGGTGTAGCTGGCCTCCAGGCTCTTCACGACCGGCTCGGTCTGGCCGCCCATCACCGCGAACCCGTGCTCGTCGGCCACCTGGCCGTCGTAGGTGAGCCGGAAGAGCTGGTCCTCGGTGGCGTTCTCGCCCACCTCGGCCACGAAGATCTCGACCTCGTAGGGCTTCTCGCCGCCGTTGGAGAAGATCGTGCCGAGGGTCTGGGCGTAGGCGTTGGCCAGGCCGCGTCCGGTGACGTCGCGGCGGTCGTAGGCGTAGCCGCGCATGTCGGCCAGCCGGACCCCGGCGATGCGCAGGTTCTCGAACTCGTTGTAGCGCCCGACCGCCGCGAAGGCGATCCGGTCGTAGATCTCCGAGACCTTGTGCAGGGCCTGCGAGGGGTTCTCCGAGACGAACAGGATGCCGTCGACGTAGGGCACGGCGACGACGGACCGACCGCGGGCGATGCCCTTGCGCGCGAAGTCGGCCCGGTCCTTCATGACCTGCTCGGGCGAGACGTAGAACGGGGTGCTCATCGTGCGGACCCTCCGTTCGGCTCGGTGGTCAATGGCGCCGCAGGACCGTCAGGGCGCACCATCCGCTCGCGGATGACGCGGTCGGCGATCGTGGCGACGTCGTCGTCGCTCATCCGGTTGCCGCCCTCGGCGGTGATGATCTGCACCACCGGGAAGATCCGGCGGGTGAGGTCGGGGCCTCCCGTGGCGGAGTCGTCGTCGGCGGCGTCGTAGAGGGCCTGGATGACGACCTCGACGCACGTGGTCATGTCGAGGTCGTCGCGGTAGAGCTTCTTAAGCGAGCCGCGGGCGAACAGCGAGCCGGAGCCCACCGAGTGGAACGAGGTCTCCTCGTAGCGCCCGCCGGTGACGTCGTAGCTGAAGATGCGGCCCTTGTCGACGCTGAGGTCGTAGCCGGCGAACAGCGGTACGACCGCGAGCCCCTGCATCGCCAGCGGCAGGTTGGCGCGCAGCAGCGCCGAGAGCCGGTTGGACTTGCCGTCCATCGAGAGCGTGGCGCCCTCGATCTTCTCGTAGTGCTCGAGCTCGACCTGGAACAGCCGCACCATCTCGACCGCGAGGCCGGCGGTGCCGGCGATGCCGACCGCGGAGTACTCGTCGGCCGGGAACACCTTCTCGATGTCGCGCTGGGCGATGACGTTGCCCATCGTGGCGCGGCGGTCGCCGGCCAGGACGACGCCGCCGGGCCAGGTGGCCGCGACGATCGTGGTGCCGTGCGGGGCCAGGTCGCCGGCGTGCGCGTCACTGCCGGGCGCGAGCACCCGGCGTCCGGGAAGCAGGTCGGGCGCCTGCTCACCGAGGAACTCGCTGAAGCTCGACATGCCGGGACGCAGGTAGGCGGCGGGGAGACGGGTGTCGCTCACTGGCCGCCCTTCTGGATGAACGACTTCACGAAGTCCTCGGCGTTGGACTCGAGGACGTCGTCGATCTCGTCGAGGATGTCGTCGACATCGCTGTCGAGGGCGTCCTTACGCTCGGCCACGTCCGTCTCGGGGGCGACTTCGGTGGTCTCCTCGGTCTCCTGCGACCTGCGCGGTTGCTTCTGCTCCTGGGCCATGAGACGACCCTATCGAGTGCGGCGTGATCGCGTGACGCCTCGGTCAGGATCCGGTGAGTGCGGTGAACATCTCCTCGGCGGTCTCGCACCGGTCGAGGAGTTCGCCCACGTGGGCCCGCGAGCCGCGGAGCGGGTCGTTGGTGGGGACGCGCTGCAGCGACTCGCGGCCGGGCAGGTCGAAGATCACCGAGTCCCACGACGCGGCGGCCACGTGATCGGCGTACTTCTCCAGGCAGCGGCCGCGGAAGTAGGCGCGGGTGTCGGTGGGCGGGTCGTGCATGGCGTCGTCGACCTGCTCCGGGGTCAGCAGGCGCTCCATCCGGCCACCGGCGACCAGGCGGTGGTAGAGGCCCTTCTCGGGCCGGATGTCGGAGTACTGGAGGTCGATGAGCTGGAGCTTGGCGTCGTCCCAGTCGAGGCCGTCGCGCGATCGGTACTGCTCGAGCAGCTTGAGCTTGGCGACCCAGTCGAGCTCGGTGGCCAGGAGGAACGGGTCGCGCTCGAGCCGGTCGAGCACCGACTCCCAGCGTTCGAGGACGTCGACGGTCTGCCGATCGACGTCGGCGCCGTAGCGGTCCTCGACGAACTTGCGAGCCAGGTCGAGGTACTCGAGCTGCAGCTGGATGCCGGTGAGCCGGCGTCCGTCCTGGAGCAGGACGGTCTGCTGCAGGCTCGGGTCGTGGGAGATCGCGCGCAGGCCGGAGACGGGGCCCTCGATGCTCAGGTCGACGGGGATGAAGCGCGCCTCGATCATCGCCAGGACCAGTGCCGTGGTGCCGACCTTCAGGTAGGTCGAGACCTCCGAGAGGTTGGCATCGCCGATGATCACGTGGAGGCGGCGGTACTTCTCGGGGTCGGCGTGCGGCTCGTCGCGGGTGTTGATGATGGGGCGCTTGAGGGTGGTCTCGAGTCCGACCTCGACCTCGAAGAAGTCGGCGCGCTGGCTGATCTGGAAGCCGTGCTCGCGACCGTCCTGGCCGATCCCCACCCGGCCGGCGCCGGTGACCACCTGGCGGCTGACGAAGAACGGCGTCAGGTGGCGCACGATGTCGCCGAACGGCGTCGATCGGCGCATCAGGTAGTTCTCGTGCGCGCCGTAGGAGGCGCCCTTGTTGTCGGTGTTGTTCTTGTACAGGCAGATCTGCGGCGATCCGGGGAGCTGCGCGGCCCGGCGGGCGGCGTCGAGCATCACCTGCTCGCCGGCCTTGTCCCAGCGGACGATGTCCAGCGGGGTGGTGACCTCGGGCGTGGAGTACTCCGGGTGCGCGTGGTCGACGTACAGGCGCGCGCCGTTGGTGAGGATCACGTTGGCCAGGCCGAGGTCCTCGTCGGTGAGCTGACTGGCATCGGCGACCGCCCGCGACATGTCGAACCCGCGTGCGTCGCGCAGCGGCGACTCCTCCTCGAAGTCCCACCGGGCGCGCCGGTCCAGGGCGGTCGCGCTGGCGTAGGCGTTGACGACCTGGGAGGAGGCCACCATCGGGTTCGCCGTGGGCTGCCCGGTGACCGAGATGCCGTACTCCACCTCGGTGCCCATCACCCGCCGCACACTCATCCGGGGTCCCCGACGAGTCGTGCCGCGCGCGAGCGCAGCGAGCTGGACGCGCAAGATTGTGCGGTGGTGCTCATACCGACGAGCCTACGGGAGTCACCGGCACCGAACTGTGGATAGCCGCACGCTGACCCGTCAGCCATAGCGGACGGGTCAGCGTCAATGTGCGGGTGACCCGTCAGCTATAGCGGACGGGTCAGCGTCAATGTGTGGGTGACCCGTCAGCCATAGCGGACGGGTCAGCGTGGATGGGGCTCAGGCGTCGGAGCGGGTCTTGACGACGACGGCCGCGATGCCGGCGGCGACGAGCAGGGCGATGAGCAGCTTCTTCACGGGTTCTCCCAGGGATTGGAGTCGAGACGTCGGTCGTCGTCATTGGTAGCACGACGCCGAAGCGGCCGGTGCGGAATCTGTGGACTCCTAGCCGGAGGTCCCTTCGCGTCCTCGGTCCTCCTCGCGCAGGCGCGGGGTCGTGGTGAGCTCGGGCCGGAAGCCGGTCTTGTCGGCGTAGAACGCGCGGATCCGGTCCATGTCGGCGCCGACGTCGCCGGTGAGCTCGAAGGTGGGGCCCCAGCCGACGGTGCGCGAGGGCCGGTCGAGGTAGGCCAGGGTGACCGGGATGCCGGTCTGCTGCGAGATCCGGTAGAAGCCGGACTTCCAGTAGTCGCTCTTGCTACGGGTGCCCTCAGCGGCGATGCCGAGCAGGAAGGTCTCGTCGGTCCGGGCGTCGGCCAGGAGCGCCTTGATGGTCTCGGCGGGGTTGGCGCGGTCGAGCTCCACGGCGCCGGTGGCGCGCATGATCGGTCCCATCGGCCCCTTGAAGAACGAGTTCTTCACCAGCAGCCGGATCTGCACCGAGCTGTCCCAGGCCAGGAGCATCGTGAGCACCCAGTCCCAGTTCGAGGTGTGCGGTGCGCCGACCAGGATGCCGCGCCGCGGCACGGTGCCGGTGGTGCGCCATCCCGAGAGCCGCAGCAGGCCGCGAGCGAGGGTCCGGCGGATCAGGAACGGGCGAGCCATGGCGGTGAAGGTACCGCCACCGCGCCGCTGAGGCACACTGATCGGCATGCGGGTGTGGGACGAGCGGGTGGTGCCGTGGATCGTCGACCGGGCGCTGCGCGGCCGGGAGATCGGCGAGCTGCGGGCCGAGATCTGTGCGGGGCTGTCCGGCGAGGTCATCGAGCTCGGGTTCGGCAGCGGACTCAACCTGCGCCACCTCCCACCCGCGGTGACGCGGATCGACGCCGTGGAGCCCTCGGATCGTGGCTGGGAGCTGTCCGCACGCCGCCGCGACCGCGAGTCGACGCCGGTGCGCCGGATCGGGTTGGACGGACAGCACCTCGCCGCACCCGACGACAGCTACGACCACGCCCTGTGCACCTTCACGCTCTGCACGATCCCCGACCCGGCCCTCGCACTGCGCGAGGTACGTCGCGTGCTGCGGCCAGGCGGCACCCTCGCCGTCCTCGAGCACGGGCTGGCTCCGACGTCGCGCATGGCCGCCTGGCAGCGCCGGATCGACCCTCTCCAGCGCCGAGTCGCCGGCGGATGCCACCTCAGCCGCGACGTCCGTGGTCTTCTCGACGCCGCCGGCTTCGACACCGCGACCATCCGCACCGACTACCTGCCCGAGGGCCCGCACTCCCCGTGGAACTTCGGCTACCGCGGCCGCGTCGACGTCAGGGGCGAGCAGGAACCAGGACGCCCCGAGCCGCGGTGACCGCGACCCGGGGCGCCCGGGCGATGCGCAGAGGTGCCTGACGTCAGAGGTACCTCAGAGGTACTGGCCGGTGTTGGCGACGTTGTCGATGGACCGACCCGGCTCGGTGCCCTGCTTGCCGGTGATGAGGGTGCGGATGAAGACGATCCGCTCCCCCTTCTTGCCCGAGATCCGCGCCCAGTCGTCGGGGTTGGTGGTGTTGGGCAGGTCCTCGTTCTCCTTGAACTCATCGACGCACGCCTGGAGCATGTGCGAGACCCGCAGGCCGCGCTGGTCGTGGTCGAGGAAGTCCTTGATCGCCATCTTCTTGGCGCGGTCGACGATGTTCTGGATCATCGCGCCGGAGTTGAAGTCCTTGAAGTACAGGACCTCCTTGTCGCCGTTGGCGTAGGTGACCTCGAGGAAGCGGTTCTCCTCGGTCTCGGCGTACATCCGCTCGACGGTGGCCTGGATCATGCCGGCCACGCACGCCTCCGGCGACCCGCCGAACTCGGCGAGGTCGTCGGCGTGCAGCGGCAGCGTCGGGACGAGGTACTTGCTGAAGATGTCGCGCGCCGACTCGGCGTCGGGCCGCTCGATCTTGATCTTCACGTCCAGTCGGCCCGGACGCAGGATCGCGGGGTCGATCATGTCCTCACGGTTCGAGGCGCCGATGACCAGCACGTTCTCGAGCAGCTCGACGCCGTCGATCTCGCTGAGCAGCTGCGGCACGATCGTGTTCTCGACGTCGGAGGACACCCCCGAGCCGCGGGTGCGGAACAACGAGTCCATCTCGTCGAAGAACACGATCACCGGGGTTCCGGTGGAGGCCTTCTCGCGCGCCCGCTGGAAGACCAGGCGGATGTGGCGCTCGGTCTCGCCGACGTACTTGTTGAGCAGCTCGGGGCCCTTGATGTTGAGGAAGTAGGACTTCCCCTCCTGGCCGGTCTTGGTGGCGACCTTCTTGGCCAGGCTGTTGGCGACGGCCTTCGCGATGAGGGTCTTGCCGCACCCGGGAGGCCCGTAGAGCAGCACGCCCTTGGGCGGCTTGAGCTGGTGGTCCTTGAACAGCTCGGGGTGCAGGTAGGGCAGCTCGACGGCGTCCTGGATCTGCTCGATCTGCCCGCCGAGGCCGCCGATCGACTCGTAGGCGATGTCGGGCACCTCCTCGAGCACGAGCTCCTCGACCTCGGACTTCGGGACGACCTCGTAGACGTAGCCCGCGCGCGCATCGAGCAGCAGCGAGTCGCCGGCCCGCAGGGTGAGCTCCTTGAGGGGGTCGGCCAGTCGGACGACGCGCTCCTCGTCGGCGTTGGCGATCACGAGCACCCGCTCGCCGTCGGCGAGCACCTCCTTGAGCATGACGACGTCGCCGACCTGCTCGTACTCCATCGCGCCGACGACGTTGAGGGCCTCGTTGAGCATGACCTCCTGGCCGCGGCGCAGCTCGTCGAGCTCGACGCCGGGGCTCACGTTGACCCGCAGCTTGCGGCCGCCGGTGAACACGTCAACGGAGTCGTCGTCGTTGCGCCCCAGGAAGGTGCCGAAGCCGGCCGGCGGCTGCGCCAGGCGGTCGACCTCCTCCTTGAGCTTGGTGATCTGGTCGCGGGCCTCGCGCAGGGTCTGTGCGAGCCGCTCGTTCTGGGACGTGACCGCGGCGAGCGATCGCTGGGTGTCCGCGAGCCGGAGCTCGAGGCCTCGCGCGCCGATCGGGCTGTCGGAAAGGCGCCGGCGTAGCTCGGAGACCTCCGACTCGAGGTAGCGCACCTGGGCGATCAGCTCCGCGGGGTCCCGGTCGCCACTGCCACGGCTGGGGCCGTCACTCATGCTCGACATTCGACTCACCTCCTGTCCTAGCGACCCTACCTGCGCGCGGGGGCAGCGCGAGGGGTTGCCGTGCCGATGCTGGTCACATTTGGGTCACCGGCGCTCAGGCTCACGCGGAGTGCTACCGGGCGTAGCGCCGGGCGAAGTTCCCCAGGATCGTCATCGGATGACTGACCGCCACCGCGCGCGAGGCAGCGCGCAGGGCGCCGGACTCCTCGGGCGCGAAGTAGCCGTAGGTGGCGTAGGTCTCGATCCGGGTCTCGATGCCGGCCAGGTCGAGCTCGGGGTGGAACTGGGTGGCATAGACGTTGGCACCGACCCGGAAGGCCTGCACCGGGCACGCCACCGACGTCGCGAGCCGCACCGCGTGCCCGGGCAGCACGGTGAGCGCCTCCTTGTGGCCGCCGTAGGCCGCGAAGTCGCGCGGCAGGCCGGCGAAGAGCGGGTCGTCGGCCCCTGCGTCGGTGAGCGTCACCGAGAGCGGGCCGACCGGCTCGGGATGCGACCGGTCGATCAGGCCGCCCTGGTGACTGCCCAAGGTGCCGATCCCGTAGCAGGCGCCAAGGAAGGGGAAGTCGGCCGCGACCACCCGATCGAGCAGCCCCCACAGGTCCGCCTCGGCCCGCTGCTGCGCGGGAGACTTCGCGGCGACGTCGTCGGAGTAGGTGAACGAGCCTCCGCCCAGCAGGATCCCCGACCAGTCGTCGAGGGAGACGTCGAGCGGCTCCACGCCGAGCTGGATCCGTGGGAGGTCGGCGCGCTCGACGCCGAGGAAGCGCGCGAAGGCCGCGTGCTCGTCGTCGGCGGCGGCCGGCTCGGCACGGATGGAAAGCAGGAGGAAGGGCTTCACCGCGGCGCGTCCTCGCCCGTCTCGGCCGTCTCGCCCGCCTCGGCCCGGGGGCCGGTGTAGTCGGGTCCGTAGGCGCCCGGTGCGGGCCGCCGCTTCTTGACCGGCGCCTTCTGCCCCGGCGCCATCCGGCGTGCGGTCACCAGGAAGGCCGTGTGCCCGATCATCTTGTGGCCCGGCCGCACGGCCAGCCCCTCCACGTGCCAGTCGCGCACCAGCGACTCCCACGCCTGCGGCTCGGTGAAGCCGCCGTGGACCCGGACGGTCTCCACGAACCGCGACAGCTGGGTGGTGGTGGCGACGTAGGCGCACACGATCCCGCCGGGGCGCAGCGCGTCCGCGGCGGCGTCGAGGCACTCCCAGGGCGCGAGCATGTCGAGGATGATCCGGTCGCACCGCTCCCCCGTCGCCGGGAGCGCCTCGGCCAGGTCGCCGAGGGTGAGGGTCCAGGCCGGGTGGCTCTCGCCGTCGGGAGCGCCGAAGAACTGGTCGACGTTGCGTCGCGCGATCTCGGCGAACTCCTCGCGCCGCTCGAAGGAGTGGACCCGACCGAACGGACCGACGGCGCGCAGCAGCGAGCAGGTGAGCGCGCCCGACCCGACACCGGCCTCCACGACGTCGGCGCCGGGGAAGATGTCGGCCATCGCGACGATCTGGGCGGCGTCCTTCGGGTAGACCACCGCGGCGCCGCGCGGCATCGAGACGACGAACTCCGAGAGGAGCGGGCGGAACACCAGGTACTCGCCCCCCGAGGAGGCCATCACTGTGAAGCCCTCCTCGCGCCCGATCATCTCGTCGTGCTCGACGTGCCCGCGGTTGGAGAAGAAGCGCTTGCCGGGCTCGAGACACAGGTTGTGCCGGCGTCCCTTGCCATCGACCAGGCGCACCCACTCGCCGGCGCGCAGCGGGCCGCGGTGGACGCCGGACCAGGCTGCGGGAGGGACATCGGGGCCGTCGGTGGGGCCGTCAGGGTGGCTGTCGGGGGCCGGTTCGGACGTCGTGGACACCGCGGAACCGTACCGGGTGGGTCGCCGATCAGCCGCGTTCGGGACGGGCGCGGTGCCCCACGGCGGCGTCGAGGTCGTGCATCGAGACGACGCCGCGCAGGCCGCCCGCGGCGTCGATCAGCAGGTACGCCGACGCCGGACGTCGCTGGACGGCTGCGAGCAGGCCGTCGCCGGTGACGTCTGCGGGCAGGCAGAGCCCGTCGTCGAGGGGGTCCGCGGCAGTGGAGGTGGCGACCCATGGCCGCCGTTCGTCGGGTGTCGCGTCCAGCCGGGTCTCGACCACCAGGCCCAGCGGTCGGCCCGTCGGGTCGACGGTGACGATGCCGCCGGCGTCGGACTCCGCCGCGCGGCGCAGCGCCTCTGCCAGCGGGAGGTCGGGGGCGACCTGCAGCACCGCGCGCGCGAGATCGGCCGGCACGAGCGCACCGACCTTCAGCCGGAGCCGGTTGATGGCGAGCTCGCTGCCGGCGACCGTCCACAGCAGCAGCGCGAGAGCCGCACATACGACCACCACGGCGAGACGGGGCGGATCACCGGTCACGAGCTGGCTGACCACCGGGAGGACGAAGACCGCCACGGCGACCGCCCGACCGCACCAGGCGGCCGCTATCGCTCCCCGCCGGGGCGACCCGGCCAGCCGCCAGGCCAGCGCCTTGACCATCCGCCCGCCGTCGAGCGGTGGCGCCGGCACCAGGTCGAGCAGCCCCAGCACGAGGTTCGCCAGGACGAGCGCCTCCAGGAGCAGGGCGAGGATGCCGTCCTCGACCAGCAGCCGCCCGCCCAGGGCGGCTGCGCCGAGCAGGAGCGAGACCATCGGCCCGACGACGGCGATCGTGAACTCCTCGCCCGGCGACCCGGCCTCGCCCTCCAACGCCGTCCGGCCGCCGGTGGCGCTCAAGGACACCGAGTCGACCCGTCGTCCGTGGCGCTTGGCCGCCAGGGCGTGGGCACCCTCGTGCACCAGGGCAGCCGCGTAGACGAGCACGCCCACCAGCGCACCGGCGACATAGACCCACGGCGTACCGAGTCCGGGAACGACGTCGGCCGCACGCGGAGCAAGGACCACCGCGAGCACCCCGATGACGAGGAGACAGGACGCCGACACCACCACCGGGACGCCGCCGACCGTGGCGACGCGGTAGCTGCCTGGGGGGCGGGACATTGCTACAGCCTAGGGAATCAGCGGTTCGCTAGCGGCAGTGTCGGTAGCGGAGCCTACGCTGGCGGCGTGAGCGTGGAAGGGGCGGAGCGCGAGACCGCCGAGTCTCCGGCGGAGCGGGTCTCGACCGAGGTCGACGGCGTCGACGTCCTCGGCGCGCTCTCGCCGAGCCGCGCCGCCGACTTCACCCGGTGTGCCCTGCTCTACCGGTTCCGCACGATCGACCGGCTGCCCGAGCCGCCGTCCACCGACGCGATCCGCGGCACCTTGGTGCACCAGGTCCTCGAAGACATCTTCGACCTCCCCGCGAGCGAGCGGACTCCCGAACGCGCGGTGGCGATGGTCGAGCCCGCCTGGCGCGACCTCCTCGAGCAGTACCCCGAGGCCGCCACCATGTTCGCCACCCCCGACACTCCCGACGCCGCCGATTGGCTGCTGAGCTGCCACGACGTCGTACGCACCTGGTTCGAGCTGGAGGACCCCCGACGACTCGAGCCGGCCGAGCGCGAGCTCTACGTCGAGGCTCTCCTCGACTCCAAGCTGCTGCTGCGCGGGTTCGTCGACCGGCTCGACGAGGCTCCAGACGGCTCCCTGCGCATCAGCGACTACAAGACCGGTCGTGCCCCCGCGCCCGGCTTCGAGGCCTCGGCCCTCTTCCAGCTGCGGTTCTACGCCCTCGCGCTGTGGCGCACCCGTGGCGTGGTGCCGAGGATGCTCCAGCTCGTCTACCTCGGCAGCGGCGAGGTCGTCACCTACGAGCCCGACGCCGACGACCTGCGTGCCACCGAGCGCAAGATCGAGGCGATCTGGCGCGCCATCCGCGAGGCCGAGCAGTCCGGTGACTGGCAGCCCCGACGCAGTGCGCTGTGCGCCTGGTGTGCCCATCAGGCGCTGTGCCCGGCCTGGGGCGGCACGCCTCCACCGCTCCCGGAGCGGCCGGTCGCCGATCAGGTCGCGGTTCAGCCCGCAGCGGTGCCCGTCGCCTCGTCGTCCGGATAGAGCACGCAGGCCACCTCCACGCCGCCGGCGGGCCGCAGACCTGGGTCGACGCCGTCCTCGAACCGGACGACGACCTCCGACCCGTCGGACTCCATCGAGCGCACGCCCGTCCAGAGCGGGTCGTCGGGGGCCTCGTTGCGCACCTCCTCCAACAGCCGCAGCGCGGCATCGGGGGCGCCCTTGCCGAGAGTGGCCGTCGTGCTCGGCACGTCGAGGGCGTCCAGGCCGCCGATCAGCTTGGCCTCCTCGGCGAAGTCGGTCCCGCGCCGGGTCCAGTGCTGCTCGAGGATGACGCGCAGGTCGCGCGACTCCCAGCCGCAGACCGAGGTGGCCTCGGGACAGCGGGGATGGAACGAGCAGCCCAGCGGGGGCTCGGCGGCGTCGGGGATCTCTCCGCGCGGCAGGTCGCGCGGCACCATCCGCTCCGGGTCCGGGTCGGGGATCGCCTTCAGCAGCGCCTTGGTGTACGGGTGCCGCGGGTTCTCGAAGATCTCCGCGGTCGGCCCGATCTCGACGATCCGGCCGAGGTACATGATCGCGATCCGGTCGCAGAAGTACTTCGCACTGGCCAGGTCGTGGGTGATGTAGAGGTAGCTCAGCCCGAGGTCGTCCTTGAGGTCGAGCATGAGCTGGAGGATCTTGGCCCGCACGCTCATGTCGAGCATCGAGATCGGTTCGTCGGCGACCAGCACCTCGGGGTCGAGGATGATCGCGCGGGCGATCACCGCCCGCTGCTTCTGACCGCCGGAGAGGTCGGAGGGATACTTCGAGGCGAACCGCTCCACCGGCGAGAGCCCGACGCGTTCGAGGGCCTCGTGCACCCGCCGGCGCAGCTCGGCTCCCTTGGCGATCTTGTGCACGACCAGCGGGTGCCCGACCGCCTCCTCGATGGTCATCGAGGGGTTGAGGGCGGCCGAGGGGTCCTGGAAGACCATCTGGACGTCGGTGCGCAGCTGCCGCAGCTCGGCCCCCTTCATGTGCGAGACCAGGCGCTCGCCGTCGGAGCCGTGGAAGCGGATCTTCCCGCTCGTCGACGGCGCCAGGCCCAGCAACGCCCGGCCGAGGGTGGTCTTCCCGCTGCCGGACTCACCGACCACGCCGAGTACCTCGCCACGACGCAGCTCGACGTTGACGCCGTCCAGCGCCTTGACGGTCCGGGTCGGCAGCCCCAGGAGTCGCGCGAGCGAGCCTCCCTGGAGGCGGAAGTGGACCTCGAGGTCCTCGGTCTCGATGATCGGCTCGCCACGGTCGGCGCGGTCGGCGGGCCGGGCGGCGGACTTGGTCAGGTCGGGCGACTCAGGCTTCGTCGGCAAGAGCGATCTCCTCTCGGGCCAGCGGGCGGCGGTCGGACTCGCTGAGGGTGAGCCCGTGCCGGATGTCGGCGGCCCAGCAGGCCACCCGGTCACCTCCAGGGAGATCGCGCATGCGGGGCTCGGTGGTGGCGCAGATCTGCATCGCGTCGGGGCAGCGCGGGTGGAAGTGACAGCCCGACGGCGGATCGGTGAGGTCGGGCGGTGCGCCGTCGATGAAGTTGAGGCCCTCGGTCGACAGCGAGATCGTGGAGCGGAGCAGCTCGCGGGTGTAGGAGTGCTGCGGGTTGCTGAAGACCTCCTTGGCGGGGCCGATCTCCACGATCTTGCCTGCGTACATCACCGCCACCCGGTCGCACGCCTCGGCGACGATCCCGAGGTTGTGGGTGATGAGCAGCATCGAGGTGTCATAGGCCTTCCGCAGGTCGTGCAGGATGCGGATGATCTGCGCCTCGACCAGGACGTCGAGGGCCGTGGTCGGCTCGTCGGCCACCACGAACGCGGGGCGCAGCACGAGCGCGAGAGCGATCATGATCCGCTGCCGCATGCCGCCGGAGAACTCGTGCGGGTACGCCCGGAACCGGGTGGGCGGGATGCCCATCACGCGCAGTGCCTCGAGGGACCGCTTCTCCACCTCCTCCTTGGAGATCCCGCGCTCGTGGATGCGCAGGGTCTCGGCGAAGTGGTCGCTGATCCGCATCATGGGATTGAGGCGGGTCAGCGGCTCCTGGAAGATCATGCCGAGCTGGCTGCCCCGCATCTGGTACTGCTCCTTGGGGCGCAGGCTGAGCATGTCCTCGCCGCGGAAGCGCAGCTCCCCGTCACGGGCCGCGCCGTCGGGAAGCAGCCCGAGCAGGCCGCGTCCCAGCGTCGACTTGCCGCATCCCGACTCCCCCACCAGCCCCAGGATCTCCCCGGGGCGCAGCTCGAAGGTGACGCCGTCGACGGCTCGCACGGGTCCCTTGTCGGTGCCGTACCACACGCGCAGGTCGACGGCCTCGAGCACCGGACCGGCGGGGGTCCCGGGTGTGGCCTCCTTGTCGAGCAGGGTCATCGTGGCGTCTCCTTCGACCCATCGGCGCCGTCCGGATCGGCCCATGCGCTGGCCGAGGTGCCGGTCTGGGTGTCGGCCATGAAGTCGGCGACCGAGTCGTCACTGCGCGGGGGCAGCACGGCCTGCCGGATCCGGCGCCGCCGCAGGGCCGGATTGAGGGTCTCGTTGAGTCCCTCGCCGACCAGGGTGAGCGCGGTGATGAGCAGCACGATCGCCAGGCCCGGCCAGAACGCCGGCGCGAACCGGCCGGCCGACACGTCGTCGAGGGCACGGCTGAGGTCGTAGCCCCACTCGGCGGCCTCGGTGGGCTGGATGCCGAGACCGAGGAAGCCCAGCGCGGCCAGCGTGCCGAGCGCGTCAGCGGCGTTCAGCGTGCCGATGACGGGCACCGACTGCACGACATTGCCGAACAGGTACTTGCGCATGATCGTGACCGGCTTTGCGCCGATCGCCCGGGCCGCCTCGACATAGGTGGCCTCACGTGCCGAGACCGTGGTGTTGCGCACGACGCGGAAGTACTGCGGGATGTAGATGGCGGTGAGCGAGAGGGCCGCGGCCAGGATGCCCCCGCCGATGGCGTTGCGCAGCAGGAACGAGAACACGATCGCCAGCAGCAGCGAGGGGAAGGAGTACAGCGCGTCCATCAAGAAGACCGCGATCCGGTCGACCCACCCGCCGATGAACCCCGACAGCAGGCCGAGCGGCACACCGATGAGGGCGGAGAGCACCACCGAGAGCAGCACGACCTGCAGCGCGGTCCGCGCGCCCCAGATGACCCGGGAGAAGATGTCGTAGAACTGGTCGTTGGTGCCCAGGATGTGCGCCGAGGACGGACCGCCGAGCTTGGGGAAGCGGACGCCGTCGACGCTGGTCTGGGCGAAGTCGTAGGGCGCGATCCACGGCGCGAAGAGCGCGAAGATCACGAACATGAAGGTGAGCGCGAGCCCGGTGAGGAAGATCCAGCGCGCCAGGCCCTTGGTGTTCCACACCGTGCGGAACAAGCGGGCGATCCAACGGGCGACCGGGCGCCAGAAGCGCCAGTCGTGACTGTGCTCGGCCATCAGTACCTCACTCGGGGGTCGACCAGCGCGTTGATGATGTCGACGACCAGGCTCACCAGGACCACCGCGATCGCGAAGAACGTCACCAGACCCTGGACCGCGATGTAGTCGCGTGCGGTGACGTAGTTGACCAGGGAGTTGCCCAGCCCCGGCCAGTTGAAGGTCCGCTCGGTGAGGATCGCCCCGGACAGGGTGAGCGCGAACTGGAGCCCGATGACGGTGATCACCGGCACCAGGGCGTTGCGGAAGGCGTGCTTGCTCACCACGCGCCGCTCGGGGATCCCTCGGGCGCGCGCCGCCTCGACGTAGTCGCCCTTCATGGTCTGGATCACGTTGACCCGCACCAGTCGGATGATCACGCCGGAGAGGAGCAGGCCGAGGGTGAAACAGGGCAGCACGTGGTGCTGGAGGATGTCCTTGACCGAGATCCAGTCGCTCACCAGGATCGCGTCGAGCAGGATGATCCCGGTCTTCTCCGGCACGTAGTACTTGGTCTCGGGTGTCGCGATGTCGTCGATGGGCCAGTCCGGCGCCAGCTTGACCACCAGCAGCACCAGCATCAGGCCGACCCAGAAGATCGGCGCGGCGTAGGTGATGACTCCGAAGATCCGGATGGCGGCGTCGGTGGGCGTGTCGCGGCGTCGTCCGGCGAGCCGTCCGAGCGGGATGCCGATCAGCAGGGCGAACAAGAACGCGCCGACGGTGAGGGTCAGCGTGGCCCCGCCCTGGTGCTTGATGAGGTCGAGCACCGGCTGGCCGTCGCTGATGGTCCTTCCGAAGTCGAAGCGCACGACGTCGCCGAGGTAGTCGAAGTACTGCACGATCAGCGGACGGTCGAGCCCGAGCGCGTGCCGGCGGGCGTCGAGTGCGTCGGGGGCGAGCTTGTCTCCGACGGCGGCGCTCACCGGGTCACCGGGCGCGACGCGCAGGAGCAGGAAGACCATGGTGAGCAGGACCCACATCATCGGGATCACCAGGAGCAGTCGGATCGCGATATAGCGAGGCAGGGATCCGGACGCGGCGCTCATGTGCCTCCTCGGGGCGAGGGTGGATCAGTCGGGTGGGCCGACGGGGACGCAGGCGTCGCGCCTGCGTCCCCGTCGCGGTCGAGCGGGTCGATCACTCGGACTTGCTGATCCCCCAGAAGCGGAAGATGTAGGTCGGGTCGAGGGTCTCCTCGACGCCGGACATCTTCGAGGTCGCCACCGCGACGTTCTGGCCGTTCCACGACGGGATCAGCGGCACGTCCTCGGCGGTGATGTCCTGCAGCTGGCCGATCTCCTCGTCGCGGGCCGCCTCGTCGGTCTGGCCGAGCTCCTGGTCGAGAAGCTTGTTGACCTCGGGGCTGCTGTAGCCGTTGGCGAAGAAGCCACCGTCACGCAGGAACGGCGTGAGGTAGTTGTCGGCGTCCAGGATGTCGGGGTACCAGCCGAGGATGAACAGGTCGTAGGCGCCCTCCTTGTAGAGCGTCTGGTACTCCTCCCACTCCGCGTCGGCGATCTCGACCTCGAACAGGCCGCTGTCCTTGAGCTGAGCGGCGAACTCGTTGGCCTCGTCGACGGCGTTGGGGCCGTAGTGGGTCGGGGTGTAGCCGAGGGTGATCTTCACCGGGGTGGCGACGCCGGCGTCCTGGAGGATCTTCTTGGCGGCAGCGACGTCGGGGCCCTCGCCGTACTTATCGGCGAAGGAGTCCTTCTGGCCGGCGAAGCCCGGCGGCACGATCGAGAGTGCCGGGGTGACCGTGTCGTCGTAGGCGTTCTTCGCGATCGCCGCACGGTCGATCAGCTGGGCAGCCGCCTGGCGGACCGCGACGTCCTTGCCGGGGCCGCCCTTGCCGAGCTGCCAGACCCAGTAGCGGAACTCCGAGCCGTCACCGCGCAGGACGTCGACCTTGCCCTCGCCCTCGAGGGAGTTCAGGTCGGTGGGGCTCAGGGTGCGCCACGCGATGTCGATCTGCTCGGCACCGATGGCGTTCCGCAGCGGGGCGGGGTCGTTGTAGTACTTGACGAAGATCGTCTTGGTCTTCGGGGCCTTGTCGCCGGAGTACCCGTCGTTGGCGACCAGCACCGCCGACTCGCCGTCCTTGTACTCGTCGAGGACATAGGGACCCGAGCCGATGATCTTGTCGTCCTCGAGCAGCTTGTCGGCCGGGAACGTGTCCTCGTCGACGATCGAGGTGGTGGCCGTCGAGAGCAGCTTGAGGAAGGTGGTGTCGGGCTGGTTGAGGTGGAATACCACCGTCTGGTCGTCGGGCGTCTCGATGGCGCCGTCGGCCAGCTTCTGGTTCTCGGGGTCACCGTTGCTGATGTTTCCCAGGAGCACCGAGGAGCCGTTCGGGTCGGCGATCTCCAGGTTGCGCTGCATCGAGAACAGCACGTCCGAGGAGGTCAGGTCGTTGCCGTTGGAGAACTTCAGGCCCTCGGTGAGGGTGCAGGTGATGGTCTTGGCGTCGTCATAGGCGCAGTCCGCGGCGTCCGGGACCGGCTCCTCGGCGCCCGCCGGGATCGTCATCAGCTGCTGGAAGATGTTGTACTGCATGTTCCAGGAGCCGAAGTCGTAGGAGCCGGCGGGATCCATCGCGGTGACCGACTCGGTCGTGCCGAGGGTGAACGACCCCGAGGCCGCGGCGCCGTCGGTGCCGCCGCCCCCGCCGCTGCCACCACCGTCGTCGTCGCGCTTGCTCTCGCCACAGGCGGCGAGTCCGATCATCAGGACACCGGCGCCGGCCAGGGTCAGAACCTTGCGTGGGCGATTCACGTGCGTCTACCTCCAAGTCATCCGAGCAGAACCCCGGCAACGTACTCCCCCATGTCGCCCACGTCACGCCCGAACGCGCCCGGTCAGGTCCCGATATGACAACGATTCCTCCGGCTCCGGTCCGGTCAGGCCGAAGCATCTGAGGCCAACCCGCTCCCCGACACCCCAGCACCCGGGTTGTCCACAGGTGGTCGGTCGCCAGTCTCGCTGACCCGTCAGCTATAGCTGACGGGTCAGCGTGAACAGGACGGTGACCCGTCCGCTATGGCTGACGGGTCGGCTCAGACGGGGAGGAGATAGTCGCTGAGGCGGGAGGCGTCGACGTCGGTGAGAGAGTCGGCGAAGACCCTCCGGTCCCCCGGCGGGACCGGCACGTGGTGCGGGACGACGAGCACGCTGCAGCCGGCGGCGGCAGCGGAGGTGGCACCCGGGGTGGAGTCCTCGATCGCGAGGCAGTCGCGCGGATCGACGCCGAGCAGGCGCGCCGCGGTGAGGTACGGCTCGGGGTCCGGCTTGCCGCGGGTGACCTGGTCACCGGTGACGACGACCTGGAACGACCCGGGCGCGAGGTGGGCCAGGATCGGTGCGGCGAACCGCTCGTACGACATCGTCACCAGCGCGCACGGGATCCCGGCGGCCCGGATCGCGGCCAGCAGCTCGCGCGCGCCCGGGCGCCACGGCACGTTCTCGTCGAGGCGGGCCACGACGCCGTCGAGGAGCAGCTCGACGATCTCGGCCGGGGGCAGGTCCAGCGGCATGTGCTCGCGGATGTACTCCCCCGAGGACAACAGGTCGCGGCCGACCAGGTCGAGCGCCTGCTCGTCGCTCCACCGGCCGCCGAAGCGCTCGGCCAGGGCGAACTCGGTCTCGATCCAGTACGGCTCGGTGTCGACGAGAGTGCCGTCCATGTCCCAGAGCACGGCCGCAGGTCTCACCACTCCGGCATCGTCCCATGGTCCCCGGTCGAGACTCGCATCCTGGCCTGATAGGCGATAGTCCCGGCCGTTTGAGCCCCTCGATCGATCGAATCAGGGCGCAAACGGCCGGGACTATTCCCGGCGCCGGCGGCTCAGTCGAGCTTGGCGGTGGTGCGGTTAACGACCTGGCGCAGCAGCGCGAGGTTGGTCTGCCCGCGGTCGGCGGCGACGTAGACGAACACCGAGCCGCCACCGATCAGCTTGATGAGGTGCAGCTGGTCGCCGAGGGTGAGGAGCATGTCCTCCAGGTGGGTCTGGATGCCGAGGACCTTGATGGTGTTGAGCTTGGCCTTGACCATCTCGGAGTTGTAGGCGCTGGCGACCTCGAGGTCGAAGTCGGGCCGGGTGGTCCGCGAGGCCAGCGGCATGCCGGAGTCGAGGTCGACGATGGAGGCGCCGATGAAGCCCGAGACGCCGGACGCGATCTCGTCGAGCGCGGCGGAGTAGGCGTCGGTGTTGTTCATGTCGAGTCCTTCTGGTGAGTGGTCCCGGTCCGCAGACCGGGACCGGGTTTCCAACGGTGAATCCAACAGGGTTTCCAGTGGGGTTTCCAACGTGGGGCGCTCGTCCTCCAGGCCGAGCAGGCGGGCGAGCCAGCCCATCAGCCGCGGAAGGCGCGGCCGGAGGGACGGCTCACGGATCGGCCGCCAGGAGTGCGTGCAACTCTCGCGCCGAGGCCTTGGCCGCGACGAGCATGACTCCCAACGTCTCGTCCTCCGCGGTCACCCAGAGCAGCAGGTTCCCCACGATGAGGCCCGAGACGGAGACGATGACGGTCTGGCTCGCACCCTGGTGCAGGCTGACGACGTCGAGGATGCCGTTCTGGGCTCCAGGAGCCTGGGCGACGTGCGAGGCGGCGCCGGAGACCGAGTAGAGCGAGCTCGCCAGGGCCGAGAGGCGCGCGACCTGGTGCTCGTCGAGTCCGATCGAGCACAGGTTGAAGCCGTCGGAGGTGCACACCATGGCCGAGGTGAGGCCGTTCAGCTGGGAGCTCAGCTCCTCGAGCTGCGGCAGGACCGCCTGCCCGATCTGGGCCGACCACAGGTCCCAGTAGTCGGCGATGTCGGGGTCCATCTCGTTGACGGCGGCGGCCTGGCTCTGCAGGACGTCGCCGTGCTCGTCCAGCCCGGGCGGCCGGGTCGGGTCGACGTCGTCGGGTACGGCCTGCAAGTTGCTCATGTCTGCTGCGGACTCCCCCGGTGCGGTGCTCATGAGGCGGTCACCGGGATCGACCGGCCACCGCGGGTGGAGGCGATCAGCACTGCCTCGACGTCCGCGCGGACCCGCGGATCGGCCGCCAGCACCGGGACCTTGTCGCCGCCGTAGGTGCGGACCGCAGCCTCGAACGGCTCCAGCGAGGCGCCGGGCTCGAGGCGGGTCACCGCCACCGCCAGCTTGCGGGCCGGCACTCCCTCTTCGAGGATGAACTGGGTCCAGAGCTCGGCGTCGAGGACGGCCTCGGCATGGTGGCCGAACAGCCACAGCACCACGGCGGTGCTCCGCGGCATCACCGACCGGCGCACCTCGTCGAAACGGGCCTGCCCCGGCGTGCCGACCACCGCGAGGCGGACGCCGCTGGGCGACTTCCACTCGCCGTACTCGAGGCCGACCGTGCTGCTCGGCTTGGTGTGCTTGCCGGTCTTCAGCACCGCAGCGGTGCTGCGGGCCTCGGTCTCGACGACGTCGGCGTCCGAGACGGCGCGCACGGCGGTGGTCTTGCCCACCCCGAACGGACCGACGAAGGAGATCTGACCCCGGTGGGTCACTCCGATTACGGCACGCACTGCTGATCATCCCCCTATCGCCGTCGCTCCCCCCGGGGACGGTCGGCGCTGAGCATCCCCTACAACCGGCTGCTGGCACAAGTCACACGTTCGAACCCGGCGCCGCCTAGTCCTCCGGCTCGTAGCCGAGGTTCGGGGAGAGCCAGCGCTCGGCCTCGGCGAGGGTCCAGCCCTTGCGGGCGGCGTAGTCCTCGACCTGGTCGCGGCCGAGCCGGCCGACCACGAAGTACTGCGAGTCGGGGTGGCTGAAGTACCAGCCCGACACCGATGCGCCCGGCCACATCGCCATCGACTCGGTGAGCTCGATGCCGGTGGCCGCCTCGACGTCGAGAAGCTCCCACAGCGTGCGCTTCTCGGTGTGGTCGGGGCAGGCCGGGTAGCCGGGTGCGGGACGGATTCCCTCGTAGCGCTCGGCGATCAGGTCGTCGTTCGTGAGGTGCTCGTCGGGAACATGCCCCCAGAACTCCGTACGGACCCGTTCGTGGAGACGCTCGGCGAAGGCCTCGGCGAGCCGGTCCGCCAACGACTCGAGCAGGATCGCGCTGTAGTCGTCGAGATCCTCCTTGAAAGCGGCGATGCGCTCGGGCAGTCCGATCCCGGCGGTGACGGCGAAGGCGCCGATGTGGTCGGCCAGCCCGGCATCGCTCGGGGCGACGAAGTCGGCCAGCGACTTGTGCGGGACGCCCTCACGGTGCTCGCCCTGCTGGCGCAGGTGGTGGAGTACCGCGCGCACCTCGCCGCGCCCGTCGTCGGTGTAGACCAGCGTGTCGTCGGGATGCTCGGGGTCGCCCGCGGCCGGCAGGAAGCCGTAGACGGCGCGGGCGGTGAGCCACTTCTCCTCGATGACCCGGTCGAGCATCTCCTGGGCGTCGTCGTAGAGCTTGCGCGCCGCCTCGCCCGCGGTGGGGCTGTGCAGGATGTCGGGGAACTTCCCCTTCATCTCCCAGGCGTTGAAGAACGGCTGCCAGTCGATGTAGTCGCGCAGCTCGGCGAGGTCGTAGCCGTCGAGCACGTGGATGCCGGGCTGCTTGGGCGCCGGCGGGGTGTACGACGTCCAGTCGACGGCGATGGCGTCGGACAGCGCGGCGTCGTAGGAGACCAGCTTGCGGTCGCCCTTGGCCGCGTGCCGGGTTCGCAACGCGTCGTAGTCGGTCTTGACGTCGGCCATCAGGGCCGCCCGGCGCTCGTCGTGCAGCAGTGCGGCGGCCGTGGGCACCGAGCGCGAGGCGTCCTTGACCCAGACGACCGGGCCGTCGTAGCGCTGGTCGACCTTCACTGCGGTGTGCGCTCTCGACGTCGTCGCGCCGCCGACCAGCAACGGGATCGTGAAGCCCTGGCGCTGCATCTCCGAGGCCACGTGCACCATCTCGTCGAGCGAGGGGGTGATGAGCCCGGACAGGCCGATGATGTCGGCGCCGACCTCGGCGGCGGTGTCGAGGATCTTCTGCGGCGGCACCATGACACCGAGGTCGATCACCTCGTAGTTGTTGCACTGGAGCACGACGCCGACGATGTTCTTGCCGATGTCGTGCACGTCGCCCTTGACCGTGGCCATCACGATGGTGCCGTTGGTGTCCTTGGCGGCGGCGAGCTCGGGGTTGTCGCGCTTCTCCTGCTCGATGAACGGGATCAGGTAGGCGACCGCGCGCTTCATGACGCGCGCCGACTTCACCACCTGCGGCAGGAACATCTTCCCTGCGCCGAAGAGGTCGCCGACGACGTTCATGCCGTCCATCAGCGGACCCTCGATCACCTCGATCGGGCGGCCTCCCCGCTCGGCGATCTCGGCGCGCAGCTCCTCGGTGTCGGCCTCGACGTGGGCGTCGATCCCCTTCACCAGGGCGTGGGTGATCCGCTCGGCGACCGGCAGCTCGCGCCACTCCTCGGTGGCGTCCTCGGCGGCGTCACTGACCCGGTTGTGGGCCTCGGCGATCTCGAGCAGCCGCTCGGCGGCGTCGGGGCGTCGGTTCAGGACGACGTCCTCGATCCGCTCGCGCAGCTCGGGCTCGACCTGGTCGTAGACGACGAGGGCCCCGGCGTTGACGATGCCCATGTCGAGACCGGCCTCGATCGCGTGGAACAGGAAGACGGCGTGGATCGCCTCGCGCACCGGGTTGTTGCCGCGGAAGGAGAAGCTGACGTTCGAGATGCCGCCGGAGACCTTGGCGCCGGGGAGGTTCTGCTTGATCCAGCGGGTGGCCTCGATGAAGTCGCGCCCGTAGGAGGCGTGCTCCTCGATGCCGGTGGCCACCGCGAACACGTTGGGGTCGAAGATGATGTCCTCGGGCGGGAAGCCCACCTCGTCGACCAGGATCCGGTAGGCCCGCTCGCAGATCGCGATCCGCCGCTCGAGGGAGTCGGCCTGGCCGTCCTCGTCGAAGGCCATGACGACCGCGGCGGCGCCGTACTTGCGCACCAGGCGGGCGTGCTCGCGGAAGGTGTCCTCGCCCTCCTTCATCGAGATGGAGTTGACGATGGCCTTGCCCTGCACGTTCTTCAGGCCGGCCTCGATCACCTCCCACTTGGAGGAGTCGACCATCACCGGGACCCGGCTGATGTCGGGCTCGCTGGCGATGAGCCGGGTGAACCGGTCCATCGCGGCGACGCCGTCGATCATCCCCTCGTCCATGTTGACGTCGATGACCTGCGCCCCGTTGTCGACCTGCTGGGCCGCCACCGAGAGCGCGGTGTCGTAGTCGCCGTCCTTGATCAGCTTGCGGAAGCGGGCCGACCCGGTGATGTTGGTGCGCTCGCCGACGTTCACGAACAGGCTGTCGTCGTCGAGGGTGAACGGCTCGAGGCCCGACAGGCGCATGGCCGGCTCGACGACGCTGCGCTCGCGGGGGGCGTGCCCCGACACGGCGTCCGCGATCGCGGCGATGTGGTCCGGCGTGGTGCCGCAGCAGCCGCCGGCCAGGTTCAAGAAGCCGGCCTCGGCGAACTCGCCGAGCATCGCGGCGGTCTCCTCGGGCGACTCGTCGTACTCGCCGAAGGCGTTGGGGAGGCCGGCGTTGGGATAGCACGAGACGAAGGTGTCGGCGACCCGGCTCATCTCGGCGATGTAGGGCCGCATCTCCTTGGCGCCCAGCGCGCAGTTGAGCCCGACCGCGATCGGCCGCGCGTGACGGATGGAGTCCCAGAACGCCTCGGTGACCTGGCCCGACAGGGTGCGACCGGAGGCGTCGGTGATGGTGCCGGAGACGATCACCGGCCATCGGCGCCCGTGCTCCTCGAAGAGGGTCTCGATCGCGAAGATCGCGGCCTTGGCGTTGAGGGTGTCGAAGATGGTCTCGACCACGAGCAGGTCGGCGCCGCCGTCGACCAGACCGCGGGCGGCCTCGAGGTAGGCGGCGACGAGGTCGTCCCAAGTGACGTTGCGGGCGGCCGGGTCGTTGACGTCGGGGCTGATCGACGCGGTGCGGGTCGTGGGGCCCAGGGCACCGCCGACGTAGCGGGTGGTGCCGGTGCGCTCGGCAACCTCGTCGGCGACCCGGCGAGCCAGCCGCGCGGCCTCGAGATTGAGCTCGTAGGCGAGATCCTGCATGCCGTAGTCACCCAGCGAGATCCGGTTGGCGTTGAACGTGTTGGTCTCGATGACGTCGGCGCCGGCGTCGAGATACTCGCGGTGGATGCCGGCGATGATGTCGGGCTGGGTGAGGGTGAGCAGGTCGTTGTTGCCCTGCAGGTCGCTGGGCCAGTCGGCGAAGCGCTCGCCGCGGTAGCCGGCCTCCGAGGGCCGGTCGCGCTGGATGGCGGTGCCCATGGCGCCGTCGAGCACCACGATCCGTTCGCGCAGCAGCGCGGTCAGCTCTGCAGTGGAATCGGGGCGCAGATCGGGCAAGGCTCTTCCAACTCTCCTGTGGTGGGTCCGGCTGTGCGGTGGACCTACGAGCATGGGCCGCGTGTCCGCGTCATGGACCCGGTTCTCAAATGCTGGCACCTCGGCGCGACGGGGCGAAATCGTCGCCGTCCCCGTCGCCGAGACGCTCCCCTAGGGGCCTTATAGGCTTTCGGGGTGATCGAGATCGACAAGACATCGGACCTGGTGGCCCCGGTGGTGATCGCGGCGTTCGAGGGTTGGAACGACGCCGCGGACTCCGCGACGGCCGTCGTCGACCACCTCCTGGAGGTGTGGGGCGCCCGGACCGTGGGCGCGATCGATCCCGAGGACTTCTACGACTTCCAGGTCAACCGGCCCATGGTCGGCACCGACGAGCACGGTCACCGCCGGATCTCGTGGCCGACCACCCGGATCGCGGTCGCCTCGCCTCCCGACCTGGGCCGCGACGTCATCTTGATCCGCGGCATCGAGCCGAGCATGCGCTGGCGTCAGTTCTGCCACGAGCTGCTGGCCGCCTGCGGCGAGCTGGGCGCCGAGCTCGTCGTCACCCTCGGCGCACTGCTCGCCGACACACCCCACACCCGGCCGATCCCGGTGAGCGGCAACGCCACCGAGCCCGACCTCGTCGACCGACTCAAGCTGGAGCCCTCGACCTACGAGGGCCCGACCGGCATCGTCGGGGTCGTCCAGGACACCTGCGTGCTCCACGACGTCCCGGCCGTGTCGTACTGGGCGGCGGTCCCCCACTACGTGGCCCAGCCACCGTGCCCCAAGGCGACCCTGGCGCTGATCGGCCGGATCGAGGAGCTGCTCCAGACCTCGATCCCCCTGCACGACCTGCCCGAGGACGCCCGGGCCTGGGAGCGCGGCGTCGACGAGTTGGCCCAGGAGGACGACGACATCGCCGAGTACGTCCGCGCCCTGGAGGAGACCCGCGACACCGCCGACCTCCCCGAGGCCTCCGGCGAGGCGATCGCCGAGGAGTTCGAGCGCTACCTCAAGCGCCGCGGCGACGACCACCCCGGCCACCCGGGTCCCAACGGGCCGACCGGCGTCTGATTGTCAGACAATCTTCGGGTGGTTCGGGGATAGTTTGAGGCGTTATCAACCTTTTCGCGCCCGCTGAGGTTGATAACGCCTCAAACTATCCCGGCGATGGCAGCCAGCCCGCTCTCGCGTCCCGGAGCCGGTGGAGACTCAGAGGGCCACGCCGAGGGCGGAGTCGACGACGGCGATGATCGAGACGGCGGCGTCGGGGTCGGAGGTGTCGGCGAGGCCGTCGGTGCCGAGCGTGGCGGCCACCCAGGCATCGACGGCGGCCAGGGCGCGCGGGGCGTCGAGATCGTCGGCCAGGGCGGCGAGGACCTCGGTGACCACCGGCTCGGCCGGCGCGCCGGCGCCGAGCGCCACGGCCTTGCGCCACTGGGCGAGGCTGTCGACGGCGTCGAAGAGCTGGTCGTCGGTCCACTCCCAGTCGCTGCGCACGTGGTGGCGAAGCAGCGCCAGCCGGATCGCCATCGGGTCGATGTCGCTGTTGCGCAGGGCCGAGACGAACACCAGGTTGCCGCGCGACTTCGACATCTTCTCGCCGTCGTAGCCGACCATCCCGGAGTGGCTGTACACCTTGGCGAACGGAGTGCCCGGGGTGAGCGCCTGCGCGTGCCCGGCCCCCATCTCGTGGTGCGGGAAGATCAGGTCGCTGCCGCCTGCCTGCACGTCGAACGCCGCCCCGAGGTAGCGGCGCGCGATGGCCGCGCACTCGATGTGCCAGCCCGGGCGCCCCGGCCCGAAGGGGCTCGGCCACGACGGCTCACCCTCGCGCTCCCCGCGCCAGACGACCGGGTCCAGCGGGTCGCGCTTGCCGGGAGTGTCCGGATCGCCGCCGCGCTCGCCGAACAGCTCGAGCATGGTGTCGCGGTCATAGCCCGACTCCTTGCCGAACGCCGGGTCGGCGGTCACGTCGTAGTAGACGTCCTCACCCACCCGGTAGACCGCGCCGACCGCCTCGAGATCCTGGATCATCTCGACCACCAGCGGGATCGACTCGACCGCGCCGATGTAGTCGGCCGGAGGGAGGACCCTCAGGGCGTGCATGTCCTGGCGGAAGAGCTCGGTCTCCCGCTCGGCGAGTTCGACCCAGTCGATCTTCACCTTCGCGGCGCGCTCGAGCAGCGGGTCGTCGACGTCGGTGACGTTCTGGACGTAGGTCACCTCGTGCCCCGCGTTGCGCCAGGCCCGGTTCAGCAGGTCGTAGCCGACGTAGGTCGCCGCGTGTCCCAGGTGCGTGGCGTCGTAGGGCGTGATGCCACAGACGTAGAGGCGTGCCGGCTGCCCCTCATCCGGCTCGACCACGATCCGCTCCCCGGTGGCGGTGTCGTGCAGCCGCACCGGTGGCGCGACGATTGCGAGGCCGGGAACCTGCGGAGCGGACCAGGAAAGCATGCTCGAACTGTAGTGACCGTCGTGAGCGTCGTGCCGCGCCGGTCCTCGGGGTTCGGGTGCGGGGGGTGCCGGGGGCGGGATTTCCCCGGTCGACCGGGGATCTATGAACTGGGAGGCCGATATATCGCCCGTCAAGTTCATACTTCCCCGGTCGACCGGGGAAATATGAACTGGACGGGCGAAATCCCGGGCCGACCGCGCCCGCCCCTCAGAGCCGGTCGCTCAGAACGGGGGCCAGGGGATGGCCGGCCACTCGCCGCGCGGAGTCGGCATGACGCCGCGATCGAGCAGTCGTCTCCCCCGCCGTGCCATGACGTCGATCTCCAGGTCGGTGAGGTGGTCGGCGAGCGCGGAGCCGAGGTCGCCGGTGAGCGCCTTGAGCACCCGCTCGACGCCGTCGACGTGCTCGCCGTCGAGCGGCTCGCCGTGCCAACCCCACAGCACCGTGCGCAGCTTCGGCTCGTGGTGGAAGGTGAGGCCGTGGTCGACGCCGTGGCGGTGCCCGGCGGTCATCTCCAGCACGTGACCGCCCTTGCGGTCGGCGTTGTTGACCAGGATGTCGAAGACCGCCATCCGGCGCAGCGCCGCGGAGTCCTCATGGATCAAGGTGACCTCGCGGTCGTGATCGTCGAGACCCTCGAACACGGGCAGGTAGCCGTCGAGAGCAGCACCGGAGCGCACCAGGGTGACCGCGTCCTGTGCGGGGTCCGGCTCGCGCCACTCCTGAATCATCCCGAGGCCGTGCGGTCCCTCTCCGAGCCAGGTCGGCGGCACGACGTCCCAGCCCATCGCCTCGGAGACCAGGTAGGCCGCGACCTCACGATCGGCCAGAGTGCCGTCGGGGAAGTCCCAGAGCGGTCGCTCCCCCGCCACCGGCTTGTAGACGACGCGGGTCCCGTCCAGCTCGCCGAGGAAGGTCGCGTTGGAGGCGGGCATGATCCGCCCGCGCAGCTCCAGGCCGGCCATCGACGCCGTCACGGGTGCTCAGTCCTGCGGATCGCGCCGACGGAAGCCGTTGGCCCGCACGCAGAGGTGGCCCTCGGGGTCGATCGGCTCCGCGCAGAACGGGCAGGTAGGTCGCCCGGCGCCGAGAACCTGCTCGGCGCGTTGCACGAAGGAGCGTGCCGCCGCGGCGGTGAGCCGGACCAGGAAGATCTCGTCCGGCTCCGGCTCCTCGAAGTCCTCGTCGACCTGGTCGGGAGTGATCACCGCGGCCTCGCTGTAGGGGAAGACCTCGATCACGATCCGCTCGTCGGCCGGGTCCCAGGACAGGGTCATCGTGCCGGCGCGGAACTCCTCGTCGATCGGCTGCTCGAGCGGAGCGGTGTCCTCGGTGCCGAGTGGGGCGAGCGCGGGGACGACGTGGGTGGTCGAGGTCGCCATCACCTCGTCGAGCAGCTCGTCGACCCGCTCCGCGAGCGCGGCGACCTGCTGCTTCTCCAGGGCGACCGAGGTGACCCGGCTGCCGCTGCGGGCCTGGAGGAAGAACGTGCGCGCTCCGGGCTCGCCGACGGTGCCGGCGACGAAGCGCTCGGGCGGGTCGAAACCGTGGACGATCGGCATGGCAGTCAGCCTAGTCGGCCCTCACAGGCCGGGCCCGGCCCCGCCTCCCACGGCCGCGTCGGACGACCTCTTGCGCCGCCGTCGCTTGCGGGTCGGCGGGTTCAGCCACGACAGATCCCCGCTGTGGGTGTTGGTGGCCAGGACGGTCGGCCGATCTGCTCCGTAGTGGATCACCGACAACGACGCGGGGTCGACGTGGATGCGCTGGAACAGGTCCAGGTGCATGCCGAGGGCGTCGGCGAGCACCGACTTGATGATGTCGCCGTGGCTCACCGCCACCCACACCGCGTCCGGACCGGCCTCGGCGTCCAGGACGGCGTCGCGGCGCCGGATCGCCGCGACCGCACGGCTCTGCATCGTGGCCAGGGACTCCCCGCCCGGGAAGGCCGCCGCCGAGGGGTTGGCCTGGACCACCCGCCACAGCGGCTCCTTGGCCAGCTCCTTGAGCGGACGTCCCTGCCACTCGCCGTAGTCGCACTCGGCGATGCCCTTGTCGGTGGCGATGCGTGGCGCGTCCTCGCGGCCGGCGAGCAAGGCCTTCGCGGTCTGCCGACACCGCTCCATGGGGCTGCTGACGAGCCCGCTCAGCCGGACGCCGGCGATCCGCTCCCCCGCACGGGCGGCCTGCTCGACGCCGACGTCGTCGAGCCGGACGCCGGGGAGCCGGCCGGCCAGCGTTCCCGACGCATTCGCCGTCGTGCGTCCGTGTCGGGCGAGGATCACCGTTGCCATGCCTGGACCCTACGTGCCACTACCGTGGCGTCGTGATCATCGACTGCGCGGTCTATCGCGACGGGAACCGTCTCGACGTCGATGTGCCCGACCACGACTTCGACGCGCTGCGCAAGGCCGCCGACAAGGCCGGCGGGTTCGCCTGGGTGGGTCTCTACGAGCCGACCACGACCGAGCTCGGCGACGTCGCGAAGGCGTTCGGCCTGCACAAGCTCGCCGTCGAGGACGCCTTCGTCGCCCACCAGCGCCCCAAGCTCGACCGTTACGACGACAACGTGTTCCTGGTGCTCAAGACGCTCTGGTACGTCGATGAGCTCGATGCGGTCGAGACCGGCGAGATCAACGTCTTCGTCGGCGAGGACTTCGTGATCACGGTCCGGCACGGCCAGGGCTCCGAGCTGCATGCGACCCGGTCGATGCTGGAGCGGTCGACCAAGCACCTCACGCACGGCCCGGCGGCGGTCGTCTACGCGGTCTGCGACACCGTGGTCGACTCCTACCTCGAGGTGCTCTCGGCGCTCCAGGACGACGTCGACGAGGTCGAGGAGTCGGTCTTCTCGGTCAAACGCACCCGCGACTCCGCCCGCATCTACACCCTGCGACGCGAGATCGCGGAGGTCCGCCGCGCGGTGCTGCCGTTGCGCGAGCCGATGCGCCAGCTCGCCGCGGGCGAGGTGCCTTGCATCGACAAGGCCGCGGCGCCGTTCTTCCGCGACGTCGTCGACCACCTCGCGCAGGCCGCCGAGTCCGTCGACAGCCTCGATCAGCTGCTCGCGAGCGCCTTCGATGCCCATCTGGCCTCGATCTCGGTTCAGCAGAACGACGACATGCGCAAGATCTCCGCCGGCGCGGCGATCGTCGTGGTGCCCACGCTCATCGCCGGGATCTACGGGATGAACTTCAAGCACATGCCCGAGCTCGAGTGGGCTCTCGGCTATCCCTACGCGCTGCTGCTGATGGTGGCCAGCGCCGGGCTGCTGATCTGGTTCTTCAAGCGCTCCGGCTGGCTCTGAATCCAGGCTGAGGCCCGGCCTCAGGCCATCAGGACTCCGGTGGCGAGCAGGACCATCGTCGCGGCGCCGAGCACCACGCGGTAGAGCACGAACGGCGTGTACGACTTCGTCGACACATAGCGCAGCAGCCAGGCGATCGCGGCGTAGCCGACGACGAACGAGACCACGGTCGCCACCAGCGTCGGTGCCCACCCGTAGGGGTTGTCCCCGCCGGGGATCTCCTTCAGCTCGAACAGGCCGGCGCCCACGACGGCGGGGATCGCCAGCAGGAAGGCGTAGCGGGTGGCGGCCTCACGGTCGTAGCCGAGCGCTCGGCCCATCGACAAGGTGGCGCCCGAGCGCGACACCCCCGGGATCAGGGCGAGCGCCTGGGCGGCGCCCATCATGATCGAGTCACGCAGGGTCATCTGCTCGATGGTGCGCTCGGTGCGTCCCAGCCGGTCCGCGACCCCGAGCACCACGCCCATGACGATCAGCATCGTCGCGATGATCCACAGGTTGCGGAAGTCCTTCTCGATGACGTCCTTGAGCAGCACACCGAGGACGACGATCGGGAGCGAGCCGATGATGATGAACCAGCCCATCCTGGCGTCGAAGTCCCCGCGGTGCTCGGGCTTGACCAGTGAGCGCAGCCAGGCGGTGGCGATCCGCCAGATGTCGTGGCGGAAGTAGATCAGCACCGCGAGCTCGGTACCGATCTGGATGACCGCGGTGAACGCCGCACCGGGGTCGCCCCACCCGAACAGCTCGGGGTAGATGCGCAGGTGCGCGCTGCTGGAGATCGGTAGGAACTCCGTGAGTCCTTGGATGATGCCGAGGACGACGGCCTGGAACAGATCCCACACCCGCAGAAGGCTAGGGCATGCACCGAGCCGGATCCGCGAGCCGTCGCGCGCGGCGCGCGCAGGTTCGTCTAGGTTTTCGCCATGCAACAGCGCTCCCTGGGCTCCACCGGCTTGCGGGTCTCCCGGCTCGGACTCGGCACGATGACCTGGGGCCGCGACACCGACGAGCACGAGGCCCGCGATCAGCTGATCGCGTTCGCCGAGGCCGGCGGCACTCTCATCGACACTGCGGCCGGCTACACCGACGGCGACTCCGAGCGCCTGATCGGCTCGCTGATCGGCGACGTCGTCGCCCGCGACGAGGTCGTGCTGGCCACCAAGGCCGGTATCTCGCGGCGCTCGGGTGAGCGGGTCACCAACACCTCTCGCGGCTATCTGCTCTCGACCCTCGATGAGTCGCTCGGCCGGCTCGGCGTGGATCACGTCGACCTGTGGCAGGTACACGTATGGACCGACACCACGCCGATCGAGGAGACCCTCACCGCCCTCGACCTCGCCCTGACGTCGGGCCGGGCCGCCTACGTCGGGATCTCGAACTACTCGGGGTGGCAGACCGCGCAGGCAGCCACCTGGCAGCGCGCGGTGCCTGGCCGAGCCACGCTCGCCTCCACCCAGGTCGAGTACTCGCTCCTCAACCGCTGGGCCGAGGCAGAGGTGCTCCCGGCGGCCACCGCACTGGGACTCGGGGTGCTCCCGTGGTCGCCCCTGGGACGCGGGGTGCTCACCGGCAAGTACCGCACGGGCACGCCCGCCGACTCCCGTGCCGCCTCGCCGACCTTCTCCAACTTCGTCGGCGCCTACCTCGACGAGCAGAGCTCGCGTGTCGTGGAGGCCGTCGTGCGCGCGGCCGAGGGCCTGGGGTGGACGCCGCTGGAGGTGGCGCTGGTGTGGGTTCGCGACCGTCCCGGCGTCACCGCGCCCATCGTCGGCGCCCGCACGGCCCAGCAGATCCAGGGTGCCCTCGGTGTCGACGACCTCGCGCTCCCCGAGGAGATCGTGGCCGCCCTCGACGACGTCTCGGCCGGGTCTCCTCGATGACCGCTGCGAGAGCCGGGCGTCGTCCGCTCCGTCCTGGCGTGGAATGGGAGTTCGACAAGGTGTCCTTCTCCCGCGAGTTCCCCCGCAACGTCGTGACCAAGCTCCTGGTCGAACGCGCCGAGCACGGCGGCTGGGAGCTCGACCGGGTCCGCATCGGCCCCGACGGCACCCGCCGCGTGATCCTGCGCCGCAAGATCATCCGCGCGGTGCGGACCGCCTAGCGGCCGGCCGCAGGGCCCGGGATTTCCCCGGTCGACCGGGGAAATCTGAACTTGGCGGCCGATATCCCGGCCCCCAAGTTCATGGATCGGCCGCCCAGTCGGCTAGGCGTCGGCCAGGAAGGGCTAGGCGTCGGTGAGGAACCGGTCGAAGACCCGCGCACCGAACTGGAGGGCGTCGATCGGGACCCGCTCGTCGACGCCGTGGAACAGGGCGGTGAAGTCGAGGTCGGCGGGCAGACGCAGCGGCGCGAAGCCGTAGGAGCGCAGCCCGAGGTTGCGGAAGTGCTTGGCGTCGGTGCCACCGCTCATCGTGTACGGCGCCACGAGCGCCTCGGGGTCCTCGGCCAGCACCGAGCGGGTCATCGCGGCGACCAGGTCGCCGTCGTAGGGCGTCTCCCAGGGCTGCTGGTGGGAGAGGAAGTCCCACTCGATGTCGTCTCCGCACAGCTCGCGCAGGGTGGTGAAGAACTCGTCCTCGTAGCCGGGCAGGAAGCGGCCGTCGAGGTGGGCGGTGGCCTCGGTGGGGATCACATTCACCTTGTAGCCGGCCTGCAGCTGGGTCGGGTTGGCGGTGTTGCGGATCACCGCGCCGAGCATCCGGGCGGCCCCGCCGAACTCCTCGATGAGGGCGGGGGCGTTCTCGGGCGTCGCCTCGGTGCCGGCGAGGTCGGCGACCGTGGCGAGCAGCACCTCCATCGTCGGGGAGAGCCGCACCGGCCACTGGTGGGCACCGATCCGGGCCACCGCGCCGGCGAGGCGGGTGACGGCGTTGTCGTCGTTGATCATCGAGCCGTGGCCGGCGCGCCCCCGGGCGGTGAGCTTCATCCAGGCCATGCCCTTCTCGGCAGCCTCGATGAGATAGAGCCGGCGGCCGCGGACGGTGGTGCTGAAACCGCCGACCTCGCCCACGGCGTCCGTGCAACCCTCGAACTCCTCGCGGTGCTGCTCGACGAGCACCTGGGCGCCGTGGTGCCCGCCGGCCTCCTCGTCGGCGGTGAAGCACAGCACGATCGGCCGGTCGGGCAGCCGTCCGGCGCGCTGCCGCGCACGGACCAAGGAGAGCAGCATCGCGTCGAAGTCCTTCATGTCGACCGCGCCGCGACCCCAGACGTAGCCGTCGACGATCTCGCCCGCGAACGGGTCGACCTGCCAGTCCTCTGCCGCGGCCGGGACGACGTCGAGGTGACCGTGCAGCAGCAGGCCGTCGGTCCGGGTCGGGTCGCCGCCGCCCCAGTGCGCCACGACGTTGGTCCGCCCGGGCGTGCCCTCGTAGAGCCGCGACTCGATGCCGACCTCCTCCAGGAGCCCCGCGACGTACTCCGCGGCCTTGCGCTCGCCCGGCCCGCCGCTCCCGTCCGGCTCGCCGTAGTTGCTGGTGTCGAACCGGATCAGCTCACGGCACAGGTCGACCACCTCGCCGGCCGGATCGGTGTCAGGGCTGTTCGTCGAGGCCTCCGGGTCCATGTCTCCATCTTGGCATCGACCGGTGCGTCGGGGCTCCGTGTGCCGGGAGCCCGGCCGCGTCCGCCGGGACCGTCTCCCCGATGCAGGTGCGCGGCTCACCCTTTGCTACTGTTCCGTTCGCACTCGTCCGGGTGGCGGAATTGGCAGACGCGCTAGCTTGAGGTGCTAGTGCCCGTATTAGGGCGTGGGGGTTCAAGTCCCCCCTCGGACACCGATCGATCGAGGCCCCCTGCTCAGCAGAGGGGCCTCGATGCGTCTCCAGGACCTACGCCGGCTCACCCGGCCAACGCTCCCGCGCGTGCCACCAGCGCCGCGTGCAGCTCGCGCACCGCGGCAGGCGCTCGGTCCGAGGCGCGCCGGACCAGGACCAGGGTGACCCTCGTGGTGTCGCCCTCGATCGGACGCGTGGTGATGAGCCCGGCGCGCTCGAGCGGGTCCCCGATGACGCTGTAGTCGGGCAGCACCGTGACCCCCAGTCCCTCGGAGACCATGGACTTGCCCATCTCGGCGCCGTCTGTGGTGTGGGAGGTCCGTGGCGGCCGGCTGCCGAACAGTCGGTGGGCGAAGCGGTGCATCACGTAGCCGGCCCGCATCGAGACGAAGCGCTCGGAGCGCAGCTGCTCGATCGTCACGGTCCCGGCCTCGGCCAGCGGGTGACCGACCGGAAGCACCACGACCGGACGGCCGTGCAGCAGGTCGGTGCCGACCAGATCGAGGAAGGGCTCGTCCCCGGCCAGCACGTTCACCAGGCCCAGATCGAGCGAGCCCTCGACGAGCCCTTGGTGGATCTCGGACTGGCGCACGTTGACGACCTCCACCGTCGCCCCGTCCCGTGAGTCCTGGAGCTCCCGAGCCGCCGGCACCAGCAGGGTCGAGGTGGCCGCATTGACGGTGCCGACGCGCACGGTGCGACTCACCTGATGCTGGTCGCTGGCGGCGACCTTGAGGCGATCGATGGCCTCGAGCACCTCCACCAGGTGCGGCAGCAGCTCGAGACCGTGCCGGCTGATCCGCGCGCCCGAGCGCCGCCGGTCGAGCAGCATCACGCCGAGCTCGCGCTCCAGCTTGCTCACGGCCTCGCTCAGCGCCGGCTGCGAGATGTGCAGGTGCTCGCTCGCGCGCCGCAGCGATCCGTGCTGCGTCACCGCGGCGACGTACTCCAATTGCTCGATCCGCACTCCGACTCCCCTGCTCGCGCATCCGGTGATAGGCGGGGCCTTGCACCCCGTAGACGGTTCCGAGCCCCGGATGGCCCGTGTCGCCTTGCACTTGGACTCTATGTCGCTCAATCTAGTACACATAACCGCCTTTGAAGGAGTGACGATGACCAGCAGCCCCGCCGACCCCCGTGCGCAGGAGCCACTCAAGTTCGCCTACTGGGTGCCCAACGTGAGCGGCGGCCTCGTCGTGAGCAAGATCGAGCAGCGCACCGACTGGAGCCTGGAGTACAACCTCGAGCTGGCTCGCCTGGCCGAGGCGAACGGCTTCGACTACGCGCTCTCACAGGTGCGCTACATGGCCGGCTATGGCGCGGCCTACCAGCACGAGTCGACCTCGATCAGCCTCGCGATCGCACTGGCGACCGAGCGGCTCAAGGTGATCGCCGCCGTCCATCCCGGACTCTGGCAGCCCGGCGTGCTCGCCAAGCTCGTCGCCAGTTCCGACCAGTACACCAAGGGACGCTTCTGTGTGAACGTCGTGAGCGGCTGGTTCAAGGACGAGTTCACCAAGCTCGGCGAGCAGTGGCTGGAGCATGGCGAGCGCTACCGGCGCTCGGAGGAGTTCATGCGCTATCTCCGCGAGATCTGGACCAGCGACCACGCCGAGCTGAACGGCGACTTCTACCGCCTGCACGACTTCGACCTGAAGCCGAAGCCCTACGACGTGCCGGGCCGTCCGCATCCGGAGATCTTCATGGGCGGCAACTCCACCGACGCCCGCGGCGTCGGTGGCCGGGTCGCCGACTGGTACTTCATGAACGGCAACTCGCCCGAAGGCATCGCCGAGCAGATCCGCGACGTCAGCGACGTCGCGGCCGTCAACGGCAGGTCCGGCCAGGTGCGGTTCGGGGTGAACGGCTTCGTCATCGGCCGCGAGACCGAGGCCGCGGCGCGCGAGGTGCTGCGCGAGATCATCGACCAGGCCGACCACGAGGCGGTCGAGGGGTTCGGCTCGGCCGTCAAGCAGGCCGGGCGGTCGACCTCCGACGGCAAGGGCATGTGGCAGGACTCGGAGTTCGCCGATCTGGTGCAGTACAACGACGGCTTCCGCACCGGCCTGCTCGGCACTCCCGAGCAGATCGCCCACCGGATGCTGGAGTACAAGCGCCAGGGCGTCGACCTGTTCCTGCTGGGCTTCTTGCACTTCCAGGAGGACGTGCAGTACTTCGGCGAGGAGATCCTGCCGATCGTGCGCGAGCTCGAGGCCGCCGAGCTGGAGCGCGTGTGATGCCTGTCCCGGTGCTCTCGGCCCGAGAGGCGACCTCGACGGCGAGCGAGCTGGCCGAGCGGTTCGCCAAGGGCGCCGCCGAGCGCGACTCCGACCGGATCCTGCCGGTCGAGGAGCTCGACGAGCTGGGGCGGTCCGGTCTGCTGGCCATCACGGTGCCCGCCGAGCAGGGTGGCGCCGACCTGCCCGTCGCAGCGGTCGCGGAGGTCTTCCGGCTGCTGGCCACCGGCGATCCGAGCATCGCGCAGATCCCGCACAGCCACTTCGTCTACGTCAACGCGCTGCGGCATGCCGCTACACCCGCGCAGCAGGCGTTCTTCTTCGGCGAGGTGCTCGCCGGGAGGAGGTTCGGCAACGCCCAGTCCGAGATCGGCACCAAGCACGTCCGCGACTTCCGCACGACGCTGCGACCCGATCCGGCGCACCAGACCGAGCTGTGGCGCCTGGACGGCGAGAAGGGCTACGCCACCGGCGCCTTGCTGGCCGACTGGATCCCGGTCCTGGCACACCTCGGCGTCGACGGCCCGATGCACGTCGCCTGGGTCGAGCGCGAGGCTGCCGGCGTCACCGTCGTCGATGACTGGAACGGCATGGGGCAGCGCACCACCGCGAGTGGCACCGTCCGGCTCGACGACGTCGCGGTGGCGGCCGAGCGGATCACGCCGTATCACGTGACCTTCGAGGGGCCGCAGACCTACGGCGCGTTCGCCCAGCTGCTGCATGCGGCGATCGATGCCGGGATCGCCCGGGCGGCCCTGCGTGACGCCGCGGAGTTCGTGACGACCAAGAGCCGCCCGTACCCGGACGCGATCGCCGAGCTCGGCATCGAGCGGCACGCGGACGACCCGACCGTCGTCCAGGCCTTCGGCGAGCTCGAGCTCGCCGTGCGAGCCGCCGAGGCGCTGGTGGCCGAGGCCGCCCGCGCCGTCGATCGCGCGGACGCCGAGCTGAACGCGGACTCGGCGGGAGCGGCGAGTCTTGCGGTCGCTGCAGCCCGCGGAGCCACCACCGACGCCGCGCTCGGGACGGCCACGCGCCTCTTCGAGGTCAGCGGCACCCGGGCGGCGCTGGACTCGCTCAACCTGCACCGGCACTGGCGAAATGCGCGCACCCACACGCTGCACGATCCCGCCGCATGGAAGGTGCGCCACCTCGGGCGATGGGCCCTCGACGGCCAACTCCCCCCTAACCACGGACAACTCTGACAACGCCCACCGACCCTGAAGACGTGCGCAGGAGATGACATGACACAGCTGAAGTTCCACTGGTTCCTCCCCACCAACGGCGGCGACGGTCGCCACGTCGTAGGCGGTGGGCACGGCGTCGACTCGTTCACCGGGGACCGACCCAACACCGTCGCCTACCTCGGCCAGATCGCCCGCAGCGCCGAGCAGCTCGGCTTCGAGGCCGCCCTCACCCCGACCGGCGCCTGGTGCCAGGACGCGTGGGTGTCCACAGCGATGCTGAGCGCCGTCTCGGAGCGCCTGAAGTTCCTCGTGGCATTCCGCCCGGGTCTCACCTCGCCCTTCCTGGCCGCACAGATGGCCGGCACCTTCCAGAACCTGTCCGGCGGCAGGCTGCTGCTCAACGTCGTGACCGGTGGCGAATCGCACGAGCAGCGGATGTACGGCGACCACCTCGACAAGGACGGCCGCTACGAGCGCTGTGAGGAGTTCCTGCACCTGGTGCGCGCACTCTGGTCGGGCGAGACGGTGTCCCACCAAGGTGAGCACTACCGGCTCGACGACGCGACTCTCTCGCAGATCCCCGATCCACTCCCCGAGCTCTACTTCGGTGGCTCCTCCCCTGCCGCGGGCCGGGTCGCCGCCAAGCACGTCGACGTCTATCTCACCTGGGGCGAGCCTCCTCAGGCCGTGCGCGACAAGATCGACTGGATCTCCAAGCTGGCCGCCGACGAGGGCCGTGAGCTGCGCTTCGGCGTCCGGCTGCACTCGATCGCTCGCGACACCTCCGAGGCAGCCTGGGCCGAGGCGGACCGACTGCTCGCAGGCATCGATGAGGAGCAGATCGCACGCGTCCGAGCCGGCCTCCAGCGCAGCGAGTCGGTCGGTCAGGCCCGCATGCTCGAGCTCAACGCCGGCACCAAGGACTCCCTCGAGGTCCACCCGAACCTCTGGGCCGGCGTCGGACTCGTCCGTGGAGGCGCGGGCACGGCGATGGTCGGCAACTTCACCGAGATCGCCGATCTGGTCGAGCAGTACGTCGAGGCCGGAGTCTCGGAGTTCGTCATGTCCGGATACCCCCACCTGGAGGAGTCATACTGGTTCGGCGAGGGAGTGCTGCCCGAGCTCGCACGCCGTGGCCTCTGGTCGCACCCGGCTCCGCCGGCCACATCGACCGCGGCGGTGCCGTTCGGCGCGGGTGGTCCCGGAAAGGCAGCCTCATGAGCATCAGCACCGCCGTGGTCGTCGGCAACCCGAAGCCGGCCTCGCGCACGCTCGCCGCGGCGACCCGCGTCGCTGTCGGGCTCACCGACCAGGCGCCGGACGTCGTCGTCGACCTCGCCACGGTCGGACCCGGTCTTCTCTCGTGGGACGACGACGCCGTGACGGCACTCGTCGACCAGGTCGGTCGCGCGGACGTCGTGGTGACCGCCTGCCCCACCTACAAGGCCACCTTCACCGGACTGTTGAAGCTCTTCCTCGACCGGTTCGAGGCTCGGCCACGCTCGGCCGTCGCCGTCCCGCTCATGCTCGGCGCCGGCCCCGGCCACGCGCTCGCGCCCGAGGTGTCCCTCCGTCCGGTCCTCGCCGAGCTCGGCTTCCACACCACACGCGGGCTCTACGTCCTCGACAGCACCTACGACGATCCCACCGCCTACGATGCCTGGCTGGCGCACACCCGCCCCGTCGTCTCGGCGCTCACCACGGCAGGAGCCCTCCAGTGACCCTCACCGCCCATACCAACCAGGACCTCGATCCCGGCCGGCTTCGCGCCGCCTTCGGCGCTTTCCCCAGCGGGGTGGTCGCTGTTGCGGCCGAGGTGGGCGGCGCCCCGGTCGGACTCGCGGCCAGCTCGTTCACGTCCGTCAGCCTCGAGCCCCCGCTGGCATCGTTCTCCATCGCCAACACCTCGAAGACCTGGCCGGACCTGCGCCGTGCCCGACACCTGGGGGTGACCGTACTGGCCGCGCACCACGGCGAGGTGTGTCGTCAGCTGGCCGGCCCGGTCGAGCATCGCTTCGACGGCGTCGCGTTCACCGTGCGAGAGGAAGACGCCCTCACCCTCGACGACGGACTGGTCAGGTTCGACTGCACGATCCACGACGAGGTCGTCGCCGGAGATCACACCATCGTCCTGCTCCGCGTGCACGCGATCGAGCACGCCGACACCTCGCTCCCCCTGGTCTTCCATCGCAGCGGCTTCGGGCGGCTGAGCGAGTCCGCCTGACTCACCGCGCGGGCCTGGGAGTCCGGCTGTTCAGGTAGGAGGCAGGTTCGACACCTGAACCTGCCTCCATGACAACCACGTACACCCCGACGAACCGGGCTCTCCGCCCGGGTGCACGCGAGCTCCTCAACAAGGTCCCCGAAGTCACCTTGTGGTTCTGGGTGATCAAGATCCTCTGCACCACGGTCGGCGAGAGCTTCGCCGACTACATCAACGTCAATCTCGGCTTCGGCCTGGTGCCGACGGCGATCATGTTCACCGTCGCCTTCCTCGCCGTGCTCGCCGCCCAGATGTCGGCCAGACGCTACGTCCCGGCGCTGTACTGGCTGACCGTGGTGGTGGTGAGCGTGACCGGCACCCTCTACACCGACATCCTCACCGACCAGCTCGGAGTGCCGCTGTGGATCAGCACGACCGTGTTCTCAGCGCTCCTCATCGCGGTGTTCGCGGTCTGGTGGCTGCGTGAGCGCACGCTGTCGATCCACAGCATCACCACGACTCCACGGGAGTCGTTCTACTGGCTCACCGTCCTGGTCACCTTCGCCCTCGGCACGGCCACCGGCGACTGGACCCTCGAGCTCACCGGCTGGGGCCCCGGCACCTCGGTACTGCTCCCGCTCAGCCTGATCGCGATCGTCGCGGCGCTGTGGAAGTACGGCGCCAACCCGGTCCTGGCGTTCTGGATCGCCTACATCCTGACGCGTCCGCTCGGCGCCAACATCGGCGACTGGCTCGCCACCCCCACCAGCGAGAAGGGCTTGGGGCTGGGCACCTTCGGCACCAGCCTGGTGTTCCTGGGCGCGATCCTGGCGACCGTCGTGTACCTCTCGGTGACCAAGGCCGACGTGATCGAACGCGTCGGAAGCACCGAGGACGAGCCGAACGACCCGACCCGCGAGCGGATCGCACTCGGCGCGATGGTGGTCGTGGCCCTGGCGACCTTCGGGCTGCTCTCCTGGGCGAACGCCCAACCCCACCAGAGCGCGCTGGACGAGGGCCCCGCCCCGTCCTGCTCGGGCGGAAGCGGCTCACTCGACGAACAGACCGCTGCCGCGAACGTCACCTCGAACTTCCCCTCCGCCCAGGTCACCGACTTCAAGACGATCACCGGCGACACGCTCGCGCTGGTCAAGAAGGGCGACCAGGCAGGTGCGCAGGCGCGGATCACCGACCTCGAGACCGCCTGGGACAACGGGCAGGACTCTCTGAGCGCCAAGGACTGCACCACCTGGACCTACGTCGACGGCCAGATCGACCAAGCGCTGACGTCGGTCCGCGCCTCTCACCCGAACCCGCAGACCGAGACCGGCGCTCTCCAGAAGCTGCTCACGACGCTCGGCTGACCCCTCCTCTCGTTCCGAGCCCGCCGCGACCTCGGTCGCGGCGGGCTCCTTCCACGTCGGCGCCGGTCCGCGGACGGCCACGTGGTCAGGTCATCGGCAGGTTCGCAGAATCACGATGCGAACGTGAAGACGATCGCGGGCGGAACACATCGGCGCAGACTGCTGTTCGGCGTGGGCCTGCTCGGCGGCACCGCACTCGCGGCCGTGGCGCTTCCCCGTATCGTCGGTACGTCGTGGGCCGCGATCTCCGCGGTGGTCGCCGCCGTCCCTCCCTCGGCGCTGGTGGCCCTGGTCGGACTGTGGCTGGCCGGTCTGGTGGCGCACACCGTCACCTTGACCGCGGCCCTCCCGGGACTGAGCCACCGGCGCGCCCTCCTGTTGAGCCTCTCCGGCAGCGCGGTCGCGAACGTCCTACCGCTGGGCGGTGCCGCCGGGGTCGCACTCAACTACCGGATGACTCGCCGTTGGGGATTCTCCCCGGTGTCCTTCGCCTCGTACACGGTGGTGACGAACCTGGGCGACGTGCTCGTCAAGCTGGCCCTCCCCCTGATCCTGGTGCCGCTGCTGATGGTCGGCCTGCCCCTCGCGCCGGTCGTGCGACACAGCCTGGTGATCGCCGCGATCGCCCTCCCTCTGCTGGCGGGGGCCACCACGCTCGTCCTGCGCAGTCCGCGCCTGGTGGCGCGACTCGGCCGGCCCGCCACGCGCGCTCGCGAAGCCGTCGTCGACGTCGTCCGCACCGGGTGGCCTCGGCTGAGCGCCGGACTGGTGGCCTACTCCGCGCTGCTGTTCCTCCTTCTGGTCGCCTGTCTGACCCTGACCGGGGCCCACGTCACGACGCCGATGATCGCGGTCGCCTTCTGTGTCGAGCGGATCGCCACGCTCGTCGGCATCACGCCGGGCGGTCTGGGCCTTGTCGAGGTCGGACTCGCGGGCGCTCTCGCGCTCGCTCCTGGTGCGAACCCGGCCGGCGTCGCCGCGGGCGTCCTGCTCTACCGCGCCCTGACCTTCGGGCTCGAGATTCCCGTCGGCGGCGTCCTGCTGGCCGGCTGGTCGTGGCGTAACCGGAAGCAGGTGGTCGCATGAGGATCCTGCACGTCGCCGACGAGTACCTGCCGCGCATCGGCGGCATCGAGCTGCACGTCCACGACCTCGCCACGCGACAACGACGGATGGGGCACCAGGTCACCGTCGTCACCGGCACCCGCTCCGGTGAGTCCGAGGACCCCGATGGCCCGGTGGTGGTCCGCGATCGCCGGGACCACGCCGAGTGGCTCCAGCGGGCAGACGTGGTCCATGCCCACCTCTCGGTGGTGTCCCCCTTCGCCTCGCGCATCCTGCGGCGTGCGGTGGCGCTCGGGATCCCGTCGACGGCCACGGTCCACTCCACGTGGTCCGAGCGCGGCCCGGTCGCTGCGCTCAACAGCGCCCTCCTCCCGCGGCACGTCGCCTCGATCGACTGGACCGCGGTCTCCGAGCGAGCCGCCGCACCGGTCCGAGCCGCCCTCGGCGTACCGGTCGCGATCCAGCCCGACGCGGTCGAGATCGAGCGGTGGCGGCCGCCGAGCACGCCACCGCCGGGGCCGCCACGCGTCGTCTGCGTGATGCGGCTGACCCGCACGAAGCGTGCCGTACCGCTGGCCACGATCCTCCGCGCAGTCGCCGACGAGACGACGCTCCACGCCACGATCGTCGGCGACGGACCCGAGCGCCCGCATCTGGAAAGCGCTCTGCGCCGAGAGGGCCTCGCCGACCGGGTGCGCCTGACCGGCACTCTCTCGAGGCAGGCCGTGCGGCGCCATCTCGAGTCCGCCGCGGTCTTCTTGGCTCCCGCTCATCGTGAGGCCTTCGGCATCGCCGCCCTGGAGGCACGCACGCTGGGACTGCCGGTGGTGGCCAGCAGCCGCTCCGGCGTCGCGACCTTCATCGAGCACGGTGTCGACGGACTGCTGGGCATCGATGACAAGGAGCTGTCCGAACAGGTCGCGCGGTTGTTGCGCGATCCCTCGTTGCGCGGCTCGATCTCGGCTCACAACCGCCACATCACGCCCGACCTCGGGTGGCCTGCTGCGCTCCGACGGGCCGAGGAGGCCTACCGACGTGCCGGCGCGATCACGGCAGCCCCACTGACCGGGGTGAGCCGATGAGCGGTCGCTTCACGATCGTGTCGTTCCACGCCCATCCCGACGACGAGGCGCTGCTCACCGCCGGGACTCTGGCACGCGCCGCGGCCGAGGGTCATCGCGTGGTCCTGGTGGTTGCGACGAACGGTGAGGCGGGGCTGTCCGCCGAGCTGTCCGACGGCGCGGATCTGGGCAGGCGACGCCTGGCTGAGCTCGAGCGATCGGCGCAGGCGATCGGCGCGGCCCGAGTCGTCGTGCTCGGGCACCCCGACTCTGGATGGACCGACGACCCGCCGGACGGCTCGTTCTGCTCGCTCGATCCGCAGGCCGTGGCAGCCGAGCTCAGCGAGGTGCTCGAAGAGGAGCAGGCCGATGTGCTGACGACCTACGACCCGGCCGGCGGGTACGGGCACCCCGACCACATCCAGGTGCACCGCGTCGCGCAGCTGGCGGCCCGCGCGGCCGGAACACCCGTCGTCCTCGAGGCGACCGCGGACCGCGAGTCGGTGGTGCGAGCGACCTCGCTGCTGCGCAGGCTCTCGGCCGTGCTACCGACCCCCTACCTCCCGGATCTGGGTCAGGCCTTCACCCCGCGCGCCGAGATCACCCACCGGGTCGACGTCCGAGCCCATCTCCAGGCCAAGCTCCGCGCGCTGCGGGCCCACGGAAGCCAGACCGGCGGCGGTGAGGGCGTGCGCACGATCGCGATGCTCATCCGACTCCCTCGGCCACTACGCCGGCGCGTGTTGGGCACCGAGTGGTTCCGCGAGGTCGGACGGACTCCCGGTGCCGAGCCTCTGGACGACGTCTTCGCCACACTCCGGAGCGGTGCTCGGCCATGACGACCATCTCGTGGCGGCCGTCGTCCGACCTCGACTGGCCCCTGCGTGGCAGCATCGGGATCGTGAAGCTGACGGTAGGCGTCTGCGAGGACGATCCGGCCCTGCGCAGGGTGCTCAGGCAGGCCCTCACGGTCGCCGGACACGAGTCGGTCCTCGCCCACACCGGCGGCGAGGCACTGCGCCTCTTCACCCCTGGCGCCGGCCTCGACGTCATCATCATGGACATCGGGCTGCCCGACGCCGACGGCCGCGACGTGTGCCAGGCGCTCAAGTCGGGCGGACAGGATGCACCGGTGCTCTTCCTGACCGCCCTCGGCGCCACCCACGAGCGGCTGGCCGGCTTCGGCTCCGGAGGCGACGACTACGTCGTCAAGCCGTTCGAGATCAAGGAGCTCCTCGCCCGCGTCGCCGTCCTCGGCAAGCGCGGACGCCAACTCACCACCCGCGCCGACGACTCCGGGCTCATCCTCGACGCTACGACGCACAGCCTGCGGACCGAGCAGGGCGAGGTGTCACTCTCACCGACCGAATTCCGCATGCTCGCCGCGATCGCCTCCCACCCCGGTGAGGTCGTACGGCGCAGCGCGGTCATCGCGGCCGCCTGGCCCGACGGCGCCATCGTCAGCGAGAACACCGTCGACTCGCTCATGCGGCGCCTGCGCACCAAGCTCGCCGAAGTCCAGGCGCCGGCTTCGGTCGAGACCGTCCGCGGCGTCGGCTTCCGGATCCGCTACGCCGAGGCGGCTGAATGAGCCGTCGGTCGCGCGAGGCCGGGTCGTTCCGCACCCAGCTGGTCGGGCTCGTGTGTGCCGTCACTCTCCTGGGGGTCATCGCTCTCACCATCGTGGTCCAGGTGGTCCTGGACCGTTCGACCAACCAGAGCGTCGACGCCGTGCTCGATGAACGCGCCACCTCGGTGATCGGGTCGGCCACCGTGGTCGAGGAGGATGGAGCGCCGCCGACGCTTCAGGTACCGGAGAGCCGCCTGGAGGCGGGCGTGGCGGTCTACGACGAGGCCGGACGGCTGGTGGCGGGCTTTCCGCCAAGCTCCCAGAGCGACATCTACACCGAGCTCGCGACCGCGACCACGACGACGACGCGGACCCAGAACGGGGACGACGAGAGCCGCGTGCTCGCCCGGCCGTTCACCGTCGATGGCGTCGCCGGCGTCGTCGTGGTGACCGAGCGTCTGGCGCCGTACGAACGAGCCGAGGCGCAGGCCCTGTGGGTCTCCATCGGCGCCGGCATCTTGATGGTGATCCTCGCCGCTGTCCTCGCTCTCTGGGTGAGCCGGCGGACCCTGGCGCCGGTCGCCGAGATGACCCGAGCCGCCGACGACTGGAGCGAGCACGACCTGGCCCATCGATTCGACCTCGGCGATGCACACAACGAGATCGCCGCACTCGGCCGCACGCTCGATCGGCTCCTGGACCGCGTGGCCACCGCCATCCGCGCGGAGCAGCGGCTCACCTCCGAGCTCGCCCATGAGCTGCGCACTCCGCTGACCGCCATCCAGGCGAACACGGACCTGATGCTCATGCGCGACCTGCCCGCCGACGTCCGGGAGAGCCTCGACGACGTGGCGGTCGCCGCACGCCGGATGGGGGCGACGATAGAGAGCCTCCTCGAGCTCGCGCGCTCGGCGTCGAGCCAGATCCTCGGACGCAGCTGCGTCCTCGCCGACGCCGTCGCCGAGGCGCTCGCGATCACCGTCGCCGACGACGAGCGCCGGGTCGAGGTGGACGTGGATCGCGACCTTCGCGTGCTCCTGCCGGGCTCACTGGCGGTCCGCGCGATCTCGCCGATCCTCGAGAACGGCAGGCGACTCGCAGCACGGGTCACGGTGTCGGCAGCGCCGACCGACGGATACGTCCGACTCCTCATCGATGACGACGGCCCCGGCATCCCGGTCGAGGATCGGGAGCTCGTCTTCGAGCCGGGCCGCACCGGTGGCGCCGGCTCCGGGCTAGGGCTCTCGCTGTCGCGTCGGGTCGCGCGCAGCATGGGCGGCGACGTCACGATCGAGGACGGCCCCCTCACGACCCGCCTGGTCGTCACCCTCCCCCGCGCCTGACAGCTGTCAAGCAGGTCCGGCCTCGGAGGTCGAGCACGGCGACAGGTGAGGAAGGAAACCACGCGAGGCTCCGGAGGTTGAGCAAGCCGACGAGTGAGGAACGAACTCGTCGGCGCCGACGAAACCTCGCAACCGGCCTCGGGAACGCTGGCAGGGACGGTTGCCGGGGTTTCGTCGGCGCTCGCCCAGGGGCTCGCTTGCTCAACCTCCGGCCGAAGTGGCCCCGTCCCGGAGGGTGAGCCAGCCGACGAAGCCTCGCAACCGGACTCGGGAACGCCGGCAGGGAAGGTTGCCGGGGGTTTCGTCGGCGCTCGCCCAGGGGCTCGCTTGCTCAACCTCCGGCCGCAGGGACCCGCGGGCGGCTACGCGTGAGCCCGGCGCCGCGAGTACACGACCAGCCCGATGCCGGCGGCAAGCAGCAGCAGCGCCGTCGGCGTCAGCCACCCGGGTACGTCCGAGCCGGTGTCGGGCAGGTCGCCACCGTCGGAGTCTCCCGGCGGTGGTGTGGTGTCGCTGGACGACTCGATCTCGGTGACCGCCTGGGCCGGTGAGGAGGTCACCGTGCCAGAGCCGTCGGTGGAGACGGCGGTGGCCTTGGCGGTGTTGACGACCTCACCGTTCTCGGCATCGGCCTCGGTGACGGTGTGGGTCTTCTCGGCGATGCACTTGGTCGACTCGCCGGGCGCGAGCTCGGTCTCGTCGCAGGTGACCTCGCCGACCCTGGGGTCCTCGACCTCGACGTCGGTGACGGTCACGTTGCCCACGTTGGTGACGACGAAGGTGTAGCGAATCGTTGATCCGACCGTCGCCGGCCCTGCCGGACTCACGTGCGCCATCTTCTCCAGCGAGATCGCCGGTCCGGCGGGCACGCTGATCTCCACCGTCGACGGCGGCGAGGTGAGCGGCGTCCCCGGCTGGCCGCCGGGAGGCGTCGGCGGGGTGCCGGTGGCCGTCGCGGTGTTGCTGAGTACGCCGTGGTCGACGTCGGCCTGGGTGACGACGTAGCGCGCGGTGCACGTCATCGTCGCGCCGGGCGCGAGCGTGCTCTTGGGGCAGCTGACGTCGAGCGCCGGCCCGGCAGGCGCAGTCAGCTGGTCATCGGCACGGACGTCGCTCAGTGGCACGTTGCCGGTGTTGGTGACGACGAAGCGGTAGTTGACGACCTGGCCCGCCTTGGTGACCTGGGTACGGTCGGCCCGCTTCTCGATGGCGATTCCGGGCGCGGAGACGGTCACGGACACCGGCGGGGTGGTCGTCGACGGCAGGGTGAGGCCGCCTGGCGGAGTGCCCGTCGTCGATCCGGTGTTCACGATGACTCCATGGTCGAGATCGGCCTTGGTGACCGTGTAGTCGATCGTGCAGGTCGCCCGGTCCCCCGGCGCCAGGCTCGCGATCGGCAGACTGACCGCGGTCCCGCCGATCGTGCAGGCCAGGGCGGCCCCGGCGGGGTCGGCCGGCGCCGCGAACTGGTCGGTGACCTCGACGTCGGTCAGCGTGACCGTGCCGGTGTTGGTGACGGTGAGGGTGTAGGTGACGACGTCTCCGACCTTCTCCACGACCGCGGCCGAAGCGGTCTTGGTGATCGCGAGGTCGGCGTCCTGGGTCGTGGTTACCGTGGCGGTCGAGGGCGGCGAGGTCTCCACGGGGCCCGTCGGCGGCGTGCCGTGGGCGGTGGCGGAGTTCTCGATGGTCCCGTGGTCGAAGTCGGCCTGGGTCGCGGTGTAGGCGGCCGTGCAGGTCATCGTCTCGTCCGGCGCGAGGGTGGTCTTCGGGCAGGTGACGCTCAGCGCGGGGCCGGCCGGTGGGGCGAGCGTGTCATCGACGCCGACGCCGGTGAGCGTCACGTTGCCGGTGTTCTCGACCAGGAACGTGTAGGTGACTTCCTCACCAGGCGCGGCCACCGTGGTCGGGCGGGCCGACTTGGTGACGGTGATCGCCGCGTCGGCGTCCGCGATGACCACCGCGGCAGACGGCTCGGAGACGACCGGTTCGGTGGCGCCGGGTCGGAGCCCTGACGCGGTGGCGCTGTTGTCGATGCGGCCCTTGTCCATGTCGGCCTGGGTCACGGTGTACTCCGCCGTGCAGGTCTTCGCGTCACCGGCGGCCAGCGGCCCCGGCGGGCAGGTGACGTTCAACGCCGGCGCGGCGGGCGGGGTGAGGGTGTCGTCGACCGCGACGTCGGTCAGCGTGGCGGCCCCGGTGTTGGTGACGACGAACGAGTAGGTCACCGTCTGTCCGGCCGCGGTGACGGTACTGGGCGAGGCCGACTTCGCGACGCTCAGCGAGGCGGCGAGGATGGTGGCGGTGTCGGTGCACGTCTGCCCGCATCCGTCGTTCACGACCGGCACGGTGATCGTCCCTCCCGAGCCGTCGGGGACGGTGGCGGTGGTGGGCGAGGTGATCGTCACGGTGTTCGTGAGGGAGCCGGTCGCGGTGGCCGCCGCGGTGCCGGTGACGGTGTAGATGATCGAGGCCCCGGCCGGGACGTCGACGGTGTCGGTGAGGGTCGCACCGGACCCGTCGGCACACGTTGCCCCACCGGTGGTCGTACAGGTCCACGACGCGTTGTTCATGCCGGCAGGCAGCGGGTCGTCGACCTCGAGTCCCACGATCGTGGAGACGGGCCGGGCGGCCGTCGAGGCGCCGTTGCGGACGACGACCTGGTAGGTCACCGTCGAGCCGGGCACGAACGACGGGGTCACTGCGGTCTTCTCGACCGACGGCGCGATGCGCGGAGTGACGGTCAGGACGGCGTCGTCGGGCGGGTTGAGCCCCTGGGTGGGGACGTTGGAGGTGGCGTTGGTGTAGACGCCGGGGTCCTGGCTGACGACGTTGACCGACAGCGTGCACGCGGCGATGCCGTCGTCGATGGTGCCGGTGACCGAGATGCTGCCGGCGCCGGCCACCGGCGCGAAGGTCTGGGGCGGCACGCACGTCGAGGCGGGATCGGGGTTCGGCGCGACGACGAGACCCGCGGGCAGGTTGTCGGTGAACGACCAGCCCTCCTTGCGGCCGAGCTCGCTGGTGTTGGTCACCGTGAACGTCAGGCGGGACACCTCGCCTTGGGTGACTGCGGCCGGGCTGAAGGACTTGGCCAGCGACGGCGTGGTGTTCAGGATCCGGATGTTGTCGAAGGCGAAGTCGTTGCCGCCACTCACGGTCACCTGGTCCTCGATCCGCACCCGCAGGTCGGCGAGCTGGGCGGCGGTGAGGTAGATCCCGCGGTCCGTGTGGTAGCGACCGGCGCCGACGTAGGTACCGGCATTCCCCCACGTCGTCGGCGTGTTGGGAAGGTCCCTGGGCACCGGGCTGTCGTAGTAGCCGACCGCCGGGTCGGTGCACGCCCGGATCGGGGCGAGGTTGACCTTCTGGCCACCGAGGAAGACGTCGATCAACGAGTTGTTGCGCCCGCCTTGGTACTCGCAGGACACCTCGGCGATGTCGATCGAGGCGGAGTAGAACTGCGCGATCGTCGGCGCATTGGCCACGGTGATCGGCGAGGTCTCGGCAACGACGCGGCCGCTGCCGCTGCCGCTGGTCGTCCACTCCGAGACCACGTGGTTGGCCTGGGTCGTGACCGTGGAGGCATTGGTCGGCGCAGCCTTCGTGCCCCCGTCGATCCCGGCCCCGACCTGTCCGAGCACGTCAGCCAACCGCCGCACGTTGAGCTGCGGGTAGTTGCCGTTGTAGTTGCCGGTGCTGCACAGGCCCGGCGGGAACTGCGGCTCACCGAACGGGCGGTTGTTCGGGATCGGCAGGTTGGAGTCCCAGCTCAGGACCACGCCATTGCACTGCACGGCGTCCTGCCAGTAGGGATCGGTGGTGTACGTCGTGCCCTCGGCCGACACGTAGTTGACCAGCCGGCTTGCAGAGGGCCCGGAGCCGGGCGACGGGACGGAGGCGGGGTTGTTCTCGAAGTCCTCGGTCCAGATGAGAGTGGGGTCCTCGGGGACACCCGGGACGGCAGCCATGACCGTCGGTGCCTGTGCGGCGGGGGCGGCCACGGTCGGGGCCGCCTGCGCCGAAGAGCCGTCGCCGGCCAGCAGTGCGGGCGTGAGCAGTCCGATCGCCAGTCCGGTGACCGCGGCGCTCACCGCGCCACGCCGTGCCCTCGCGGTCCATGCCGCAGATGTCAGCAACACCCGTTCCCCCTCATCGAGTCACGCGCGGGATCATGCCTGACCCCGCGCATCCTAGGGCAGCGCACGGGCGTCTGCGGGTGTTCGAGACGACCGGCGGGGTGACCCGCGACACGGTGGTGGCCGTAGGCATCCGAGCGGTCTGGGCGGCCACCGGAATACGTCATCCGGAGCCCGGAGTTTTTGTCCGTGCGGACACAGACGTTTGCCAGGTTCTTTGACACATTATTCCCAGCAATCGGGCGCACCCAACAGGGGTGCGCCCCTAGTCAAGGAGCCACCCATGTCGAAGTTCCGCGCCCTCGTCGCCACCATCGTCCTCACCGGTTCGCTCGTGGTGAGCTCGGGTGCAGTCACCCCCAATGTCGACGCCCAGGCGCCGCAGGGGCCTCAGAAGCGCGATGGCTCCGGTTGGTGCTGCTGACTTACAGCGCTGCGTTCCGCGCGATGGCCGGAGCGGTCGACTGGCTCAGGCCGGACGACGCTCCCGCCCGCCGGAAGGCTTCGAGGGCCTCGACGGTGGCCCCCGCCTCCTGGAGCAGGGTGCCGAGCTCGAACCACATCTGCGCGGCCTCCCGGCTGGCGCCCACGCCGTCGAGGATGACCGTCGCGCGCCGGAACTCCTCGACCGCGCGGGCGACGTCGTCGCGGTGGACGGCGACCTGCCCGAGAACCAAGCGCGCCTCCGAGGCGAGCATCAGACTCGACTCGACCGTGGCCTGGTAGCAGTCCTCGGCGAGCCGCTCGGCCTCCTCGTCGTCGCCGATCAGAAGACGCGCCTTGGCCAGCCCCAGCTGCACCCGTCCCCGATCGACCACGCTCGCCTCGGAATGAACCATCTCCTCGCTCGAGCGCGTGAGATTCACGAACGCGCCCTCGATCTCGGGCGGGTTCATCTTCAGCTGCAGGAGCCCTAGCTGCATGCGGAGACGAGCCATGCTGCGCGCGTCGTGGCTCTCCTCGAGCAGCGCGACGGCCTTCTGCGCCAGTGGCAGTGCCGCGGCGATGTTGCCCTGCCGCTGGTGCACGATGCTGCTGTTCCAGTAGGCGGAGGCCCGCGCAGTGGGCGACTCGAGCCGCTCCGCCGATTCCACCGCGCCCTCACAGATGCGCAGTGCGTGGTTGACGTCTCCGCGCTCGAAGTGGGCCGCCGCGACCGTGACCGCGAGCTGGATCCCCTCGGCGGTACCGACGAGCTCGGCCCGGTCGATCAGCGCCGCGGCGCGGTCGCCGACCTCGCATGCCCGGGCAAGGTCGCCTTCCTCGCGATAGCAACGGCTCAGCGAGATCAGGCTGCGGATCAGCTGCACGCAGTCGCCTCCGGCGCTGCCGCCGTCGATCACTCCCTCGAGGGCCTGGATGGCATCGGAGAGCCGGCCGACAGCCTCCAGCGCCAGTGCTCGCTGGTACCCACCTCGCGCGGCGATCGCGGCCGGAAGATCCTCCTCGGCCAGCACCTCGTCCAGACGCGTGAGCGCCGCCTCGGCCGAGCCGGTGCGGAGGTCGAGCTCGGCGTAGTCGAGCTCGAGCGCGAGCCGATCGAGGCGCTCCGCGGCGACCGCGTCCTCGTCCGGAGCCAGCAGGTCCTCGGGGTCGCAGCCGAGCCGATCGGCGAGGAGCACCAGGAGCTCGGCGCTCGCCCGGCGCTGGCCACCCTCGATCCGCGAGATGTAGGCGGTCGACATGTGGTCGCCCGCAGCCTCTCCCTGGGTCAGGCCGGCCCGCTGACGGGCGTGCTTGATCCGCGACCCCACCAGGGCCGCATCGATGTTCTTCGCCCGGACTCGCAGGTCGGGCGTGACGCGTTCAGACGGATGCACGCCGACATTGTGCCCGAATATGACAGAGGTGGGCAGTAGGTTGCCGCAATGCCGAGAAAATTGGTGGCATGCTCGGGTGCGTGGACCTCGCTACCGCCGCAGTCGAGGGGGCCTCGAGGCCCCTCAGGCTCTGCCGTGCATCGCTTCGACCGACCCTGGAACCCGGCGGCGCACCAGGCCGCACCGGGCGGCTCGGGTGAGTTCCTCGACCACGTCCCTGCGCGTCGGCTTCGTCACCGGCACCACCCCCGACAAGTGGGCCAGGAACTGGCGCGACCGCCGGGCGGAGCCGCTTGACCTGGTGCCCATCACCGAGGACCAGCAGGAGCCGATGCTCCTCGACGGCAGCCTGGACATGGCGCTGGTCCGCCTGCCGATCGGACGCGACGGCGTACACCTGATCCCGCTCTACGACGAGGTGGCGGTCGCCGTCGCCGGTACCGAGCACCTCATCGCCGCCGCTGACGAGGTCGAGCTCGCCGACCTTTCCGACGAGCAGCTCGTACTGCCCCACCGCTCCGGCTGGGTACCGGCGGCCCCCCAGCTCGACTGGCCACCAATGACCCCGAAGGAGGCGATCGAGACGGTCGCGGCGGGCACCGGCGTCGTCATCGTGCCCGCGTCGGTCGCACGTCTCCACTCCCGCCGCGACGTCGTCGCACGCCCGGTCACGGACCTGGCGCCGACGAGCGTGGGGCTCGCCTGGCTCATCGACCGGGACGACGAGCTCTGCCAGGCCTTCGTCGGCGTCGTCCGGGGCCGCTCGGCGCGGTCGAGTCGCACCTGAGCCTGAGCCCGCCCATCACCAGCTCGTCGCGAGCGGCCGGCCCTCATGGAAGCCGGCCGCCGACTGCACGCCGACGACGGCACGCTCGTGGAGCTCGCCGAGGCTGGCGGCTCCGGCGTACGTGCACGCGGACCGGACGCCGGCGCAGATCTGGTCGATCAGGTCCTCCACGCCCGGCCGAGCGGGGTCGAGGTACATCCTCGAGGAGCTGATGCCCTCCTCGTAGAGCCCCTTGCGGGCTCGGTCGTACGAAGACTCCGCCGCAGTGCGGTTGGCCACCGCTCGCGCCGAGGCCATCCCGAAGGACACCTTGTAGGCCCGCCCGTCGGCGTCCTCAAGGAGGTCGCCGGGCGACTCGTGGGTGCCGGCGAACCAGGAGCCGATCATCACCGAGGACGCGCCCGCGGCCAGCGCGAGCGCGACGTCGCGGGGATGCCGCACGCCGCCGTCGGCCCACACGTGCGCGCCGAGCTCACGGGCCGCGGCCGCGCACTCCAGTACCGCCGAGAACTGCGGCCGGCCCACCCCGGTCATCATGCGGGTCGTGCACATCGCTCCCGGACCGACTCCGACCTTGACGATGTCGGCGCCGGCCTCGATGAGCGCACGGGTACTGCCCTCCGACACGACGTTCCCGGCGACGACCGGCACCTGCGGCGCCAGCGCGCGGACCGCGCGGAGCGCTTCGAGCATCCGGTCCTGGTGGCCGTGGGCGGTGTCGATCACCAGGGCGTCCACGCCTGCTTCGAGGAGCTCGGCGGCCTTGGCCGCGACCTCCCCGTTGACGCCGACCGCCGCCGCGATCCGCAGCCGGCCGGCCTCGTCGGTGGCCGGGGTGTAGAGGGTGGCCCGCAGGGCGCCGCGTCGGGTGAGGACGCCGACCAGTCGTCCGTCGTCGTCGATCGCCACGGCCAGTCCGGCGCGAGCGGCGTCGAGGCGGTCGAAGGCCTGGCGCGGGTCGGTATCGGCATCGATCACCACGCTGGGGGGACGCATCAGCGCGCCGACCTGGGCGAACCGGTCGACCTCGCGCAGATCCGACTCCCCGACGATGCCGACCGGCTTGCCGCCGTCGAGGACGACCGCGGCGCCGTGGGCGCGCTTCGGGATCAGGGAGAGCGCCTCCGCGACGGTCTGCTCGGGCCGCAGCACGATCGGGGTGTCGAACACCAGCGACCGCGACTTGACGAAGCGAACCACCTCGGCGACCACCGGCACCGGGATGTCCTGCGGGATGACGGTCAGTCCCCCGCGCCGCGCGACCGTCTCGGCCATCCGCTTGCCGGCCACCGCCGTCATGTTCGCCACGACGAGGGGCAACGTGGCGCCGGTGCCGTCGTGCGTGCTCAGGTCGACGTCGTCGCGGCTGGCGATCGAGCTCGCGCCCGGCACCATGAACACGTCGTCGTAGGTGAGGTCGTGGGCCGGCGTCTGGTCGTGGAGGAAGCGCACGTACCGGGAGCCTACGGGGTCAGTGACTACGTTGGTCCGGATGGCGATCACGGCTTCGGCTCCCGGTCGGGTGAATCTGATCGGCGAGCACACCGACTACACCGGCGGACTGTGCCTTCCGTTCGCGATCCCCTACACCACGACGGTGCGGCTCACCCGCCGCGACGACGACCGGATCCGGCTCACCACCACCCACGCGCCGCGGCCGTGGGAGGGACGACTTCTCGACGCAGGCCCCGGCGCGGTCGCGGGATGGGCCGCCTACGCCGCCGGCACGCTATGGGCTCTCGGCGAGGCGGGCTTCGACCTGCCTGGAATGGACGTGCTGATCGACAGCACCGTGCCGATCGGCGCCGGGCTCTCCAGCTCGGCATCGCTCGAGGCCGCCATGGCCGTGGGCGCAGTCGCCCTGTGCGGCCGCACGCTCGACTCCTCCCTGCGACGCGAGCTGGTGGAGGTCTGTCGTCGCGCCGAGACGGAGGTCGTCGGCGCACCCACCGGCGGTCTGGACCAGCACGCCGTCCTGCTTGCTCCCGAGGGCGGCGCCCTTCTTCTCGACTTCGACGGCGCGCCACCCCGCGCCGTGCCGCTCACCTGGGCAGAGGACCGTGTGGTCCTGGTGATCATCGACACCGGCGTCACCCACGCACTCGTCGAGGGTGACTACGGTTCGCGTCGCGCCGAGTGCGAGGCGGCGACCGCGGCGCTCGGCGTCCGCTCCCTACGAGCCGCCACCCTCGCCGACCTCGGGCGTCTCCAGGATCCGGTGCTGACTCGCCGAGCACGGCACGTGATCAGCGAGAACAGCCGGGTCGAGGACGCCGTCGCCGCCCTCGGCGCTCGCGACTGGACCGCCCTCGGGCGGACCTTGAACGCCTCGCACCGATCGCTGCGAGACGACTTCGAGGTGTCGTGCCCAGAGCTGGATCTCGCGGTCGACGCCGCGCTCGACGCCGGTGCGCTCGGCGCCCGGATGACCGGCGGGGGCTTCGGCGGCTCCGCGATCGCCCTGGTCCCGGCCGAGCGGGTCGATGGCTGTCGTCGCGCCGTCGACGCGGCGTTCACACGGGCCGGGCTCGCCGCGCCGACCCATCTGGACGGCACGCCGAGTGGAGCGGCCGCCGTGATCGCGGACGATGCGGCCTCGGTTGGGCCCGGGTACTCATCCGGGTCGAGTAGGTAGGCGGGCCTGGGCGCTGCTCGACTCGCGCAGGCTTGGGGCCATGACGAACTCCGCTCCCACCAAGAACACCACCGCCTTCTTCGCCATGGCCGGCATCTCCTTCGCCGTGTCCCTCATCGCCTTGATGTTCGCGATCCTGTACCTGGACACCGACACGTGGGCCAAGGCGTTCCTCGCGATGGGCGTCCTGTTCCTGACGACCTCGACCTTCACCCTCGCCAAGTGCGTGCGCGACAACGAGGAGAGCCAGTCGGTGGTGCACCGACTGGACCAGGCGCGGGTCGACCGACTGCTCGCCGAGCACGACCCGTTCCGCGCCGTGTCCTGACCCCAGATCGCCACCATCGCCTCACTCATCGGCGGTGGGTTCGCCACCCGCGAACCCACCGCCGATGTGCTTTGATCGGGAGATCCCGCCCCCCCGAACCGAGGAGCCGCTCTCGTGGCCAACCCCGCGCTCGATCGACTCAAGCAGACCGTCACCACGCTGGTGCGCACCGGCGAGCATGCGGTCCGCACCGCCACCCCGGTCCTCCGCAAGGCCGCCGACGACGTCCGTGGGCGGCTGCGCGGCCCGAGTCCCGAGCCTCCCGAGGCCCCGGCGCCGCCGTCCTCTGCACCCACGCCGCAGGCACCGGCCAAGAAGGCACCGGCCAAGAAGGCGCCCGCGAAGAAGGCTCCGGCCGCGCCTGCTGCGAAGGGTGGCTCCTCACCCTCGCCGGCGTCGATCGCCAAGAACGTGGCCGCGCCGCGCCCGTCGGCCAGGCCGGCTGCGAAGGCCCCACAGAAGAAGCCCGGCCAGACGCCCGGCGGCAAGCTCCCACCGCGCAAGTAGCGCTGCGGCGCCGACCCCGCGCACTCCGCGCTCACCGGGGATGCGAGAGGATGCGCGGCATGTCCGACGAGCACGACTCGCCCCGCGCGCCGTACGGCCCGCTTCCCACCGGCGGCACCGTGCGGCCGATCACCCGCTGGGGCACGCCGGTCATGCACAGTGCGCAGGCGAAGGTCACCGAGTACGACGACGAGCTGCGCGAGTTGGCCGCCGACATGGTGGCCACGATGTACGCCGCCGACGGCGTCGGCCTCGCGGCGTGCCAGATCGGCGTCGACCGCGCCGTCTTCGTCTTCGACTGCCCCGACGAGGACCACGTGCGCACCGTCGGTGTGGTGTGCAATCCGGTGCTCACCCTGCCCGAGGGCAACGACCGACACCTCGACGTCGCGGAGGAGGGCTGCTTGTCCTACCCCGGCGCGTTCGTCGACTGCGGTCGCCCCGACGTCGCCACGGTCACCGGCACCGGCCTCGACGGGGAGCCGGTGACGTTCTCCGGCACGGGGTTGCTGGCGCGCTGCCTCCAGCACGAGACCGACCACACCCTAGGCACCGTGTTCGGCGACCGGCTCGCCAACCGGGCCCGTAAGAAGCTGCAGAAGCAGCACGACGCCGCGGCCGACGAGTACCCGCCGCAGTGGCCGGCCGGCTGAGGCCGGATCCAGGCTGAGCCGTCGCCGGCCGATCAGCGACCGGCCGGGGTGCAGATGCAGGATCGATTGCCGTCGGCGTCCTCGATCACCCAGAACGACGGCGCGCCCCGGTCGCTGACCAGCCGGCCTCCGGCGTCCAGGACGGCCTGGAGGCGCCGCTCCGCCTCGTCGTGGGCGACCCAGACGTCGAAGTGCCAGCGCTGGTCGAACTCCTGGGCGGGGAGCGCCCACTCGGCGTCGTCGCCAGGTTCTTGCCACCACACGGTCGGCACCTGTCCCGTGGAGTCGACGGGCTCACCGTCGTGCAGGGTGCTTCCGAGCAGGGCCGCGTAGAACGGCGCGAGCTCGGTGCGGTGGGAGGTGTCGAGACCGAGGTCGAGCTGGGTAAGGCCGTCGGGCTCGGCGCGCAGGCCGAGCGCGGCCGCCGCGTTGCTGATGCTCTCGGCCAGCCCGAGGTCGTGGGCGGTGATCCCCCCGACGTCGTGACTCATCAGGGTCACGATGACCTCTGTGGAGGTGACCTGGAGCGCAGGGTGGTGCCCGGCCCTCTCAGCGAACGCGCCGATGGCCTCGACCAGGCGCAGACCGGTGGCGAAGTCGCCGACCGCGAAGCGGGCCTTCAAGCTACCCATGATCTGGCGCCAGTCGGCCAGCCCGGCCTCGGCCACCTCGCTGGTGGACAGCCTCGCGTCGGCATCGCTCATGATCGCGACGGTAGCCGCCTTCGCGGACGGATCCGCTCCGCGTAGGCGGCCGGACCGGCTCGTCAGGGGCAGGGGCTGAGGATCACGCCGAAGCCGCGGAGCACGTGGATGACGGCCAGTACCAGGAGGACGGCGTCGGCGCCGAGCACGATCGGCATCCCGAGCCTCAACCGGTCGTAGTTCTTGGCGCGTTCGGTCACGACAGCGCCGATGGCCAGCACGACGAGGATCGCGGCGATGCCGATCGCCGCCAGGTCGTAGTAGTAGTCGCACCGGGTGATCACACCGCTGACGTCACCGACCGTGGTGGTTCGGGCAATGGTGAACTGGAAGAAGAAGCCGAGGACGGCGAGCGGGAACGCCACCTTGAGAGCGAGCGGGATGCGGATCCACAGCGAGGCGCGCTCGCTGTTGGTGGCGGGAGTATTGGCAGGAGTCGTGGTCATGACTCGATTCTGCGGAGCAGGTGCCGGCAACAAACGAGGAACGTTCCGCAGGCGGATGCGGTTCAACGGCGCGCGGTGATGTAACAGGCGACGGCGGCGGCGGCGCCGACGTTGAGGGAGTCGATCCCTGCGCGCATCGCGATGATCGCGCGGCGGTCGGCGGCCTGCTCCCAGCGCGAGGAGAGGCCGTGGCCCTCGGAGCCGAGGACGAGCGCGACCCGGTCGAGTCCGGCGACGGCGTCCTCGATCGCCACGGCGTCGTCGGCGAGGGTGAGCGCCACGGTGGTGAAGCCTGCGCGGGAGAGGCCGGGAAGGGCGTCGTCCCAGTCGCGCACACGCGTCCAGGGCACCGAGAACACCGCGCCCATCGCGACCTTGATGGAGCGCCGGTACAACGGGTCGGCGCAGCGCGGCGCCAGCAGGACGGCGTCGAAGCCGAGCGCGGCGCCGGAGCGGAAGATGGCCCCCACGTTCGTGTGGTCGACGATGTCCTCCAAGACGAGCACCGAGCGGGCGCCGTCGATCACCTCGGCCACCGACGGGAGCGGGCGCCGTTCGAGGCTGGCCAGCGCGCCGCGGTGCACATGGAAGCCGGTCACCTGCTCGGCAAGACTCTCCGCGACGACGTAGCAGGGTGCCGACGTCGGCTCCAGGACGTCGGCGAGACCTTCGAGCCAACGGGGAGCCATGAGGAACGAGCGCGGAGTGTGACCCGCCTCGATCGCGCGGCGCACCACCTTCTCCCCCTCGGCGAGGAAGAGCCCGTGCTCGGCCTCGAGCGTCTTGCGGAGCTGGACGTCGCGCAGGTCGCGGTAGTCGGCGAGGCGGGGGTCGGTGGGATCGGCGATCTCGACGATCTCAGCCATCGGCGGGTCCGGGCCCGTGCTCGGCCCCCTGCTCGGCATAGCGCTCCGGGTGAGCGACCGCGACGACGTCGCCGACCACGATGATCGCCGGCGGCCGCACCTGCTGGGCCACCAGGTCCTCGGCGAGGGTGCCGAGGGTGGACAGGACGGTGCGCTCCCCCGGCATGGTCCCGTCGCAGACGACGGCGACCGGCGTCGAGGCCGGTCGTCCGCCGGCGAGGAGCGTCGCGGCGATGTCGGGCGCCCGTTCGACGGCCATCATGAGCAGCAGCGTGCCGCGCAGCCTGGCGACGGCGTCCCAGTCGGTGAGAGAGCCGGGGTCGTCGGGCGCCAGGTGTCCGGAGACGACGGTGAAGTCGTGGGCCACGCCGCGATGGGTGACCGGGATCCCGGCGATCGCCGGGACGGCGACCGGGCTGGTCAGTCCGGGGATGACGGTGACCGGGATGCCGGCGTCGCGGCAGGCGATGACCTCCTCGTAGCCGCGGCCGAAGACGAAGTTGTCGCCCCCCTTGAACCTCGCCACCCGCAGTCCGGCCTTGGCGCGCTCCACGATGATCCGGTTGATCTCGACCTGCTGGGCAGAGCGACCGCGCGGCAGCTTCGCGACGTCGATCAGCTCGACGTCGCTGGGGAGATCGCCCAGGATCTCGCGCGGAGCCAGCCGGTCGGCGACGACGACGTCGGCCTCCATGAGCGCCCGCCTGCCCGCGAGCGAGATCAGGTCGGGGTTGCCGGGGCCGCCGCCGACGAGGGTGACCCCGGCGCGGCGGCCGGAGTCGCGATGCCGCGTGGCGACGATCGTGCCTTCGCGGAGTCCGTCGAGCACCTGGTCGCGCACCGCGGCCGAGCGCCGCGGGTCACCGCCGCCGCCGTCGTGGACGGCGATCACCAGGTCGGCTGCGCGGCCCACCGCCGGCGTCCAGGCGGTGGCGAGTGCCGCGTCGTCGGATCGGACACAGAAGATCCGCCGTTGCTCGGCCGCCGCCGAGACGGCGTCGTTCACCGCCGGGTCGTCGGTGGCCGCGACGGCGTACCAGGCGTCGTCGAGGTCGCTGGCCTCGAAGGGGCGCGCCTCCCAGGCGATCTCCCCCACCAGGCCTTCGATCGCCGGCGTGACCTCGGGCGAGACCACCACGACACGGGCACCGGCGGCGATCAGCTGTGGCACTCGGCGTTGGGCCACGTGCCCGCCGCCGACCACGACGACGCGCCGCCCGGTCAGCCGCAGGCCCGCTGGATACAGCTGGTCGTCACCCTTATCCACTCCTACATCATCGCGTACGTTGAGGTCATGTCTCTCGACCGTCCCGTCACGCCGAATCCCTACGACCTGCTTCCGGCCGCGCCCTCGTTCGCCGTCACCAGCGACGACGTCGCCGACGGCCAGCCGCTCGCCGACGCCCAGGTGGCGGAGTTCGGCAACACCTCGCCGCAGCTCGCCTGGGAGCCCGTGGAGGGAGCACGCAGCTACACCGTCACCTGCTTCGACCCCGACGCCCCCACGCCGAGCGGCTTCTGGCACTGGGTCCTGGTCGATCTTCCGCCCGAGATCACCACCCTCGACGCCGGTGCCGGGGCCGAGGGAGCAACGCTCCCGGGCAAGGCGTTCATGTGCCGGAACGACGGCGGGTCCAAGGCGTTCATGGGAGCCGCTCCGCCGGCCGGCGACCAGGTGCACCGCTACTACTTCGTCGTCCACGCCGTCACCGAGCCCGAGCTCGGCATCGACTCCGATGCCTCACCCGCCGTCGTCTCGTTCAACCTCGCCTTCAAGACCGCCGCCCGCGCGATCCTCCACGGCACCTACCAGCACTGATCCCCCGCCGCCCCGTCCCCCATCGACGCTGACCCGTCCGCTATAGCTGACGGGTCAGCGCAGATTTCACGGTGACCCGTCAGCTATGGCTGACGGGTCAGCGCGCGATTGGAGGGTTGGTGGGTGGTCAGCCGCCGGCGCGGCGCATGAGCTCCTCGAAGGGAGTGGGGTCGGCGAACTCCTCCTCGACCGAGCGCGGGCGGTTCACGGCCAGCTGCCGGCCGAGCATGCCGGCCAGCTCGCGAGCGGCGCGGGTGATCCGGCCGGAGAGGTCGGCGTCGCGGCCGAAGTCGTCGGTTGCGGCGAAGACTCCGGTAGGCACGATCACCGCACGCAGATAGGCGAACAGCGGCCGCAGGGCGTGCTCGATGACCAGCGAGTGCCGCCCGGAGCCGGCCGTGGCGCCGAGCAGCACGGGCTTGCCGGTGAGGACATCTCGGGGCAGGGCATCGATGAACATCTTGAACAGGCCGCTGTACGACGCCGAGAACACGGGAGTGACCACGACCAGGGCGTCGGCCGCGGCCACCGCGTCGAACGCCTCCTGAAGCTCCGGACCGGGGAATCCGGTGAGCATCTGGTCGGCCAACGGACGCGCCAGCGGCCGGAGCTCGATGACGTCGATCTCCACCGGACCGATCTCGCGGACCACGGCCTCGGTGAGCCGGTCGGCGAGCAGCCGGGTGGACGACGGCGCGCTCAACCCGGCGCTGATCACCACGAGGCGGGTCATGCCGACGCCTCCTCGTGGCCCTCGGCCGCCGCGACGACGTCGGCCTCGGGCGCGCCCGCAGCCACCGCGGCGTCGCGCGCGGCGACCATCGAGGCGTGGGTGGGCGCCTCCGGGACGTCGGCCGGGCGGCCCTCGGCGTACCCGGCTCGCAGGTCGGGAAGGATCTCCCCGAGCAGGTCGAGCTGCTCGAGCACGGTCTTCAGCGGCAGCCCGGCGTGGTCGACGAGGAACAGCTGGCGCTGGTAGTCGCCGACGTAGTCGCGGAAGCCGAGGGTGCGCTCCAAGAACTCCTGTGGCGAGCCCACCGTCAGCGGCGTCTGCGTGCTGAAGTCCTCCAGCGAGGGCCCGTGGCCGTAGACCGGCGCGTTGTCGAAGTACGGGCGGAACTCGCGCACGGCGTCCTGGCTGTTGGGCCGGATGAAGAACTGGCCGCCGAGCCCGACGATCGCCTGGTTGGCCGCGCCGTGCCCGTAGTGCTCGAAGCGCCGGCGGTAGAAGTCGACCATCTGCTTGGTGTGCGAGGCGGGCCAGAAGATGTGGTTGTGGAAGAACCCGTCGCCGTAGTAGGCGGCCTGCTCGGCGATCTCAGGGGTGCGGATCGAGCCGTGCCAGACGAACGGCGGGACGCCGTCGAGCGGCTGCGGGGTGACGGTGAAGCCCTGGAGGGGGGTGCGGAAGCGGCCCTCCCAGTCGACGATCTCCTCGGTCCACAGCCGGTGCAGCAGGGCGTAGTTCTCGATGGCGAGGTTGACGCCCTCGCGGATGTCCTTGCCGAACCACGGGTAGACCGGGCCGGTGTTGCCGCGGCCGAGCATGAGGTCCATGCGTCCGTCGGTGAGGTGTTGCAGGGTGCCGTAGTCCTCGGCGATCCGCACGGGGTCGGTGGTGGTGATCAGGGTCGTGGACGTCGAGAGCAGGATGTTCTCGGTCTGCGCCGCGATCCAGGCCATCGTGGTGGTGGGCGCGGAGGCCACGAAGGGCGGGTTGTGGTGCTGGCCGACCGCGGCGACGTCGAGCCCGATCTCGTCGGCCTTCTTCGCGATGGTGACCTGCGCCTTGATCCGCTCGTGCTCGGTCGGCGTCCGACCGGTGGTCGGGTCCGTGGTGACATCGCCGACGCTGAAGATGCCCAGCTGCATGACCGCTCTCCCTGCTCAGGTAGTTGAAGTTGTAACTACACGGCACAACCCGATCTCCCCCGACGGTATTCCACCGCCGCGGTGCGGTCAGCCTGCGGCACTCCGACTCAGGATCAGCACCGCGCGATCGTCGTCACCGCGCGGAACCCGGGCCAGCACGCGACGCGCCGCGCCGTCGACGCCGTCGGCGAACGCCCGGCCGGCAGTGCCGCGCAGCCAGTCGATGCCGTCCTCGATGTCGTCACCGGGTGCCTCGACCACGCCGTCGGTGTAGAACAGCAGCGCCTGCCCCGGCTCGAGGACGCCGTGAGCGGCCTCCAGTGCCGGGTCGTCCAAGACGCCGAGGGCGATCCCGCGGGCGGTGTCCACGCTCCACTCCCCCAGCTTCGGGTCCCACCGCAGTGCCGGCGGATGGCCGGCGCTGAAGATGGTGTAGTCGCCGGTGTCGAGGTCGAGCGTCACGTGGACCGCGGTCGCGAAGCTCTCCACCGAGTCCTGACGCAGCAGGAAGGTGTTGGTGGCCTCGAGGAGACGCGGTCCCCGCAGAGCGCCCACCATGCCGCCGAGCGCTCCGGCCAGCAGCAGCGCCGACGGCGCCGCCTTGACGCCCTTGCCGACGACGTCGACCAGCACCAGCTCGAAGGTCCCCTCGGCCTCGTCGACCTGGGTCACCACGAAGTCACCGGCGTAGCCGACGCCCCAGGCAGCCACCATGGCGCTCTCGCAGGCCCATCCGTCCGGCAGCTCGGGAAGTCGTCCTTGGGCGTTCAACCGGTCCCGCAGGTCGGCGAGCATCGACTCGCTCAGCGTGGTCGGCAGGCCGCTGCGCTGCCGGCTGGAGACGTAGAGGATCAACCCGATCGCGACGAGCAGGATGACCAGACCCGGGACCGGGTTGCCGACGTCCTCGTCGAGGGTCAGGCGGGCGACCACGGCCGCGAACAGCACCACCATGCACAACACGACCAGTGGTGTGTACCGCAGGAGGAGGGTGCCGGCGAGCAGCCACAGGAGGTATCCCGCCAACGGGAACAGGTCGTAGTCCACCAAGGAGAGCGCGAACGACCCGACCACGCCGGCCACCAAGATGGCCAGGGTGATCTCCTGGCTGTGCTGAGTGCCCGAGCGCCAGCCATCGACGACGCGGCGGGGCCACCGCGGCCCGCTCATCGAGGTGTTTCCGAGACGCTCACCCGCGAACGGTAGTGGTTGGCCGAGCGGAGCGGGGACGAACCCCGCATCCGACCGCTTCGAACAGGGTCGTCACAAAGGAGCGCGCAGGCTCAGCGTCGCCGGGTACCGCACTCCCGCCACGTCGACCTCGAAGCCCCCGCGGGCCAGGTCGTCGTTGGTGACGGGGAACCGCACGTGAGGTCCCTCGCGCAGGGTCGCCAGGCCCACGGCCGCGCCCACGGTGGCACCCCATGCCGCGCTGGTCACCTGGCCGCACGGCTCGCCCTCGCGCAGCACCAGCTCCCCTCCCCACAACATCGGCTCGGCGTCGTCGAGCACCAGCGACACCACGCGGCGGTCGGGGGCGGCCGCCTCCAGGGCTGCTCGACCCACGAAGTCCTTCTCGCCCTTGAGCGCGGTGGCGAAGACGAGACCGGCCTCGCGCGGGGTGACCAGCGGCCCGAGCTCGCGCCCGAACGCGCGGTAGCCCTTCTCGAGGCGGAGGGCCTCGATCGCCAGGTAGCCGGCATCGGTCGCACCACCCGCCCGCACCGCGTCGAGCACGACGGGCGCCTGGGCCATCGGCACCAGCAGCTCCCAGCCCAGCTCGCCGACGTAGGTCATCCGGGTCGCACGCAGCGTCACCCCGGCCATCTCGATCTCCTGGCTGGTGGCTCTCGGGAACGCCTCGTCGGACAGGTCGGCGTCGGTGAGCCCCGCCAGGAGCTCGCGCGAGCGGGGGCCCATCACGCCGAGCACGGCGTACTCGTCGGTGACGTCGCGGGCCTCGACCCCGTGCCGCGCGAGCCAGTCGAGGTCGCGCACGGTCGTGGCGGCGCTGGAGACGATCAGGAACGACTCGGCACCGGTACGCGTGACCGTGAGGTCGGCCTCGTAGCCGCCGCGCTCGTTCAGGAACGGCGTGTAGACGGCCGTCCCGATCGGCACGTCGACGTCCGCGGCGCACACGCGTTGGAGTCCGGCGAGCGCATCCGGGCCCTCCACGACGTACTTGGAGAAGGAAGACTGGTCGAACACCGCGACGTCGGTGCGGCAGGCCCGCTGCTCGGCGATGCAGTGCTCCAGCCACGCCGGACGCGACCAGGTGTGGTCGAGATCGTCGGGTCCGAAGACCAGCGGTCGCTCCCAGCCCATCCGGGTGCCGAACACCGCGCCGGCGTCGGCGAGGCGCTCGTGCAGCGAGGACGTGCGCTGGGGACGTCCCGAGGCCATCTCGCGCAGCGGCCACGGAACCTCGTAGTGCAGGCCGAGCACCTCGGCGACGCGGGAGCGCAGCCAGTCCTCGTCGCCCTGGAACGGCGCGAACCGGCGGATGTCGACGGCCACGAGGTCGTCTTGGGGCTCCCCCGACACGATCCACTCCGCGAGGGCGCGTCCGGCGCCCCCGGCCGAGGCGATGCCGACGGAGTTGAAGCCGGCGCCGACGAAGTAGCCGGCCAGGCCCGGTGCCTCACCCATCACGAACTGGTTGTCGGGGGTGAACGACTCGGGCCCGTTGTAGAACTTGCGGATGCCGGTCTCGGCCAGGGCCGGGATCCGGTGCACCGCCTGGTCCATCAGCACCGAGAAGTGCTCCCAGTCCTCCTCCAGCAGCTGGAACTCGAACGGGTGGGGAAGGTCCGACGGCGACCGCCACGGCTTCGCGTCCGGCTCGAAGCCGCCGACGACCAGGCCGCCCACCTCCTCCTTGAAGTAGGTCCAGCCGTCCGGGTCGCGCATGATCGGCAGGTCGGGGTGGACGCCGTCGATGGGCTCGGTGACCACGTAGAAGTGCTCCGCGGAGTGCAGCGGCACGGTGACGCCGAGGGGGTCTGCCAGCGCCTTGGCCCACTGACCGCCGCAGTTGACCACGACGTCGGCCTCGACATGCCCCCGGTCGGTGTCGACGCCGGTCACTCGCCGGGCGGCGCCCTCACCGGTCACGGTGAAACCGGTGACGCGCACGCCCTCGACGATGCGGGCCCCACCCTGTCGCGCACCCTTGGCTAGCGACTGGGTGACGTCGGTGGGGTTGACCTTGCCGTCACCGGGAAGCCAGATCGCGCCGAGCACGTCGTCGACCTGCATCGCAGGCCACATCTCCTGCGCCTGGTCGGGACCGATCAGCTCACACGGCATGTCGTAGGCGATGGCGTTGGCGGCGGTGCGCTGGAGCTGGACCATCCGATCCTCGGTGCGGGCGACGATCAGGCCGCCCACGTTGCGATACCCGGTGGCGAGTCCGGTCTCAGCCTCGAGGCCGGCATACAGCTCGGCCGAGTACTGCACGAGCCGGGTGCCGGACTCCGACGCGCGCAACGGGCCGACCAGACCTGCCGCGTGCCAGGTGGTGCCCCCCGAGAGGCGGCCCTGTTCCAGGAGCAGCACGTCGGTCCACCCGAGCCTGGTCAGGTGGTAGGCCACCGAGCAGCCGATGACGCCGCCGCCCACGATCACGACCTGGGCGCGGGTGGGCAGGGACTGCGGGTCAGCCACCGGCTGCCTCCTGGAGAAGTCGAGAGAAGTGCGGTCCGCGGAACGTCGCCTCCGCCTTGTCGAATCGTTCCTGACCCCAGCCCCAGAAGTCGAACTCCAGTGGGCTGGTGGCCGCCTGGATGAACCCCCACAGCGACCAGCCGTACTCGCTGCACAGGGCCTGGAGCCGGATGCGTGCGCGGTCTGCCGGCGTCGGATCGCCGAGGTACGCCTCGGCCCAGGCGTCGATCTGGTCCTGACTGAAGTTGCACTCGGTGGCGGTGTTGCCGAGCTCGAAGAACCGGTCGTTGTTGCCGGAGTACTCGTAGTCGATCAGGCTGATCCGCTCACCGTCGTCGATGAAGTTGGCTGCGAGCAGGTCGTTGTTGCACGGCACCATCGGTCGGGCCAGTACCGCCAGCGCGGCCCTGACATCGCGCCACGCATCGACGTGGTCGTCGTAGGTCGGCGGTAGCGCGAACCCATGTTCGCGGACGGTCTCCCGGTAGGTCTCCTGGCGCCAGAACATGTCCGCGTCGCCGACGAAGGAATCGCCGGCGTGCAGTCGTCGACAGGCGTCGGCCGCCCTGGCGAGCACCCCGGCGTCGGCGAAGTCGGCGTCGTCGAGGGTGCGGCCTTCCAGGTAGGTGATCACCAGCATCCCGAGCTCGGGGCGGTACTCCACCACCTCGGCGCCCACGCCGCGAGCACCCGCGGCGGAGGTGTTGGCGAACTCCGCGTCGCGGTCGATGCCGAGCAATCCCGCGTCGCTCTGGGTGCACCGGACGACGAGGTCCAGCGGCACCCCCGCCTCCGGGCCGTCGGTCGTGGTGATCCTCAGATTGTGGTTGGTCAGGCCGCCGTCGAGGTCGACGGCGCGCCAGGACCGCCCCGCCAGGCAGGCGAGGCGGTCCAGGTCGCGATCAGGTCCGAGCTCCGGCACGCAGTCTCCGCTCGTCTGCTCAGTCGTCGAACGCTTCGACCACGGCGGGGTCGATCGTGAGCTTCGGCCCGGTGAACCACTTCTTCGCCGACACGCTCCACCAGATGGCCAGAGCGAGGAGCGCATCGACCGTGACGATCGGCGAGTAGTTCACCGAGGCCCAGGTGAACTCCTCCCGCCACGGCGCCCCGGCCGGGACGGTCGGGAACATGAGGAAGACGCACACGACGACGATCTCGACCACCGCGACGATGTTCATCCACTTGTACTTCGCCCCGTTGTTCCACGACCCGACCTCGAAGGCGTCACCCATCCGCCACCTCAGCCAGATCGGGATCGCGAATGCGAAGTACAGACCGATGACCGCGATCGAGGTGACCGCGTAGAACGCCGTCGGGATCCCGTTGATGCTCTTCAGGGCCGGCAGCGTGACGACGGCGGCCGTCACGGCGACGAGCATCACGGCGTTGGCCGGGACCTTGGAGGCGTTGAGCTTGGCCCACTGCTTCGAGCCCGGGATGCCGTTGTCGCGGGCGAACGCGAAGGTCATGCGGGAGGCCGAGGTCATGCAGGCGACCGCGCAGAAGAACTGCGCGCAGGCCGAGATGCCGAGCACCAGACCGGCCCAGTTCTGCCCCAGCGCGGTGGTGAAGATGTAGCCGACGCCGCCGAGTCCGACCTCGGCATTCGCCGGGTTGCCGAAGGCGTCGTCGGGGATGGCGAAGGTGACCGCGAGCAGCAGGATGTAACCGCCGATCACCGAGTACAGGATCGACTGCCAGATGCCGCGCGCTGCCGCGTTGGAGGCCGAGGCGGTCTCCTCGGACAGGTGAGCCGAGGCGTCGAAGCCGGTGATCGTGTACTGGGTGAGCAGGAACCCGAACGGGATGATGATGAAGAAGAAGCCGACCGCACTCGTGCTGCCGTCGAACCACCCGGAGTTGTTGAACGTCTCGGTGAAGACGTACTTCGGGCTCTGGTGGGTGTCGGGGATGAAGACCAGGATGATCACGATCGCCGCGGCACCGACGACGTGCCACCACACCGAGATGTTGTTCAGCACCGCCATCAGGTGACCGCTGAAGATGTTCAGCACGGACGCGATCGCCAGGACGACGACGAAGATGATGAACACACGCGTGAGGGAGTAGCCGTCCGCCCAGGACTCGGAGACCGTGTTGAGCGTGAGGTCGATGAAGGTGGCGCAGCCGTAGGAGACGCCGGCGGTCACCGCGACCAGGCCGATCAGGTTCAGCCAACCGGTGAAGAAGCCTGCCTTCGCGCCGCCGAGCTTGGCCGCCCACCAGTAGATGCCTCCGGAGGTCGGGTAGGCGGAGACCAGCTCGGACATCGTGAACCCGATGATCAGGATCAGGATGCCGAGGATCGGCCACGACCACGAGATCGAGATCGGGCCACCGTTGTTGAAGCCGGCCGCATAGTTCGTGAAGCAGCCGGCGAGGATCGAGATGATCGAGAACGAGATCGCGAAGTTGGAGAAGCCGGACCAGGACCGGCTGAGCTCCTGCTTGTACCCGAGCTTGGCGAGGAGTGCTTCGTCGTCGTTGTGAATCTGGTCTGTCATGGACAACCTTCCAGGGACGATCGTGCAATCGTGAAGTGGAACGTAGCCCCGGGCGGCGCGGGTGTAAACAGGTCGGCAGGAATTGGCCTGAACTCAGACCTTTATTGGTGAGTTGCGTTGACACTCGAATCCCGGCGGCCCAAAGATGAGCAGATGCCCGCCTCTCCCGCCTCCGGCCTGTCGGAGGCCGTGCTGCGGCCGGTGCGTGGCCACCACGCGTTCGAGGGGTGCGTGGAGCAGCTGGCCACCGCGATCCGTCTCGGCGTCTATCCGCTCGGCTCCACGCTCCCGCCTGAGCGGGACCTCGCCGAGCGTCTCGGCGTCTCACGCGCGACCCTGCGCGAGGCGATGGCCGCACTCCGCCAGGCGGGCCTGGTCGAGACCACTCGCGGACGCGGCGGCGGCACCGTGGTCACCCTCAAGCCGAAGACGCCCTCGGCTCGCAAGGCCTTGCGGATGAGTGCGGAGACCCGTGCCGACCGCCTCGACGCACTCGCCTACCGTCGCATCGTCGAGCCCGGCGCGGCGGCGATGGCGGCCGAGCAGCCGCTGACCTCCGCGCAGGTCGACGAGCTCGGCAGCGCGCACGAGGCGGTGTCGTCGGCGACCCGGCCGGCCGCCCACCGCCAGGCCGACTCGCGATTCCACCTCACCGTGGCCGCCCTGTCCGGGTCGCCCCGGCTGATCGAGGCCGTGACCTCGGTACAGGCCACGCTGCACGAGATGCTGCTCGCGATCCCGGTGCTCGATGCCAACATCGCGCACTCCGACCGCCAGCACGCCGCCGTCGTCCGGGCGATCCTCTCGGGTCGGCCCGACCGGGCCCGGCGCGCCATGGCAGAACACTGCGACGACACCGCCGCGCTGCTGCGCGGTCTGATCGGCTAACAGACGGGAACCAGGATGACCTTGCGCAACGACCGCTACCTCACGATGGACGATCTCCTCGCGCGGATCGACGCGGGCGAGATCGACACCGTGATCGTCGCGTTCACCGACATGCAGGGCCGCCTGCAGGGCAAGCGCCTGCACGGCCGCTACTTCGCCGACCACGTGGTGGGCCACGGCACCGAGGGCTGCAACTACCTCCTCGCGGTCGACGTCGACATGAACACCGTCGACGGCTACGCGATCTCCTCCTGGGAGCGCGGCTACGGCGACATGGAGTTCGTGCCCGACACCGACACGATCCGGCTCCTGACCCACCTGCCCGCCACCGCGATGATCCAGTGCGATCTCACCTGGCCCGACCACGCCCCCGTGGTCCAGTCGCCGCGCGCCATCCTCAAGGCCCAGCTCGACCGGTGCGCCGAGCAGGGCTGGACGGCGCTGGCCGGCACCGAGCTGGAGTTCATCGTCTTCGACGACACCTACGAGGAGGCGGCAGACCGCGGCTGGCAGGACCTCACACCCTCGAACCAGTACAACGTCGACTACTCGATCCTGGGCACCAGCCGGATCGAGCCGCTGCTCCGCTCGATCCGCAATCACATGTACGACGCCGGCCTAGACGTCGAGGGCGCCAAGGGCGAGTGCAACTTCGGCCAGCACGAGATCGGCTTCCTCTATGCCGACGCGCTGGCGACCGCCGACAATCACGTGGTCTACAAGAACGCCGCCAAGGAGATCGCCTCCCAGCAGGGCAAGTCGATCACCTTCATGGCCAAGTACGACCAGCGCGAGGGAAGCTCGTGCCACATCCACCTCTCCCTGCGCGGCACCGACGGGGAACTGGTGTTCTGGGACGCCGATGCCGACGCAGGCGAAGACGCCGGCGCCGGCGCGCGCTCGGCCCTCTACGACCACTTCGTGGCCGGAGTGCTCGCGACGATCCGGGACTTCACGCTCCTCTACGCGCCGAACATCAACTCCTACAAGCGCTTCGCCGACGGCTCGTTCGCGCCGACCGCGATCGCCTGGGGCCTGGACAACCGCACCTGCGCGGTACGCCTGGTCGGCCGGGGGGCGGCTGCCCGGATGGAGAACCGCGTCCCCGGCGCCGACGTCAACCCCTACCTCGCCACCGCGGCCATGCTGGCCGGAGGGCTGTACGGGATCGAGCAGCAGTTGCCGCTCGAGGACGAGCTGGTCGGCAACGCCTACACCTCCGACGCCGAGCGGGTGCCGAGCACGATGGCCGAGGCGCGGGAGGCCTTCGCGAACTCCGAAGTGGCTCGCAAGGCCCTCGGCGACGACGTCGTCGACCACTATGTGAACCTGGCCGACGTCGAGTTGGCCGCCTACCAGGCGACCGTCACCGACTGGGAGCGGCGCCGCGGATTCGAGAGGTTGTGAGTACCCCACGATGAGCAGCACCTTCACCCTGATCGACCCCTCGACCGGCACCGCGTTCGACGAGGTGCCCGAGCACGACGAGGCCGAGACCGACGTCGCCATCGAGCGCGCGCATGCGGCGTCCCTGGCGTGGCGGGAGACCGCGCCCGGCGAGCGGGCCCGCCTGCTGCGCCGCTTCGGCGACGTCGTCGAGGCGCACATCGACGAGCTGGCGGCCCTGGAGGTCCGCAATGCCGGGCACACCTGGGGCAATGCGCGGTGGGAGGCAGGCAACGTGCGGGACTGCCTGCACTACTACGCCGGTGCTCCCGAGCGGCTGATGGGCAAGCAGATCCCGGTGGCCGGTGGCACCGACGTCACCTTCCACGAGCCCTACGGCGTGGTCGGCATCATCGTGCCCTGGAACTTCCCGATGCCGATCGCCGCGTGGGGCTTCGCGCCCGCCCTGGCGGCCGGAAACGCCGTCGTCCTCAAACCTGCCGAGGTGACGCCGCTGACCGCGATGCGGATCGGGGAGCTGGCATTGGAGGCCGGCCTCCCCGACGGGGTCCTCACCGTCATCACCGGCGCAGGCTCGGTGGTCGGCGAGCGGTTCGTCACCAACCCGCTGGTGCGCAAGGTCTGCTTCACCGGCTCGACCGAGGTCGGCAAGCGGGTGATGGCGGGCTGCGCACAGCAGATCAAGAACGTCACCCTCGAGCTCGGCGGCAAGAGCAGCAACATCGTCTTCGCCGACGCCGACATCGCCGCCGCTGCCGCCGCCGCGCCCGGCGCGGTGTTCGACAACGCCGGCCAGGACTGCTGCGCGCGCTCACGGATCCTGGTCGAGCGCTCGGCCTACGACGAGTTCATGGGCCGCCTCGAGCCGGCGGTGACCGGAATGCGGGTGCTGGACCCCTCCGACGAGTCCTCCGAGATGGGCCCGCTGATCACCGCGGCGCAGCGCGATCGCGTGGCCGGCTACCTCGACGACGTCGAGGTCACCTTCGCCGGGACGACCCCTGGTGGGGACGGCTTCTGGGTTGCCCCGAGCGTGGTGACCACCGAGGACCCGAGCGCACGCATCTGGCGCGAGGAGGTGTTCGGGCCGGTCGTCGCGGTGATGCCCTTCGACGACGAGGCCGAGGCCGTCGCCCTGGCCAACGACACCGAGTACGGACTGTCCGGATCGATCTTCACCAACGACCTCGGCCGCGGGCTGCGGGTCGCCCGAGCCGTCGAGGCCGGCAACCTGAGCGTCAACTCCCACTCATCGGTGCGCTACTGGACGCCGTTCGGCGGCTACAAGCAGTCCGGCATCGGTCGCGAGCTGGGCCCGGACGCCGCCCTCGGATTCACCGAGGAGAAGAACGTCTTCCTGGCCCACTGAGGGCCACTGAGGGCCCGCTGAGCCGTCGTCATCCCCCACCACTCCCACTGGCAGCAAGGAGCACACAGACATGGCAGGACGCATCCAGGACCGGGTCGCGGTCGTCACCGGCGGCTGCTCGGGCATCGGCCTCGCGACGGTCCGGCGGTTCGTCGAGGAGGGCGCGAAGGTCGTCATCGGCGACATCGACGATGCCCGCGGCGCCGAGCTCGTCGAGGAGCTCGGCGGACCGGATGTGGCGACGTACGTGCACGTCGACGTGACCGACAAGGACCAGGTCGACGCGCTGTTCCGCACCGCGAAGGACACCTACGGCGCCGTCGACATCGCCTTCAACAACGCCGGGATCAGCCCGCCGGAGGACGACTCCATCCTCGACACCGACCTGGACGCCTGGCGCAAGGTGCAGGAGGTCAACCTGACCAGCGTCTACCTGTGCTGCAAGGCCGCGCTGCCCTACATGCTCGAGCAGGGCCGCGGGTCGATCATCAACACCGCCTCGTTCGTGGCGGTGATGGGCGCGGCGACCTCGCAGATCTCCTACTCGGCGTCCAAGGGTGGGGTCCTCTCGATGACCCGCGAGCTCGGCGTCCAGTTCGCGCGCCAGGGCGTGCGCGTCAACGCACTGTGCCCCGGCCCGGTGAACACTCCGCTGCTGCAGGAGCTGTTCGCGGCCGACGCCGAGCGGGCGGCCCGCCGGCTGGTGCACGTGCCGATGGGTCGCTTCGGCGAGCCGGAGGAGATGGCGGCCGCGGTGCTCTTCCTCGCCTCCGACGACTCCTCCTTCATGACGGCCAACACCTTCCTGGTCGACGGCGGGATCTCGGGCGCCTACGTGACGCCGCTGTGAGCACCGCTCTCCCGGTCATCGGCCTGTCAACCTACCGGGAGCTGGCGTCCTACGGCGTGTGGCACCAACGCACCGACCTGCTCTCGGCCGAGTACGCCGACGCCGTCAGCCAGGCGGGGGGCGTGCCGGTGCTCCTCCCGCCGGCCGACCCGGCGCACGCCGACGTCGTCGTGTCGCGGATCGACGGGCTGGTGATCAGCGGGGGCGCCGACGTCGACCCGGCGTCATACGGCCAGCAGCCGCACGACCGCACCGCGAACTGGCGGTCCGACCGCGACGCGTGGGAGCTCGCCCTCCTCGACGCGGCCGAGCGCATCGGGCTGCCGGTGCTGGGCGTGTGTCGCGGGATGCAGGTGATGGCGGTGCGCGCCGGCGGCGTCCTCGATCAGCACGTGCCGGATCTGGTGGGCCACGAGACGCACAGTCCCGGCGGGCCGGAGTACGGCACGATCACGGTGGCCACCGTCGATGGCTCGCGGATCGCCGGCCTGCTCGGCCCGGAGGTGGAGGTGAACTGCCACCACCATCAGTCGGTGCGCACCCACCCCGGCTTCGTGGCCTCCGCGCACGCCGCCGACGGCGTCCTCGAGGCGATGGAGGCGCCCGGCGACCGGTTCTGTCTCGGCGTCCAGTGGCACCCCGAGACCGCCGCCGACGCCGGCCTCCTCACCGGCCTCCTCGCCGCCGCCTCCCACTTCACGCCGAGTCGGCGCTAACGCTCAACACAAACGCCGACTCGGCCCGCCATCCACGCCGAGTCGGCGCTTACGTTCAACACAAACGCCGACTCGGCGTCTTAGACGGTCGGTGCGCGGCGGAAGCGGGTGGCGGTCTCGTCGGAGAGGGCGGCGTCGATGCGGTCGAGGAGGTAGGGCGTCATCGGCGGGAGGGCTGATGTCGGCCACCAGGCGACCTCCACCGACTCGTCGTCGGCGGGATACGGGTCGCCGTCGAGCCAGGTGCAGGCGAAGGTGTGGTCGAGGTAGACGGCCTCGTCGCCGTTGACGTGGGTGACCTCGATGCCCGAGGTGACCGCTGCGAGCCGGTCGACGCGGATCCGGACGCCGGTCTCCTCCAGCGCCTCGCGGGCCGCGGTGACGGCCGGTTCCTCGCCGGGGTCCATGATCCCGGTGATCGGCGCCCAGGCCCCGGTGTCGGAGCGGCGCACCAGCAGCAGTTCGTCGTCGCGCCGGACGACCGCGGTCACTGCAGGGAGCCAGAGTGGCGCATGACCGATGTGGCGGCGCAGCTCGAGGATGAAGTCGGGCACGGGCACCGTCCCGACGCTACGGCACGCGCGCTTTACTGGGCGAGTGCACACAGGGGAACGAACCGATCTTCTCGGCGAGCCGTGGGTCGCCGAGACCATCGGCCTCCCGCCCGACGCCGAGGGACCGGTCGTCGCGACGCTGGTGAGCCGGCGGGCCGAGCGTCCCAACGGCCGGGCCGTGCTCTACGTGCACGGCTTCGCCGACTACTTCTTCCAGACCGAGTACGCCCAGTGGTGGCTCGACCGCGGCTACGACTTCTACGCGATCGACCTGCGCAAGTACGGCCGCTCGATCCGGCCGCACCAGACCCCGACCTACGTCGACGACGTCCGCACCTACTTCGCCGAGATCGACCTGGCCTGGTGGCGGATCGCCGAACGCGACGGTCACGACGAGATCGTGCTCTCGGGGCACTCCACCGGCGGCCTGATCGCGGCACTGTGGGCCGACGCTCGCCGCGCCCCCGAGCTGATCGGCGTGGTCCTCAACGCCCCCTGGCTGGACCTCCAGGGGCCCGCCTGGCTCCGGTCGGCACCGGCCGGCCGGATGATCGACCGGATCGGACGGCGCACGCCGATGCGCGAGCTCAAGCGCAACGTCAGCGGCGTGTACGGCCGCAGCCTGCACCGCGACCTCGACGGCGAGTGGGACTACGACCTCACCTGGAAGCCGGTCGAGTCGTACCCGGTGCGCTTCGGCTGGCTCCGGGCGATCCGCCGCGCCCAGGCCGAGCTGCACGCGGGGCTCTCGGTGCCCGTGCCCGTGCTGGTGCTCTCCTCGGCGACCACCGTGCACCCGCCGGAGTTCGGCGCCGAGGCCTACAGCAACGACATCGTTCTGGACGTGCCCCAGATCCGGCACTGGGCGACCTCGATCGGGCCGCACGTCACCTATGTCGCCGTCGAGGGCGCGATGCACGACGTGATCCTCTCGCAGCCGAAGGTCCGCGCTGGGGTGTACGACCAGCTCGACCGGTGGGTCGGCGCCTACCTGTCCTGAACTCCTGCAATCGGCTCCGAGCGCGGCCCGAACGGCCCCATACTGTGCCGGTGATCCGTCGAACCGTGATGCTGGCCGTGGCCGTGGCAGCCCTCCTCTCGCTCCCGGCCGTGCCGTCCCACGCGGAGTGGTGGTCGGACACCGAGCCAGGCGGCGACGCGATCTCGACCGTCTACGACTTCGAGGCCGAGCCGTGCCCCACCTCGACCACGACACCAACGACCGAGGGTGACATCCGTCGGCTGACGGTGCGTCACACCAGTGATGCAGTCGTGGTGCGGATGCGGATCACCGGCCTCCTGAGCGCTCATCGCACCTTCGGAGACCTGACCGTCCGCACCGCGCGACGGGACTGGTCAGTCACCGTTACCCGCTTCGGCAAAGCAACCGAGGTCGGCCTCAGCCGCCTCGGGACTCCTCCGCCGGACGATGGTTCGGAGTGCGGGTCCTACGTAGAAGGGGCCGATGTGAGGCCGTGTCGCGACGCACGGGGCGTCATCGACGTGGCCGCCCGCCTCATCGAGGCGTCGATCCCCCGCCGGTGCCTCGGCTCACCTCGCTGGGTACGCGCCGGCGGCGCCGTCGCGACCTGGCACGCCCGGACGGATGCGATCGGCTACGACCAGTGGGCGCCCCCTGGCGTCGCTGATGGAGACGGGTGGGTGCCCCCGCTCAGCCCACGCGTGCGTGTCGGCCGTCCCTGAGGATCATTCGTCGGCGGCGAACCGTTCGCCGTCGACGGTCTCCAGCGTCACGAACTCCTCGACCGGCTGGCGGGTGAGCCGGGTGATCTCCTTGACCGGCTTGCCGAGCGGGACGACGGCCGCCACCGCATAGGTGTCGGGGGCGTGCAGGAGCTCCTTGACGTCGTCCTCGCGCACGGCGGCCATCGTAGTGATGGTGCCGCCGAAGCCCTCCTTGCGGGCGGCGAGCAGGATGTTCCACACCAGCGGGTAGACCGACGCTCCGGCGATCAGGCCGACCCGGTCGAGGTCCTGGTCCATGGCGGCCACCTTCGCGAGGTCCACGAGGACCACGAGCACGACCGGCGCATCGAGCACCGGCCGGGTGAAGCGGCTCGGCACCGCGGTGGCGGCGATCTCCTCGGGGGTCGGTCCCGGCGGGTCGATGCTGTTCCACGGGTTCTCCCCCGCCTTGCTCTGGGCGACGTAGCGCTGCACCGCGGGCGTGTAGAGCTCCGCGAGTCGCTCGCGGGTCTCGCGATCCCGGACGACGACGACGTGCGCGCCCTGCCGGTTGCCGCCCGACGGCGCGAAGCGGGCGTGGTCGAGGATCCGGTGCAGGACGTCGTCGGGCAGCGGGTCCCCGGTGAACTCGCGCGCCGCGGGGGTCGAGCGCATCACCTCGTAGAGCTCCATGGATCGAGGCTAGTGCCGCCGCTACAGCTCGCCCAGGCGTGCCACGAGCTGCGACTCCAGCCGGTCGAGCTCGACCGGATCGGTGAGGAGTCCACGACGTCCCGGTGGAGGGAGGAAGCCCACGATGTCCATCACGTCCCAGTACGCCTCACCGACGCGGCCGGTCAGCGCCGAGTACGCCGCCGCGAAGGCAGCTGCGCGCTCGGTGCCGTGGCGGATCGCGAGGTTGGTGGCGCAGTGGGCGACGTCCAGCCACGGCGGACCGGTGGAGGTCTCGACCCAGTCGACGACTCCAGTGAGCCCCGCACCGAGCCACAGCACGTTCCGAGGCTGGAAGTCGCGGTGGATGAAGGTCCGCTCGCCGTCCGGCGGCGGTGTGCGCAGCAGCGCGAACGCCGCCTCCCATGCCTGGGGCTCCCGTGCCCAGTCCGGTACGACGTACTTCGCCTCCCAGGCCCACGACTGGTAGGGCCTGGCCGGCGTCGAGGGGCGTACGTCGTGGATCGCGGCCAGGGTCGCGGCGAGGAGCCCGAGCGACCCGTCGTCCACCCGATCCTGGTCGGTCGCTCCCGGCAGCCGGGTCATCAGGTGCGCGGCGACGCCCCCGGAAGACCCGCCCACGGCGTCGAGGGCGAGGCTCGCCGGCGCCGGCACGGGCGTGTCAGCCAGAACGAGTTGCGTCTCGTGTTCGCGGGTCGCCAGCTCGACGCCGTGGGTGCGCCAGGGCTCGCGGTCGATGAGCCGAAGCACCGTCTCGGTCCCGTCGGCGTGCTGCAGCGCCAGCATCGTCGAGGTGAGGCCGCCGGTCAGCCGGTGCACCGACGTCACGGGGCCGGCCTGCGTGCCGGCCCACTCGATCGCCGAGAGGTACTCCGATTCCGCCGACATCCTCGGCGCCTAACCCAGCAGCATGGACGCGATCGCCACGAGGCCGACCACGACGATCACCGTGCGCAGCGCCAGTGGCGGCAGCCGCTTCCCGATCCGGGCACCGAGCAGGCCGCCGACGACCGCGCCACCGCCGACGAGCGCGACGATCTGCCAGTCGACGTCGGCGATCACGATGAAGATGACGCCCGCGACGCCGTTGACGGCGCCGGCCAGGATGTTCTTTACCGCATTGCTGCGCTGCAGGGACTGGTCGACGCCGATGCCGAGGACGCCCATCAGCAGCACGCCCTGGGCGGCGCCGAAGTAGCCGCCGTAGACGCCGGTGCCGAAGACGGCCGGCCACACCCAGCCGTGGTCGCCCTCCTTCTCGACGCCGGTCTCCGTGGCCCGGGCGGCCGCTCGGGCTTGCACCCTCGCGGCCAGGCGCGGCTGCACGATCACCAGGACCACGCCGAGCAGGATCAGCACCGGCACGATGGCCTCGAAGGCCCCGGGTGAGAGGACCAGCAGCAGCAGGGCACCGACGATCCCGCCGAGCACCGAGGCGCTCAGGAGCCGGAGGACGCGGCCGCGTTGTCCCTCGAGCTCGGAGCGGTAGCCGAACGCCCCGGCGACCGAACCGGGCACCAGGCCCACCGTATTGGACACGTTGGCGGTCACCGGCGGCACGCCGAAGGCGAGCAGGGTCGGGAAGGTGATCAGGGTGCCGCTGCCGACGACGGTGTTGATCGTTCCGGCAGCGAGTCCGGCGAGGACGACGGCGATCGACTCGAGCAGGCTCACTCGGTATCGGGCGCGGGTGGCTTGGCCAGCGGGTCGGACCCCCGGTCGACCGTCGGGTCGGGCATCGCGTCGGGCAGCGGGTCGGAGAGAGGGTCGCGGGTCGCGGCCGGCGATCCCCCGGCCGGGTCGGCAGCTCCGGCTTCCGACGGCGACGCACCGGGGTTGGCGGCGTCCTCGGCCTCGGCGATCGCGGCAGCGACCGCGGCGTTGGTGCTGGTGTGCTCGGCGTCCGCGCGGTGCACCTGCGGCTCGCTCGGTCCCATGTCGACCCGCGTGCGGGGGCCGTCGACCTTGCGCGGGATGCCGGCCACCTCGTGGATCGAGGAACCGAGGCCCTCGAGCGCCTTGGTGATCTCCGAGGGGATCACCCACACCTTGTTGGCGTCGCCCTCGGCGATCTTCGGCATCATCTGGAGGTACTGGTAGGCCAGCAACGACTGGTCGGGCTGCCCGTCGTGGATCGCCTGGAACACCGTCTGGATGGCCTGTCCCTCACCCTGGGCGCGCAGGATCTGCGACTCCCGCTCGGCCTGGGCGCGCAGGATCTGGGACTCGCGGTCGCCCTCGGCGTTCAGGATCGCCGACTGCTTGGCGCCCTCGGCGGTGAGGATCGCCGCCTGACGCTGACCCTCCGCGCTCAGGATCACCGCGCGCTTCTCGCGGTCGGCCCGCATCTGCTTCTCCATCGAGTCCTTGATCGACGGCGGCGGGTCGATGCCCTTCAGCTCGACCCGGTTGACGCGGATCCCCCACTTCCCGGTGGCCTCGTCGAGGACCCCGCGCAGCCCGGAGTTGATGGAGTCACGGCTCGTGAGGGTCTCCTCGAGGTCCATCCCGCCCACGATGTTGCGCAGCGTGGTGGTGGTCAGCTGCTCGACGCCCTCGATGTAGTTGGCGATCTCGTAGGTCGCGGCGACCGGGTCGGTCACCTGGAAGTAGATGACGGTGTCGATCGAGACGACCAGGTTGTCCTCGGTGATCACCGGCTGGGGCGGGAAGCTGACCACCTGCTCGCGCAGGTCGATGAGGTAGCGCACCTTGTCGACGAAGGGCACCACGGTGTTCAGGCCGGCCTGGAGGGTGCCCTTGTACTTGCCGAACCGCTCCACGATGCCGGCCCGCGCCTGGGGGATGATCTTGATGGTCTTGGCGAGCAGGACGATCACGAACAGGAGCACCAGCCCCAGTGCGATCAGGATCTCCATGACAACTCATCTCTCCGTTCGGGTCTGACCGGGCCGGCCCGGTGCATGCGCTGCGACTTCCACTCCGCCTCAGTCCTCGACGCTCGGCATCGGGTGCACCACGGCGGTGGCGCCGCGGATCTCGAAGATCTCGACCGTCGCGCCCTCCGCGATCGCCTCGGTCTCGTCGAAGGGGGTGGCGGACCAGATCTCGCCGTCGATCCGGATCCGGCCGGGCTCACCGGCGGTGATCGCCGCGGTGACTACGCCCTGCCGCCCGACGAGCTTGCCGTGGCCCAGGCTCAGCTCGGGTCCCCGGTGGAGCTTGCGCACCACGGAGGGCCGCACGAGGGCGAGCATCGCGGCCGAGGCTCCGGTGGCGACGATGATCTGGACCGCGAGCGGGGCGCCGACGAACGCCGTCACCATCCCGGCCAGGGCGCCGACGGCGAGCATGATCAGGACCAGGTCGAGGCTTAACAGCTCGGCCACGCCCAGCACGACCGCGAGCGTGAGCCACATGCTCCACAGGTGCTCGCTGAGCCAGTCCATGGCACGAGCCTAGTAGCCCGTCGGCTGGTCGGCGTGCCCCCGGCTCGGCTGCCAGGCTCAGCGGTGCCGCGGACGGCGGCGCGCGGCCCAGCGGTCGTCCTCGTGGTTGAGCAGCAGCGGCATGCCGAACGTCGTCGACAGGTTCGCCGCGGTGAGGACCTCCTCGACCGGCCCCTCGGCCACCACCGCTCCCTTGCGGAGCATCAGCGCGTGGGTGAATCCCGGCGGGATCTCCTCGACATGGTGGGAGACCAGCACGGTCGCGGGAGCATCCGGGTCGTAGGCCAGGTTGGAGAGGGTGGCGACCAGGTCCTCGCGACCGCCGAGGTCGAGTCCGGCAGCGGGCTCGTCGAGCAGCAGCAGCTCGGGATCGGTCATCAGGGCGCGGGCCACCTGGACCCGCTTGCGCTCTCCCTCACTGAGGGTGCCGAAGGTGCGGTCGGCCAGATGGGCGACTCCCACCTCCAGCAGCAGATCGTCGGCACGGTCGTGGTCGAGGTCGTCGTAGTGCTCGCGCCAGCGGCCGACGATGCCGTACGCGGCCGAGACGACGACGTCGCGCACCAGCTCGTCGCGCGGGATCCGTTCGGCGAGCGCCGCACTCGTCAGGCCGATGCGCGGTCGCAGCTCGAACACGTCGACGGTGCCGATCAGCTCTCCGAGCACGCCCACCACGCCCTCGGTGGGATGCATCCGCGCCGAGGCGACCTGCAGCAGGGTGGTCTTCCCGGCCCCGTTGGGCCCCAGCACCACCCAACGCTCCCCCTCCTTGACGACCCAGGTGACCGAGTCGAGCAGGGTGGTGGTGCCTCGACGCACCGTGACGTCGGCGAACTCGAGGACCGCAGCCATGCCCGACACCCTAGTGGGCGACCCGGTGTCTCACGTCGGAGGTTGAGCCAGCAGCGCCGACGAAACCCCGGCCACCCTCGGGACCAGCCCCGCCGGAGGTTGAGCAAGCGAGCGTCAGCGAGCGCCGACGAAACCCGGCAACCGCCGCTGCCAAGGTTCCCGAGGTCGGTCACGAGGTTTCGTCGGCGCGGGCCGGGCTCGTTCCTCGCCCGTCCCGCTTGCTCAACCTCCGGACCGCGCGCACCGAGGGCGCTCGCTAGCCTCGCGTCCGTGAGCGGTACGACGATCCAGCTGCCCGTCTCGGGGCGACTCGCGTGGTGGGGCACGGCCTGGCTGCGCGGGGACGTCGGCCCTGACGACCTGCTCGACGGCGTGGTGGGTGACGACGTGGCGCACGTCGTCGTCGACGCACCCGACGGTGGGACCGGCCTGGTGTCGCTGCTGGCCGGATTGCGGGCGGCAGGCGCGATCTCGTTCGGTGCGGCGTTCCCGGCCGAGGGCGACCCTGTCGGCCTGGGCGGCCCCGTCGGGTTCAACGACGCCGCGCTGGAGGCCGGCGAGGCCGTGGTCGTCGAGGGCGTCGAGACCGGGCTGGTGCCGAGCCGTGTCGGACCGACGGTCGAGTGGCGCACGCACCCGGCCCGTCGCAGGCAGCTGCCCGACGTCGGGGACGCCGATCGCGAGCTCCGCGCGGTGCTGCTCGACTCGGCCCAACGGCTCGCCGAGCTGGACGTCGCTCGCTGGCGTCCAGAGGTGGCCGACCGCCTGATGAACCTTCGGCACCGCGACCTGCCCGACCCCGCACCCGGCGTCCCGGCCAGGTGCGTCGACCTGGCCTCCCGGGGCCTCCAGGCCCTCGAGATCGCCGATCTCGCCCTGGAGGACGACGGGGGCGCGCTCAGCTCGTGGGAGGCCGAGCAGCGCCGTGGGGCGCTGACGCCGCTGGCGCGCGCGGGTCGGCGCGCGCTGGTGGCCGCCTGCTCCCCCGAGGTCTGGCCCCCGGCCTAGCCAGGGCGTGTCTCCCAATTTCATGGCGGCGCCGTAGAACGTCTTGGCACCGGCGAGATCGGAACAGTTCAGCTCGACGTAGTCGAAGGACTGCTGGCGCGGGCTCGTGGATCGGTCGTCGATCAAGGGACGCTACTGGAAACGATCGGGTCGTGCCGTGACACCCAGCATGGATGCGACCACCGACAACGACCGCCGCAGCGATAGCGTCGGGCGCGATGAGCAGCCAGCCCGACCTCCCAGACACCCTGCTGGTGACGCTGACCGGCAAGGACCGGCCCGGCGTCACCTCGGCGATCTTCGCGGCACTGTCCGGTGTCGGCATCGAGGTGCTCGACGTCGAGCAGATCATCCTGCGCCGACGACTCATCCTCGGTGTCCTGGTCACCGCGCCCCGGGAGTGGAAGAAGGCCGCCCGAGTGGTCGAGGAGACCGCGACGGCCCTGGGGATGCAGGTAGAGATCGAGCGCGGGACCGGCGACAACCGCTCGCGGCGCGCCGGCCGCTCGCACGTGACGGTCATCGGCCGTCCGCTGCGTGCCTCCCAGATGGCGGCCGTGGCGGGCCGGATCGCCGACAGCGGCGGCAACATCGACCGCATCGAGCGGATGGCGCGCTACCCGGTCACCGCCATCGACCTCGACGTCTCCGGCGCGGACCCCGAAGCGCTGCGTCCGCTCTTGGCGGCCGAGGCCGCGCGCCAGGGCGTCGACATCGCCGTGCAGCCGGCCAACCTGCTTCGTCGCGGCGTCCGGCTGATCGTGATGGACGTCGACAGCACGCTCATCCAGGGCGAGGTGATCGAGATGCTCGCCGCCCACGCCGGGCACGAGCCCGAGGTCGCCGAGATCACCGAGCGCGCGATGCGCGGCGAGATCGACTTCGAGCAGTCCCTGCGCGAGCGGGTCGCGCTGCTGGAGGGTCTCGACGCCGACGTCCTGGATCGCGTCTACGACGACATCGTCATCACGCCGGGTGCCCGCACGATGGTGCGCACCCTGCGCCGCCTCGGCTACCGCTTCGCAATCGTCAGTGGGGGGTTCAGCCAGATCACCGACCGGCTCGCCGACGACCTGGGGATCCACTTCGCCCGCGCCAACGAGCTCGAGATCGTCGACGGGCGGTTCACCGGCCGGATCGTGGGCGAGGTGGTCGACCGCGCCGGCAAGGCCCGCGCACTGCGGGAGTTCGCCGAGAAGGTCGGGGTGTCGCAGGACGCGACGATCGCGATCGGCGACGGCGCCAACGATCTCGACATGCTCAACGCCGCCGGCCTCGGCATCGCCTACAACGCCCGCCCGGTGGTGCAGGAGGCGGCCGACACGACCGTCAACGTGCCCTACCTCGACACCATCGTCTACCTGCTCGGCATCTCCCGGGAGGAGATCGAGGCCGCAGACGCCGAGGCCGGCATCGTCACTCCCGCCCCACCGGTCTAGCCACCTCGATCCGCTCCCCGAAGCCGGGCGTGAGCGGGACGGCCTCCAGGCCGGTCTGCTCCGCGGCGCGGAGGAAGCGCTGGGGCGGCGTGACGAACAGGCGGTGGTGGTTGCGCGGGTGCAGGCGCTTGAGTGCGAGCGGCCAGTAGGTGCCGTAGTGCACCGCGAGCGCCTGGCGTGCTCCCACCGCCCCGACGGCGGCCACGGCCTCCTCGGGGTCGAGATGATCGTCACCGAGGGTCGGTCCCCACCCTCCGATCGGCACGGCGGCGAGATCGACGGGCTCGACGTCGTCGAACTCGCGCTGCACGCCGGTGTCGCCGGGGTACCACACGCTGGTGCGGCCGTCGGTGAACCGGAAGCCGATCGCCGGCACCTCCCGGGACCGGCGCGGGAGCGTGTCACGACGCCCGTCGTGCTTGGCCGGGAGCACCTCGATGCTCACTCCGGCCACGGTGACCGAGTCGCCGGGTTCGACCTCGATCAGCTCGTGCGAGTCGAGACCCTTGACCGCAGCGGGTGCCCCGCGCGGGACCACGATCGGCACCCCGGGCTTGAACCGGGCCAGCGACGGCAGGTGCAGGTGGTCGTGGTGCAGGTGGGAGATGAGGACGACGTCGGCCCCGGTCGCAGCCTCCGGCGGCTCGGGCGCCGCGCGATGCAGGTGGTACAGCCACCGGGTCAGCAGCGGGTCCGTGGCGACCGAGACCGACCCGAGGTCGATCGTCATCGACGAGTGACCCCACCAGGTCACCGAGCTAGCTGGCGGCACGTCCGCGATGGTAATCACACGGTGGTGAGCCTCAGGGGTGAGGCTCCGGTGGTGAGCCTCGGGCGAGGCTCAGGCGCGCCCCACGTGGTGGCCGGCGAGCCTGGCCGTGCCAGGGCCGAGATCCTCCCAGGGCCCGGTCACCTCGAAGACCGCCAGAGCGCTGGTGGGGAAGCCGTGGGCGGCGAGCGCGTCACCGGCTGCCCTCTCCCCTCGCCCGTCGTCGAGCAGCAGGGCGAGATCGGCCATGGTCGGGTTGTGCCCGACCACGATGAGGCTGGTGTGTGCATCGTCGGCCGCGCGGACGGTCTCCAGCGCGGAGTCGACGTCGGCGGCATACAGACCTCGGTCGAGCGCGGGAGCCACGGTCCACCCTGCGGCCCCCGCAAGGGACTCCCACGTCTGCGCGGTCCGGGTCGCGGACGAGACGAGTGCCTGCTGAGGGACGAATCCCTCGTGGGCCAGCCAGCGGCCGGCCTCGGCGGCATCGTCGCGACCGCGTTCGCTGAGCTCGCGAAGGGCGTCGGTGGGTCCGTGGGCCTCCGCCTTCGCATGCCGCATGACGACCAGGGTCCGGGAGGTGCGCTCGCGCATGACGATCAAGGTAGACGATCGGTCCGGTGGTTGCTCACCACTAAGGTGACGGCCATGGCAAGCGGTCCACTCATGATCATCGGCGGCGCCGAGGACAAGCTCCGGAAGCGCACGATCCTCAAGGAGTTCATCGCGGCGTCCGGTGGCGCCGACGCCCGGATCGCCGTCATCCCGACGGCGTCCTCGCTGGGTCCCGAGGTGATCGAGGTCTACGACGCCCTGTTCCGGCGCGAGGGCGCGGCGGAGGTGCGGGCGGTGCGTCCGGAGTCCCGCGAGGAGGCGCACGACCCGGAGCTGGTGGCGGCGATCGAGGGCGCCACCGGCGTCTTCATGACCGGCGGGAACCAGCTCAAGCTCTCCGCCATCTTGTGCGGCACCCCGGTAGGCGACGCGATCGTCGCCGCCCACCGCCGCGGCGCCGTGGTGGCCGGCACCTCGGCGGGCGCGAGCATCCAGTCCAGTCACATGGTGGCCTTCGGCGGCCCGGGCGCCACGCCCAAGCAGCGGATGACCCAGGTGGCTGCGGGCCTCGGCCTCCTCGAGTCGTCGGTGATCGACCAGCACTTCGACCAGCGCAACCGCTACGGTCGTCTCCTCATGATCGTTGCCCAGTCGCCTCAGCTGCTCGGGATCGGTGTCGACGAGGACACCTGCGCCGTCGTCGAGCAGGTCGCGGTGCCGGACGGCGCACCCGACGGCGGGCCCGGCGAGCAGCACGAGGTGCTCCGGGTGATCGGGCGCGGTGCGGTGACGATCATGGACCCGGCCCACATCACCACCAACGCCTTCGAGGCGAAGCGGTCGGCGCCCATCTTGGCCAGCGGCGTCGTGCTGCACATGCTTCCGGCCGGATCGGCGTTCGACCTGACCACGCGCACGCTGGTCCCGCACCAGGCCGAGATCCAGGCCGAGGACGCCGCCGAGCTGGCCGAGGCCGGTCGCGACCTGCGCGAGATGGCGCGCGACATCGCCGCCGCCGATGCCACGCCGGAGACCCTCCGACGCCGCCTGGCCCGCAACCGCGCGGCCAGGGCACCGAAGTCCTGAGCCGCACCCCCGAGCGACCGCACGACACCCCTACCAGGAGGCACCAGTGAGCGAGCGTCCGACTCCCGACCTCACGATCGTCGAGACCCGCGTCTACCGCGGCGCCAACATCTGGTCCTACGACAAGGCGATCCACCTCGTCGTCGACCTCGGGTCGTTGGAGGAGTTCCCGACCAACACGCTGCCGGGGTTCACCGACACCCTCCTCTCCATGCTGCCCGGCCTGCGCGAGCACACCTGTTCGCGCGGCAAACGCGGCGGCTTCGTCGAACGCCTCGAGGAGGGCACCTGGCTCGGCCACGTCGCCGAGCACGTCGCGCTCGCGCTCCAGCAGGTCGTCGGTCACGACATCCGGCGCGGCAAGACCCGGGGCGTCAAGGGCCAGAAGGGCGTCTACAACGTCATCTACGGGTACGCCGACGAGCAGGTCGGCCTCGCAGCCGGTCGTCTCGCGGTCCGGCTCGTCAACCACCTTGTCTCCCACGACCCGGAGTTCGACTGGGACAGCGAGCTCGAGACGTTCATCAAGCGCGCCCAGCGCACCGCCTTCGGGCCCTCCACGCAGGCGATCCTCGACGAGGCCGTGTCGCGCGACATCCCGTGGATCCGGCTCAACCAGCACTCACTCGTCCAGCTCGGCCAAGGCGTGCACGCCAAGCGCATCCGGGCCACGATGACCTCCAACACCTCCTCGATCGCCGTCGACATCGCCTCCGACAAGGACCTCACCACCTCGCTGCTCAGCGCCGCCGGCCTCCCGGTGCCCAAGCAGGAGCTCACCCGCAACGTCGACCAGGCGGTCCGCGCGGCCGAGCGGATCGGCTACCCCGTGGTGCTCAAGCCGCTGGACGGGAACCACGGTCGTGGCGTGATCCTCGACAACGAGAACGAGGACGACGTCCGCGCCGCCTTCGAGGCCGCGCAGGCCGAGGCCCGGCGCGGCGGCTACGTGCTGGTCGAGTCGCAGATCGTGGGCAAGGACTACCGCTGCCTGATCATCGACGGCAAGGTGGCCGCGATCGCCGAGCGGGTGCCGGCCTCGGTCACCGGCGACGGCATCTCCACCGTCGAGCAGCTCGTCGACACCGCCAACGCCGACCCGCGCCGCGGGGTCGGGCACGAGAAGGTGCTCACCCGGATCAAGGTCGACGACGCCGCGATCGACCTCGTGCGCGAACAGGGCTACGAGATGTCCGACGTGCCCCCCGAGGGTGCCCACGTCAAGCTCGCCCTCACCGGCAACATGTCCACCGGCGGCATCTCGATCGACCGCACCTTCGAGGCGCACCCCGAGAACATCGAGATCGCCGAGGAGGCCGCCCAGATGGTCGGCCTCGACATCGCCGGCATCGACTTCATCTGCCCCGACATCACCGAGCCGGTGCGCGAGACCGGCGGCGCGATCTGCGAGGTCAACGCCGCCCCGGGATTCCGGATGCACACCCACCCGACGATCGGCGAGCCGCAGTTCATCGCCAAGCCGGTCGTCGACATGCTCTTCCCGCCCGGCGCGAAGTCCCGGATCCCGATCATCGCGGTCACCGGCACCAACGGGAAGACCACGACCTCGCGGATGATCAGCCACATCTTCAAGGGCATGGGCCGCAAGGTCGGGATGACCTCCACCGACGGCGTCGTGATCGACGAGCGGCTGCTGATCCGGGCCGACGCGTCCGGCCCGCGCTCGGCACGCATGGTCCTCCAGAACCCCCGGGTCGACACTGCCGTGTTCGAGGTGGCCCGGGGCGGCATCCTGCGCGAGGGCCTCGGCTACGAGCGCAACGACGTCGCTGTCGTCCTCAACGTGCAGCCCGACCACCTCGGCCTTCGCGGCATCGACACCGTCGAGCAGCTCGCCGACGTGAAGGCGGTCCTGGTCGAAGCGGTACCGCGCGACGGGCACGCCGTCCTCAACGCCGACGACCCGCTGGTCCGGGAGATGCGGCGCCGCTGTTCGGGCCAGGTGGTGTGGTTCTCGATGGAGGAGCCCGGCTCCGAGGTGCGCGAGATGATCGACGCGCACTGCCGTCGCGGCGGCAAGGCGCTGGTGCTGAACCAGACCGACCGCGGCGAGATGATCGTGGTCAAGCACGGATCCCGCGAGATGCAGATGGCCTTCACCCACCTGCTGCCCTCCACCTTCGGCGGCCGGGCTCGGATGAACGTGCAGAACGCGCTCGCCGCCGCCGCGGCAGCCTTCGCCGCGGGCGCGCCGCTGCACGACATCCGCCAGGGCCTGCGGACGTTCTCCACCAACTACTACCTCTCCCCCGGGCGCCTGAACGAGGTCGACGTCAACGGCGTGAACGTGATCGTCGACTACTGCCACAACGCTCCCGGCATGCGGATGCTCGGCGACTTCGTCGACCGCGTCGGCGAGTCGTTGGAGTCCTCCCACGAGCTGGCGCGGCCCTCCCGGATCGGGATCATCGCGACCGCCGGCGACCGCCGGGACCAGGACATGCGCGAGCTCGGCGAGATCGCCGCCCAGCACTTCGACGTCGTGATCGTCCGCGAGGACGCCGCGACCCGGGGGCGTGAGCGCGGCGAGGTCGCCGGCTTCGTGATGGAGGGCGTGCGCAGTGCCATGGCCGAGGGCGCCCGGTGCAAGCAGGTCGAGGAGGTGCTCGACGAGATCGACGCCGTCCGGCATGCCCTGGCCCGGGCCAACCGGGGCGACCTGCTCGTCATCTGCGTCGACAAGCACGCCGCGGTGATGAGCGAGCTCGAGGGCTGGTCGTCCATGGCGCAGGCCGGAGCGCGGGCATCCGACGACGCGCCGGCGGCGGACCCGGACCTCGCGCCCGCCGCCGAGGCGGCCGAGTGAGACCAGCCCGATGACGACGTGGGCCGACCTGCTCGCCACGGCGTGCGAGGACGTCGCCGACGGGACGCCGGGCGCCGTCCTCGGCGTGTGGCATGGCGGCCGCGAGACGGTGGTGCCCCACGGCGTCCTCCATCGCGCGACGGGCGCGCCGGTGCTGGAGCACAGCGTCTTCCAGATCGGGTCGGTCTCCAAGCCGTGGACCGCCGCGGTGATCGCCCAGCTGGCCGACGAGGGCAGCCTCACCCTCGATACGACCGTCGCCGAGCTGCTGCCGGGGATCCGGCTCGGCGACGACGACCGGGCTGACCGGGTCACCGTGCGCCATCTGCTCACCCACACCAGCGGCATCGACGGCGACGTCTTCACCGACACCGGTCGCGGTGACGACGCCGTGGCACGCTACGTCGACGAGCTCGCCGACGCCGTCACGAGCCACGAGCCGGGGGCGGCCTACTCCTACTGCAACAGCGGCTTCGTCGTGCTCGGCCGGATCGTCGAGGTGCTCCTCGGAGGCACCTGGGACCACGCGATCCAGCGCCGGATCGCGGCGCCGCTCGGGTTGACGGACGTGTGCACGCTGCCTGACGAGGCGATCCTGCGCAGCGCCGCGGTCGGCCACGAGAAGGGCGTCCCGGTCACCCAGTGGGCCCTGCCTCGATCGGTCGGCCCGGCGGGCACGATCACCACCTCCGCGCACGACCTGTTGGGCTTCGCCCGGCACTGGCTGGGCGAGGCGGTCCCCGCGTGGTCGGTGGCGATGGGCGAGCCGCTGGTGCCCGTGCCCGACGGATCGGAGCTGTCGTCGATCGGATGGGGATGGCGCCTGGGCAGCTGGGGCGACGGCGTCCGCGTGCTCGGGCACAACGGTCTGACCCTCGGTCAGAGCGCGACCTTGCGAGTCGTCCCCGAGCTCGATCTCGCGGTGTGCCTGCTCGCCAACTCCGAGCACGCCGACGCGGTCCATCACGCCGTCGTGCCGACCGTCGTTCAGGAGCTCACCGGCATCCAGACGCCGCCGCTCCCGGCACCGATCGCCGCGTCCGACGCGCTCCCCGGCCTCGAGCGCCACGTCGGCACCTACTCACGACGGGCCGCTCGCTACGACGTCGAGCTCGTCGAGGGGTCCTTGCGTCTCACCGCGACGCCGACCGGCGAGCTCGCCTCCCACGACGGCGGTCCCGAGGAGTTCGTCCTGCACCCGCGCGATCACTCCGGGGACGCCTTCGTGCGGCGTGGCTCGGACACCGAGCCGTGGTCGACGCTCACCTTCGGCTCGCTTCCCGACGGCACCCCGCACCTGTTCGCCCAGGGCCGGATCGCGGTGCGCGCCTGATGCGGATCCTCGACCTGCACCGCGCGGCCCACCGGCCGATCGAGGCCCACGAAAGCGTCGGGTTCAGCATCGGCGCGCTCGGCATCACCGCCGATACGGCCCTGGTGAGCGTGTCGCTGCGTCCCGGCGGCCGGATCGGCCGGCACCCGGCCGCCGGACGTCAGCTGATGGTCGTGATCTCCGGCGATGCGACCGTGTGCGGAGACGCCGGAGACGCGGTCGAGATCGGCCCGGGTCAGGCGGCCTGCTGGGAGCCCGGCGAGCAACACGAGACTCGGACGACGTCCGGGCTGGTGGCGCTGATCGTCGAGGGCGACGTCGACCTCGGCGCGCCCGGACACCAGGTCGACCCCGGCGACATCTGAGCAGGCAGGAATGGAGAACTACGGCACGGCGCACCTGCTGGCACTCGGCGTCTTCGTGGTCGGTGTGCCGCTGGCCGTGCTCCTGGGCCGCTGGGAGCTGCGCCGGGTCACCTGGACGATCAGCCGCGTCGCCGCGGTCGCGATCCCGCTGGTGCACGTGCCGACCCAGATCGTCGACATCGCCACCCGATTCGAGATCGGGGTGTCGCTCCCACTGCACCTGAGCGACCTGGCCTGGATCGCTGCCGCGGTCGCGCTGTGGACGCACCACCGCTACGCCGTCGCGCTGACCTACTTCTGGGGGCTGGTGCTCACCACCCAGGCGATCGTGACGCCGTCCCTGGGCGAGGACTTCCCCGACCTGCGATTCTTCGCCTACTGGTTCATCCACCTGATGATCCCCTGGGCCGCGGTCTTCCTCGTCTGGGGCCTGCGCCTGACGCCCGACTGGCGCGACTACCGCTTCACCCTGGCCGCCACGGGCGTCTGGGCGGTGGTCGCCTACGTCTTCAACGAGATCGCCGACACCAACTACGGCTACCTCCAGCGCAAGCCGAGCAACGGCTCGTTCCTCGACCTATTGGGCCCGTGGCCGGTGTACGTGCTGGCCGAGATCGTGATCGTCGCGGTGGTGTGGGCCCTGATGACCTGTCCCTGGGTCCGCCGAGCCACCCGCGATCGGAGAGCTCGTCTCACATCGTGATCCTGAGGACATGGCGGGCAACCGAATGGACCCCAAATGTGTCTGGATGGGTGGAGCGGGGGGCGACTCGGTCTCTCCGCGCGAGCCTGGACCGGGACTTCCCGGCCCGGAAACGGGAGGAACCATGCGTCGTCACGTCCGGGTTGCAATCGCCGCCACCACCCTGGCGTTGGTAGCCACCACCCTGGGCGCCGCGCCACCGGGTGCCGGCGCCGCGCCACCCGGCTCGACGCGGGGGCCCGACAACGCGACCTCGTCCGGACCCGAGGGGAGCGTCGCGCCCGGGGACTACACGCTGTTCACCGGCGATCGGGTCCGCGTCGGAACCAGCCCCGACGGCGACACGACGGCCGCCCTGCTCCCCGGCTCTCCGCACTACGGCGGTCCGGTCCAGGTCCAGAACCTCGGTGATCACCTCTACGTCATCCCGAAGCTCCCTCTCTCCGAGCGGCTGAAGCTCGACACCTCGGTCTTCGACGTCGGCGCGCTGTCCCGTGTCGAAGGCCGGGTGCCGCTGTCGGTGACCTTCGATCGAGGGGCCACCCCACGCGACCTGCCAGGCGTCGAGGTCGACGACGCCAGCGCCAAGCGGCTCGGCACCGGCGCCACGGTCGTCCGGGCCAGTTACGACGCAACGGCTCCCCTGCCATCCTCGGTGCTCGACTCGCTCGGCGGCGTGGCGACGGTCAAGGGACCCGAGTCCACGATCCAGCGGGCCCCGGGCGACTACGTCCTGCACACCCTGACGGTCAAGGTCACCGACCGAAAGGGGAAGCCGGTTCCCTACGCGGGTCTGAGCGTGATGAACACCCGTGATGCGCGCCTGTTCAACGGCGCCGGTGACGCCGTCGACGGCGAGTGGCGGGTGTCGGTACCCGAGGGCGACTACATCATCCTGGCGGCCACCGACCGAGCTGTCTTGGCGCATGAGGTGAACGTCAGCGCCGACACGACCAACTCGCTGAGCGAGGCCGAGGCCACGGTCCAGCCCTCGATGCGGGTACGCGGGAAGTATCAACAGCTCGAGCCCTCCTTGACGTTCATCCGCGATGCTTCGGAGGTCGGCGGCCTCAGCTCGACCTACTCCGGGTTCATGCCGAGGATCAACCCGCAGAAGCCCGCCGAGATCGGCCGGAAGACGACCCTGGTCAGCACGTTGTGGGCCAACAAGAACTACAACCTCGAGGACCCGGCCTCCTACCGGTTGCTCATCCAGGCCAAGGAGTCCGAGCGCGGCGTCCCGCGCGATCTGAGCTACCGCTACCGAGCCTCGGACTTCACCCACAACAAGGTCGAGAGCTACACCAGCGGCGCGACCGAGTCGGGCTTCCTCGGCAGCTACGCCTACGCACCGGGCGAGACATTCGCCTGGATCAGCCTGTACCCCTATCAGCGTCCTTCGACGGTCCGGGCGTGGTACCAGAAGTCCAAGGCGATCCGCTGGAACACTCTCGTGACCGCGGGCAACGACTTCGACTCCCCCGATCTCAGCGACATGCGCAAGATCCGCAAGCCGGTCACGATCCCCTTCTTCAAGGGCCCGGTCTCGCCGATCCAGGACCGTGGCCTCGACCGCAATGCCACCTCCTTCACCTGCCCGCTGTGCGTGAAGAACGGGAGGCTGAGCGGCCTCCTCGCCGGGCTGTCGACCGGTGGCACCTCACAGTTCGGCTCGGCGACCGGAAAGGGCGCCATGCGCTGGACCCTTCGCCGAGGCAAGAAGGTGCTGGCCAAGGGCAAGGGGCTGGTCTCCTTCGAGAAGGTCTCGGTCAAGCCTGGGCAGTGGCTGACCCTGAGCACCGCCACCTCCTTGAAGAAGTGGAAGCTGTCGGATCGCTCGAGTAGCACGTTCCGCTTCCAGGTGCCCAAGCGCGACGGTGCGGTGCCGTTGTCGCGCTCGGCCTGGTCGGTCCCGATGAACCTGCAAGGGGTCGTCTCCGCACGGACCGTGACCTTCCCGCTGAGCTTCGACAACATCGGTCCGGCTCGGAACCGGATCAAGTCGGCGCAGGTCTCCTACTCCACCAACGGCAAGTCCTGGCGCAAGGCGAAGGTCAGCCGCACCGGCGCCCGCTCCTTCCGGGTCCGTTACCCGAACCCGCCCGGTAGCAACCGGGTGAGCATCCGGGTCTCCGCCCAGGACGCTCGCGGGCAGAGCTCGACCGAGCAGGTCTCCCACGTCTACACCACCAGCGGTCGCGGCGGGGTGGCGGCGCAGGACGCACGGGCCACGGGCACCGCGGACACTGTGAACACTGCGGACACCGTGAACGCCGTGAGCACCGTCGGGCTGGTGGACACCGTCGCGGCCTCCTCGCGCGCCGGACTCGACCGCCGCTCGGCACACCGCTTCAACCCGAAGCGGCTGTGTCGCGCGTCCGACACACGCATGTCCACCTGCTATGCGAAGCTCCAGCACGGCACGCGGATCGTCGCCCGGGGCACCTCGAATCCGAAGGGCCTGGGCGCCCAGGCGATCCGCACTGCCTACGGCATCCCCTCCGGTGGTGCCGACACCACCGTGGGCATCGTGGTGGCCTACGACTATCCCACCGCCGAGCGGGACCTCAACGTGTACCGCAAGCAGTTCGGACTGCCCCCGTGCACCACGGCGAACGGCTGCTTCAAGAAGATCAACCAGAAGGGCGAGACCGGCAACTATCCCCAGCCCGACCAGGGCTGGAGCGTGGAGGCCGCTCTCGACCTGCAGATGGTCTCGGCCGCGTGCCCGACCTGCAAGCTCGTACTCGCCGAGGCCCGCCAGCCCGTCGACGCCGCGCTGATCAAGGCGACCAGGGCCGCCATCGGTGCCGGGGCCACGGTCACCAACCACTCCTATGGCCGCATCGAGCTCACCGGCGACAGCCCGAGTCACTTCGCGGCCTACGACCAGCCCGGTGTGACCGCCGTCAGCGCCACCGGTGACTACGGCTATCAGCCGGCGTCGGTGCCGGTCGCGCTGCCGAACGTGGTCGCCGTGGGCGGCACGAAGCTCAAGCGCACGAGCAACGCGCGAGGCTGGAGTGAGACGGCATGGGAGTTCGGCGGGTCAGGGTGCTCGGCCTACTTCGCGAAGCCGGCCTGGCAGACCGACCGCTCGTGCGGGATGCGCACGATCGGTGACCTGTCCGCGGTCGCGGACCGGCTGGCGGTCTACAACACCTACGTGCCGAAGCGCTTCCGGGGATGGCTGCTCGTCGGCGGCACCAGCGCGTCCTCGCCGATCGTGGCCGGGCTCATCGGTGCGGCCGGCTCGGGCGGCATGAAGCCCGATGCCCTGTACAACAGGTCGGGCGCGTTCTTCGACGTCACCACGGGCGCCAACGGGTTCTGCAAGGAGAACTACATGTGCACCGCAAAGCCCGGCTACGACGCACCGACCGGCTTCGGCACGCCGAGGGGCTTGACCCCGTTCCTCGCCGCGCCGCCGACGGAGCCCTGATCCGGCAGCTCCACCCGAAGAAGGGTGGGTCGGCGTCTCGCGACGCCGACCCACCCTTCTTGTGTGCCAGCTTGTTCTGCGCTGGTCGCGTGCAACCGCGTACGTGGGCGCACCCGTCTAGATGGTGTGCGAGGGGTACCCGACCGCTCGCCCCTCGGGAGTTGGGATCAGACATGGGCCGCATCCGAACCGCCATCGCCGCCACGATCCTGGTGGTCATCGCACCGATCGCACCGATCGCATCGATCGCGTCGGCGCCGCCGGGTGTCGACGCCGCCGGACCGGTGCCTCCACCGGCGACGCGGCAACCCCCGCCCGCGGTCTCGCCGGGGGTCTACACGCTGCTCACCGGCGACCGGGTCCGCGTCGGCGCCGATGCGGACGGCCGCACGATCGCCTCGGTGCTGCCCGGCTCGCCCCACCATGGCGAACCGGTCCAGGTCCGATACGTGGGGGAGCACCTCTACGTCGTCCCGAGCCTGCCGATCGCGACCCGCACGAAGCTCGACCACTCGGTCTTCGACGTCGCGGCGCTCAGCAGGCATGGCGACCGAGTGCCGCTGCGCGTCACCTTCGAGCCGGGCGTCACTCCGCGCGGCATCCCCGGCCTCGAGCTCGAGACGGGCACCGAGCGGCACCGAGCCGACGGCGCGACGAGCGTGCGTGCCAGCTACGACCCGACAGCACTGCGGTCCAGGACCCTCGGGAAGCTGCCCGGCGTCGCCCGGATCACCGGCCCCGAGCCGGCGATCCAGCGCGCCGAGGGCGACTATCAGCTGCGGACCTTGACGCTCAAGGTCCGGGCGGACGGCGGGCCGGTCGACTATGCCGACGTCACGGTGCTGAACGTCGACGACACCCGCCTGTTCTACGCCGAGGGCGCCGCGATCGACGGCGAGTACCGGGTGTCGGTGCCCGAAGGCAACTACATGGTGCTGGCATCGAGCGACCGCGCCGTCGTCATGCACGAGGTGAGCGTCACCGCCGACACGACGGACACCACCCGGATGTCGGAGGCGACCGTCAGGCCCAGGATGAGGCTTGCGGGGCACCAACACCTCGAGACCTCCCTCAACCTGATCCGCGATGCGGCAGGCTTCGGCGTCTACAGCTTCATGTACTTCGGCGACCTGCCGCGGCTCAACCCGAAGCCGCCACCCCGGGTCGGCTCCCAGAGAACGCTCGTGAGTGCGGCGTGGGCGAACCGGGACTACTCATCAAGCCGAGGCGAGGACCTGCACCGGCTCATCCTCGCGAAGGAGTGGGGGCGTGGCATCCCCACCGACCTGACCTTCGACTACGTCCCCACCGACTTCGCCAAGAACCGGGTCGAGGTCTACCCGACAGCAGCCCGCAACGCTGCGCTGGTCGGAGTCTACGGATGGTCCCCGGCCGACGTCTTCGCCTTCATCAGCTTCTACCCGTTCCGGAGTCCGAGCACGATCCAGGGGTGGTACCTGAGGTCGCGGCACCTGACCTGGATCACCGACGTGGCGGCCGGGCAGTCGCCCTACGCTCCCGATCTCGTCGATCGGCGCCGGATCCCACGAGACGGCGTCACGATGGCCTTCTTCAAAGGCCCGGTCGCCCCGGTCCAGGACCGCGGCCTGGAACAGGGCCGCGTCTCGGCCGGCTGCGGGCTCTGCGTGCAGGATGGCCGGCTGCGTGGCCACCTCGCGGCGATCTCCAGCGGCGCCACCGCCCAAAATGGCGACCCGGGCACGCCGGAGCGCCTCTCGTGGTCGATCCGGCGCGGGAAGAAGGTGCTGGCCGGCGGCGTCCGGACGATCGACTTCCGAGGCATACCGGTCCGCGCCGGCCAGCGGCTGACCCTCGAGGTCACCACGAGGATGAAGTGGCGACTCTCCGACCGGTCGACCAGCCGCTACCGGTTCCGAGTCCCGAAGGGCGAGTCCGTCGTGCCACTCCTGCGGTCGGACTGGTCGGTCCCGATGCGCATGGACGGCGTCGTCGACTCCCGACGGGTCAGGTTCCCGCTCAGGTTCGACAACGTGGGGCCGGCCCACCACCGCATCGTCCGGGCGGCGGTGAGCTACTCGACCGACGGGAAGACCTGGCGAGCCGCCAGTCTCGTGCGCACGGGTGGGTCGACCTTCCAGGTGCGCTACCCGAATCCGGTGGGAGCAGGCAGGGTCAGCCTCCGGGTGTCGGCCACCGACGCGCGCGGCAACACCTCCTCGGAGAGGATCTCGCACGTCTACTACGCCCGCCGCCGATGAGTCAGCCCGACGCTGCGGCGCGGACCTTGGCGGCGAGGTCGGCGGCGGTGTCGGGGCGACCGCCGTGCTCGGCGATCCAGTCGTAGGCCTCTTGGCGCTCGGCGTGGCACATCAGGCCCACGACGTCGCCCGGGAGCGCCTGTCCCACCAGCGCCGAGAGCGAGGCGACCTCGGTCGGGTAGGCCGGGATGCCGGTCACGCCCACCCGCTCGGCGCCGGCCCGCATGAGCGTCTCCAGCTCCTCGAAGGTTCGTCCGCGCAGGTAGCGCTCCTTGTGCCCGATCGCGACGACGTCGCTGTCGCGCGCCGCGATCTCCCCCAGCGTCTCGATCAGCTCGTCGGTGCGGTCGCCGACGACGCCGAGACCGAGCAGCAGCCGGCCGCCGGGTGCTCGGACGCCGTTCATCACCTCGAGAAGCGCCTCGAGACCGGCCTCGTTGTGGGCCAGGTCGAGGACCACGCTCACCTCGCCGCCGTCGGCCGGATCGCCGACCGGCACGGTGAAGAAGTTCATCCGGCCGGGGTTGTGCTCGGCGTCGGGGAGGAAGGTGCGCAGGCCCTCGATCACGACGTCGCGCGGCAGCCGCACACCGAGGGCGGCGGAGGCCGCGGCGAGCGCGTTCTCGACGTTGAAGCGCGACAGCCCGGCCAGGGTCATCGGGATATCGACCAGCTCGATGAGAGGGTCGGGGTCGGCATTGGGCCGCAGCACGCACAGCCACCCGTCGATGACGGTCGTGGCGCGGCCGCCGTCGGAGAGGGTGTCGCGGATGCCGGGTGAGTCGACGTCGCGGGAGAAGACCCACGGTCGCGCCTTGATGACCGAGCGCATCGCGTAGACCCGCGGGTCGTCGGCGTTCAGCACCGCCCAGCCCGAGCGGCGGGTGATCCGCGGCACCACCGCCTTGACCTCGGCCAGCTGGTCGACGGTGTCGATGCCCTGGAGGCCGAGATGGTCGGCGGTGACGTTGGTGACGACCGAGACGTCGTTGCGGGTGACCCCGATCCCCTTGAGCAGGATTCCGCCGCGAGCGGTCTCGGTGACCGCCAGCTCGACCCCGGGGTACTCCAGGACGCGACCGGCTCCGCTCGGCCCCGAGTAGTCGCCCCCTTCGACGAGCTCACCGTCGACGTAGATGCCGTCGGTGCTCGACCAGCCGACGTGCAGACCGTGGGTGCGCGCGATGTGCGCGATCATGCGGGAGGTCGTGGTCTTGCCGTTGGTGCCCGTCACGGCGATGACCGGGACCGAGGGGGTCAGCGTCGTCGGCGTCGGCCCCGGCTCGGCCTCGCGCAGCCGCTTCGCCGCCGTCGACAGGGCTGCGTCGAGGTCGCCGCCGGGGACGGAGTCGAGGACGCCGGCCACCGCGCGTCCCATCTCCTGGGCCCGGTCGCGGTGCTTCCAGGGGAAGGCCACGACGACCTGGTGCGGGTCACTGGTCGAACGCACGCGGACTGCGAGCCGCAGCGTGCCGGACTCCTGCGCCACCGCCCGGACCAGGCGCGCGACGGCCCGGAGCGCGAACCGCTGCCGGAAGCCCGACCCCGGCGCCCCCGGACGCGCGTTCTTGAGCCCGATCCGAGTGGCGAACCGCGCGGCGGTCTCCTCGGACGCGACGCTCAGGCCGCCGACGTCGAGGGTGAGCTTGATCGCGGCGCGCGGGAAGTAGAGATTGGGTCCCTCGAGGACCCGGAGCTCCAGAAGCGAGGACGTCACGCGCCGACCGTAGCGAACCCGGTCGGCGCGCGCTCAGACGGCGAGGCGCCGGAACTCCACGTGGTCGCCGCCCTCGGCGAACTCGGTGACGATCTCGAGCAGGTCGGCCTCGTCGGCGGAGTCGATGAGATAGAAGCCGACGACCTGCTCGGCCGACTCGGTGAACGGGCCGTCGGTGACCACCGCCGACCCCCGGGCGGTGTTGCGCATCGAGATGGCCTGGGCCGAGGGCTCCAGCGGGTGCGTCATCACCAGCTGGTGGCCGCGCGCGGCCAGCGCCTCGTGGAAGCGCTTGTGGTTGAGCATCCCGAGCTCGTGCTCGGACTCGGGAAGCGCCGCCCACTCCGCCTCCGGGGCGGGCAGGAGCAGCAGGTAGCGGCGGGTGTCGGTCATGGGTCCTCCGGTCGGTTCGAGGTGGGTTCGCCATGATGACGGGCGAGCCGGCCCGGAATCGACACGACCGTTCATGCGACGCCGAGTCGGCGTTTCTGCTAAGCGAAAGTGCCGACTCGGCGGCGTGGGGGCTGCTCGGTGCGAGTAGGTCAGACCGGCCGCTCATGCCCCCATCGCGTGGAAGCCGCCGTCGACGTGGACGATCTCGCCGGTCGTGGCCGGGAAGAAGTCCGAGAGGAGGGCGCAGACGGCCTTGGCGGTCGGGATCTGGTCGGCGTTGTCCCAGCCCAGCGGCGCGCGGGTCTCCCACATCGCCTCGAGGTCCCCGAAGCCGGGGATCGCCTTGGCCGCGAGCGTCTTCAGCGGCCCGGCCGAGACGAGGTTGACGCGGATGCCGTCGGGTCCGAGGTCGCGGGCCAGGTAGCGCGAGCACGACTCCAGACCGGCCTTCGCGACGCCCATCCAGTCGTAGGCGGGCCAGGCGACCGTGGCGTCGAAGGTGAGGCCGACGATCGAGCCGCCCTCACCCATCAGCGGCCGGGTGGCCGTGGCGAGCGACTTCAGCGAGTACGCCGAGACCTGCACGGCCTGGGCGACGTCGTCCCAGGGGCCGTCGAGGAAGCGGCCGCCCAGCAGCGTCTCGGGGTTGCCGTAGGCGATGGAGTGGACGACGCCGTCCAGGTGCGGCACGAACTCGCGGACCTGGTCGGCGAGTCCGTCGAGGTGGTCCTGGTCGGTGACGTCGAGCTCGAGCACGGGCGGCTCGGTGGGCAGGCGCTTGGCGATGCGCCGGGTGATGCCCAGGGCGCGACCGAAGTTGGAGATGAGCACGTTGGCGCCCTGCTCCTGCGCCACGCGGGCGGTGGCGAAGCCGATGGAGGAGTCCATCGTGACGCCGGCGACGAGGATGTTCTTGCCGTCGAGGATGCCCATGTCAGTGCCCCATTCCTAGTCCACCGTCGACCGGGATGACGGCCCCGGTGACGTATGCGGCGCCGTCGCCTGCCAGCCAGGTGACCGCCGCGGCGATCTCGTCGGGATCGGCGTAGCGTCCCAGCGGCACCTGGGCGCGGATCGCCGACTTCTGGTCGTCGGTGAGCACGTCGGTCATGTCGGTGTCGACGAAGCCGGGGGCCACGACGTTCGTGGTGATCGATCGCGAGCCGAGCTCGCGGGCCAGCGACCGCGCCATGCCCACCAGTCCGGCCTTGGACGCCGCGTAGTTGGCCTGCCCGGCCGAGCCGAGGAGCCCCACGACCGAGGAGATGAAGATGATCCGCCCGCGGCGCAGGCGGAGCATGCCCTTGGCGGCACGCTTGGCCAGCCGGAAGGAGCCGGTGAGGTTGGTGTCGATCACCTTGCCCCAGTCGTCCTCCGACATCCGCAGCAACAGGGTGTCTGCGGTGATGCCCGCATTGGCCACCAGCACCTCGATCGGGCCGAGCTCGGCCTCGACGGTCGCGAAGGCCGCCTCGACCGCCTCCGGGTCGGTGATGTCGCACGTGACGTCGAGGGCGCCGTCGGGCGCACCGCCGTTGCGCGTGGTGACGGCGACCTTGTCGCCCTCGGCGAGGAACGCCTCGGCGATCGCCCGGCCGATGCCGCGATTGCCGCCGGTCACCAGCACGACGCGGGGCTCGCGCGCGCCGCCGTCCGGTGCGGACTCGGATGTGGACTCTGGAGAGGGACTCACGTCCGGGACGCTAACGGCTACCGCCGCGTAGCCCTACTCGTCGTCCTCGAGGCGGAAGCCGAGCTTGAGGCCGACCTGGTAGTGCTCCACGGTGCCGTCCTTCACCTGCCCGCGGACCTGGGTGACCTCGAACCAGTCGAGGTGGCGCAGGGTCTGGCTGGCCCGCTCGATGCCATTGGAGATCGCCTGCTCGATGCTGTCGGGGGACGTGCCGACGATCTCGGTCACGCGGTAGGTGCGGTTCGTCATGGTCCGCACTGTAGACCCCCGCGGACGCGGCGTAGGCTGGTGATCATGGCTCGCAGCACCAGGGCAGACGCAGGCGACGCCGTCCGGATCACCACCGCGGCGGGAAGCCGCGCCGACGAGATCAGCGCCCGGCAGCGGCGCTACCTGTTCTCGATGTCCTTGCGCACCCTGTGCTTCGTCGGCGCCATCGCCGCGTCTCTGGTCGGCCTGAACTGGCTGTGGCCGATCCTCATCGTGGGCGCGTTGGTGCTCCCCTACATCGCCGTGGTGATGGCCAACGCGGCGGCCGGACTGTCCGACGGGTTCAAGCTGCGCGAGGCCGACTCCGGCCCGCGCGCGATCGACGGCCGCCGGGAGCGGGAGCTCTAGGACGATGGAGCCGGATGTCTGCTCGGCCAAAGGCTGCCGTGCGCCCGCGACGTGGCAGCTGCACTGGAACAACCCGAAGCTGCACACGCCCGAACGGCGCAAGGTGTGGCTGGCGTGCGACGAGCACCGCGAGCACCTGGCCGGCTTCCTCGGCGCGCGTGGCTTCCTGAAGGAGCAGGAGCCGCACGCGCCCGCTGGCTCACCCGCCGATGGCTGACATGGGTCGCTGCGGCTGAAGGAACGACGGATCGTCGATCCCGTGCCCGGCGGCCTTGCCGCGCATGGCGGTGACCCAGCGGCTCGCGAGCTCGGCGTCGTCGGCGCCGGCCCGCAGCGCTGCGCGCAGGTCGGACTCCTCGCGGGCGAACAGGCAGGTACGGACCTGGCCGTCGGCGGTGAGGCGTACCCGGTCGCAGTCGCCACAGAACGGGCGGGTGACCGAGGCGATCACCCCGACCGTCGCGGGACCTCCGTCGACCAGGAAGCGCTCGGCAGGGGCACTCCCCCGCGCCTCGTCGGCCGGGGTGAGCACGAAGTCGCGCTCGAGGTGGGCGAAGATCTCCTCGGCGGTCACCATGTCGTCCCGGGACCAGCCGTGCTCGGCGTCCAAGGGCATCTGCTCGATGAACCGGAGCTCGTAGTCACGCTCGAGGCACCAGGCCAGCAGCTCGCCGGCCTGGTCGTCGTTGACACCGCGCATGAGCACCGCATTGACCTTGACCGGTCCGAGCCCCGCCTCGGCTGCCGCGGCGAGCCCCGCGACGACGTCGTGGAGCCGGTCGCGGCGGGTGAGGGCGAGGAAGGTGTCGGGCCGGACGGTGTCCAGGCTGACGTTGACGCGGTCCAGGCCCGCCGCGACCAGCGGCCGCGCGAGCCTCTCGAGGCCGAGCCCGTTGGTGGTGACGGCGGTCTCCGCGCCCAGCTCGTGGGTGCGGGCCACGATGTCGACCAGCCCGCGCCGGATCATCGGCTCACCGCCGGTGAACCGCACCTCGGTGACACCGAGCCGCTCGACCGCGATCCGGATCAGCCGGACCACCTCGTCGTCGGTGAGCTGCTCCTCGCGCGCCATCCAGTCCAGGCCCTCGGCCGGCATGCAGTAGGTGCAGCGCAGGTTGCACTTGTCGGTGAGCGAGACCCGCAGATCGGTCGCCACCCGCCCATAGGCGTCGGCCAGCGGCGTGATCAGCCGCTGGTCCGGTGGCGTGGGGTGCATGGTGCCAGCCTACGTGCCGCCGGCGACCTTGACCCGTTCCCGGCGTCCAACGCCTGCCCCGAGCTTCCGCGATCCCTGCACCGTTCCGCGCAATTGCGCTGTTCGGGTCACCCGCCACCCCTTGCGCTGCGCCGTTCCGCGCAATTGCGCCGTCCGGGTCACCCGCCACCCCTTGCACTGCACCGTTCCGCGCAATTGCGCCGTCCGGGTCAGCCACCACCCCTCGCGCTGCACCGTTCCGCGCAATTGCGCCGTCCGGGTCACCCACGCAGCCGGCCGCGCACCACCGCACCGCTGCCGAGGGACGCGGGCGTGCTCGGTAAGTTGGCGGGGTGCGGTCGTTCCGGTTCCTGTTCAGTCGCCGGTGGCTGCTGTTCGCACTGGTCGTGGTGGTGCTGGCGACGTTCGCGTGGTGGCTCGGCGAGTGGCAGTTCGGGCGCCTGGAGGACCGCAAGGAGCGCAATGCCACCGTGCGGGCCAACGAGGACCACGCCCCCACGCCGGTCGAGGACGTACTCGCGCCCCCGGGCGGGGAGCTGCCGCGCGATCAGGAGTGGCGGGTGGTCACCGCCACCGGTACCTACGCCGTCGACGACACGGTCGTGGTCCGCTACCGAACCCGCGACGGCCAGGCCGGGGTCGACGTCGTGGTGCCGCTGGTCACCGCCGACGGCACCGCCGTCGTCGTCGACCGGGGCTGGCTGGCCACCGAGAACCGCGGCACGGCGGACCCCGAGGGCGTGCCCGAGCCGCCCAGCGGCGAGGTGACGATCACCGGCTGGGCCCGGGTGGACGGCTCGGGCGACAGCACCAGGGTCGATGACCACTCCACCCGCGCGATCGACAGTGCTCGGATCGGGGAGGCCATCTCGCGCCCGGTGTACGGCGGCTTCGTCGACCTGCGCTCGGAGGACCCGGAGCCGGCGCAGGCTCTGGAGCCCGTCGAGCTGCCCGAGCTCGACAACGGCCCCCACTTCTTCTACGGCCTCCAGTGGTGGTTCTTCGGGATCCTCGCGCTCTTCGGCTTCGGCTACCTCGCCTACGACGAGCACCGCCGCGGCCCGCGCGGCGATCGGCCGAGGCGCGACCAGCGACAGCCACGGGAGCGACGCACCAACGTCCCAGCGGGCAGCCAGCTCCCGAGCCGACGCGAGCGGCGCGCGCAGCGTGAGGCCGCACAGGCCGGACAGGGCGCACAAGGCGCCGAGGGCGCGGATCAGAGCGCGCGGAGCATCCCGCCGTCGACCGGCACCATCGCGCCGGACACGAACGACGCCGCGGGCGAGAGCAGGAACGCCGCCACCCGGCCGAACTCGGCCGGCTCGCCGTAGCGCCCGAGCGGGATCCCCCGGACCGCCGCTGCGCGAGCAGCAGCCGGGTCGCCGGAAGCCTCGTCGAGCTCGGCGACCCGCTCGGTGCCGACCCGGCCCGGAAGCAGGCCGTTGACCCGCACTCCGCGCGGGCCGAGCTCGTCGGCGAGCGTCTTGGCCACCATCGCCAGGCCCGGCCGCAGGCCGTTGGAGACCGCCATGTTCGCCAGCGGCGCTCGGACGCTGCTGGAGAGCACGAACGCCAGCGCGCCCCCGCCGGTCTCCTCGACGTCGTCGGCGATCGCGCCCCCGAGGTCTCGGCCCAGCCGCACGGCGCCGAGGAAGACCGACTCGAACGCCGTCGTCCACTGCTCGTCGCTGATGCCGCGCTCGCCCGCGACCGGACCGACCGGCGGTCCGCCGACCGAGATCAGGGCACCGTCGAGTCGTCCCCAGGTGTCTGCCGCCGCGGCGATCAGGCGTGCGGGGGTGTCGGGGTCGGCGTTGTCGGCGACGACCGTGGTGGCCGACTCCCCCAACGCCTCGGCCGCACCAGCCAGGGTCTCCGCGCTGCGGCCGGACAGCACGACCCGTGCGCCTTCGGCGACCAGCACGTCCGCGGTGGCCCGGCCCAGGCCGCGGGCGCCGCCGGTGATCACGTAGACGCGGTCGGTCACTTGGAGATCCATGATCCGACCGTAGCGGGCGCGGCTGGCAAGCCATGGGTGCCGGGGTTCGATCAGTCAACGGGCGCTCGCTGACGCTCGCTTGCTCAACCTCCGGCCGCGGCGCTCAACCTCCGGCGCAGGGATGTCCGGTGCGGTCGGTGGCTGTGGCGAGCGGTGGGGCGCCGACGCCGCAGTGGCTGAGCCACTGGGTCTCCGGCTCCGGCTGCTCGGTGGGCGTCGGCTCGGGTTCGAGGACGTCGTTGCGCACCGTCAGGGCAGCGAGCACTCCGCCGGCCACCAGCACCCCGGCCGAGATCCACATGGCGGTGCCGAAGCCGTCGTCACTCGCGTTCGCACCGGCGCCGCCGAAGCCCGCGAGCGCGGGGATGGCGGCCAGGGCCATGAGTCCGCCAGTGCGAGCCACCGCGTTGTTGACGCCGGAGGCCATGCCGGCGTTGTCGTCGGGCGCGGCACCCAGCGCGGCGGCGGTGAGCGGCGCGACGAGGATCGAGAGACCCAGACCGAAGACCAGCACGCCCGGCAGGACGCCGGTGAGGTAGTGGGTCCCCTCGCCGACGCCGGAAAGCAGCAGCAGGCCGGCGGCAGCGACGAAGGGGCCGACCGACAGCTGCAACCGCGGTCCGATCCGCGAGGCCAGCTGCCCCGATCTGGACGAGAGCAGCAGCATCAGCACGGTGACCGGCAGCAGCGCCGAGCCCGCGGCGATCGGGCCGAATCCGGAGCGCTCCTGGAGCTGGACCACCAGCAGGAAGAACACGACTCCGAACCCGCCGTAGATCAGGAAGGTCACCGCGTTGACGGCGCTGAACTGGAGGGAGCCGAAGGCGCGCAGCGGCAGGATCGGGTAGGGGGCACGCCGCTCCCGCACCGCGAACGCCGCCGCCGCGATCAACCCGATGCCGAGCGCGACGACCACGACATCGGGCCCGCGGCCGGACTCGATCAGCGCGAAGGTGAGCCCGGCGAGCGCCACGGCGCCGAGCAGGCCGCCGGACCAGTCGATGGGGGTGCCCTGAGCGGCTGCGTCGCGCGTCTCGGGGACGTGCTTGACGCACAGCCAGATCACCAGCGCGGCAAGGGGCAGGTTGATCAGGAACACCCAGCGCCAGGACACGACGTCGACCAGCCAGCCGCCGAGCAGCGGGCCGATCGCGGTGGCGACACCACCGAGACCGGACCAGGCGCCGATGGCTCGGGCGCGGTCGTCGGCGCGGAAGGACACCTGGAGGATCGCCAGGCTGCCCGGTGTGAGCAGCGCCGCCCCGACACCCTGCACCGTGCGCGCGGCGATCAGCGAGACGTCGTTCTGGCTCAGCCCGCACGCCAATGACGCCAGCGCGAACCAGATCACCCCGATCATGAAGATCCGGCGGCGTCCGAACCGGTCGCCGAGCGTGCCGCCGAGCAGGATGAACGAGGCGAGGGTGAGCGCATAGGCCGACACCGTCCACTGCAGTGCCACGAAGTCGGCGTCGAGGTCGGCACCGATCGCCGGCAGCGCGACGTTGACGACGGTGGCGTCGATCCCGGCGAGCCCGGACCCGAGCACCGTGGCCACCAGCACCCAGCGACCGGGGCCCGAGGAGAGGCGCAGCGACGGCTCGGGGCCGCCGACTCCCCCGGTCTCAGACATCGGCCGGGGTCCGTACGCCCTCGTCGGAGAGCTCGCTGGCGAACTGCGTGCGATACAGGTCGGCGTACAGGCCGCCGCGCGCCAGGAGCTCGGGGTGCGTGCCGAACTCGACGATCTCGCCGTCGTCGAGCACCAGGATCTGGTCGGCCTGACGCACCGTGGACAGCCGGTGGGCGATCACCAGCGACGTGCGGCCCTCCAACGCGGCGTCGAGAGCCCGCTGGACGGCGACCTCGGACTCGGAGTCGAGGTGCGCGGTAGCCTCGTCGAGGACGACGATCCCGGGCGCCTTGAGCAGCAGCCGGGCGATCGCGAGCCGCTGCCGCTCCCCGCCGGAGAGCCGGTAGCCGCGGTCGCCGACCACCGTGTCGAGGCCGTCGGGCAACGATCGCACCAGGCCGGCTACCTGGGCTGCCGCCAGCGCCTCCCAGATCTCCTCGTCGGTGGCGTCCGGTCGCGCGTAGCGCAGGTTGGCGCCGATGGTGTCGTGGAACATGTGGGCGTCCTGGGTGACGTAGCCGACGGCGTCCTCCAGCGACTGCAGGGTCACGTCGCGGACGTCGTGACCACCGACCCGGACGGCTCCGCCGTTGACGTCGTAGAGCCGGGCGACCAGGTGGGTGATCGTGCTCTTGCCGGCGCCCGACGGTCCGACCAGGGCGACCATCTCCCCCGGCTCGGCGACGAAGCCGACGTCGGTGAGCACCTGGACGGGCTCCTTGGAGACGCGTGAGTCGCTGCGGGCGAGGTTCTCCAGGGAGCCGAGCGAGACGTCCTCGGCGCGCGGGTAGGCGAAGGAGACGTGCTCGAACTCCAGACGGCCGGCGTCGGGCGGCAGCACGACCGCATCGTCCTTCTGCTGGATCAGCGAGGGCAGGTCGAGGACCTCGAAGACCCGCTCGAAGCTGACCAGGGCGGTCATCACGTCGACCCGCACGTTGGAGAGGCCCTGGAGCGGGCCGAGCAGACGCAGCAGCAGGGTGGCCAGGGCGAGCAGCGTCCCGATCGTGAGCTCTCCCTCGATCACCAACCAGCCACCGACCCCGTAGACCAGCGCGGTGGCCAGCGCCGGCACCAGGGTCATGGTCGCGGCGAAGATCCGGGTGATCAGGGAGATCCGCACGCCGAGGTCGCGCACGACGCCCGCCTTGGTGGCGAACAGGGCGTCCTCGTCGCGACGGCGTCCGAACAGCTTGAGCAGCATCGCACCGCCGACGTTGAACCGCTCGGTCATGGTGTTGCCGAGGTCGGCGTTGCCGTCCATCTGCTGGCGGGTCAGCCCGGCCAGGCGGGAACCGACCCACCGCGAGACCGCGAAGAGGATCGGGAACATCAACAGGCACAGCAAGGTGACCTGCCAGCTCAGGGCCACCATCGCCACGCCCACCACGATCACCGCGATGGTGTTGGACACCGTGGTCGACAGGGTCGAGGTGAACGCGCGCTGGGCGCCGACCACGTCGTTGTTGAGCCGCGAGACCAGGGCGCCGGTCTGGGTGCGGGTGAAGAACGCCAGCGACTGACGCTGCACGTGCGCGAAAACACGGGTGCGCAGGTCGAAGATCAGGCCCTCACCGATGCGGGAGGACAGCCATCCCGACAGGACGCCGAGGACCGCACCGAAGACCGCGAACCCGGCCATCGCGATCGCGATCCACACGACCACGCTGACGTCGCGGGCCACGATGCCGTCGTCGACGACTCGCTGCACCAGCAACGGCGTGACGACCACCGTAGCGGCGTCGACGACGGTGAGAGCCAGGAAGACCGCGATCAGCCTGCGGTGCGGCTTGGCGAAGCCGATGATCCTCCGGATGGTCTCCCGCGAGACCCGGCGGTCGACGACGCTGCGATCGGCGCGCAGGGAGCGCCAGGCCATCATGGCGTTGCCACCCGAGCCCATCGAGGACATCACCCACCACCGTTCTTCTCGTGCTTCGGCTCAGCTCCCGAGCAGCGCCGCCATCTCCCGGAACCGCCGCGCCTGGGCCTCACGCTCCAGTCGGCACTGGGTCTCGAGGTCACGGCCAGCGGCACCGAGCAGCAATGCCTTGGTCTCGCGCACCGCGTCGGGCAGCGGTGCGCTGAGGGCGGCGAGGAGGTCTCCCAACGCCTCGTCGAGCCGGTCGGACGGAACCGCGTCGAGCACGAGCCCGATGCGTGCCGCCTCCTCGGCGCCGACGTTGCGTGCGGTGGCGCAGATCTCGAGCGCCCTCGGGTAGCCAACACGCTCCACCAGCGGCTTTGTTCCCGTGAGGTCGGGCACCAGGCCCAGCGCGCTCTCCTTCATGCAGAACGTCGCGTCGTCGGCGGCCAGGATCAGGTCGCAGGACAAGGCGAGCTGGAAGCCGGCGCCGATCGCATAGCCATCGACGACGGCGATCGAGACGATGCGCGGGTCGCGCAGCCAGGTGAAGCCCGCCTGGTACTCCGCGATGGTGTCGGCGATCTCCTGGTCGCTGCGCGGGATCAGGTCGGCGACGCTCTCCTCGCCCGGGCCGGCCCCAGGCATCAGCAGGTTGCGGTCGAGGCCGGCCGAGAACGTGTGGCCCGCGCCTCGGACGATCACCACCCGGACGTCGTCGGGCAGCTGTGCGCCGATCGCGGCCAGCGTGCGCCACATGGTCGGGGTCTGGGCGTTGCGGACCTCCGGCCGGTCGAGGGTGATGAGGGCGGTCGCGCCGTCGACGTCGTAGCGCAGGTGCGCGCGCTCGAGCTGCTCGGCGGTCAGCGGGGTGTTCGCGGGTGAGGCGTCGGTGCTCATGGGGGCAGTCTAGAAGTCGTCGCCGACAGCCCTTGATCTCAACCTAACTTGAAGTTGAAGACTCGGTTCCAACACACCACGAAGCCCGTCAACCCTTGGAGTTGGACATGCCTGTCGCACTCGTCACCGGAGGCTCGGCCGGACTCGGCCGCGCGCTCGTACACACCCTCAGTGACCGGGGGTGGACGGTCGTCACCGACGCCCGTGACCCCGATCGCCTCACCGCAGCCGTCGACGGGCTCGCAGCCGTGGTCCCGGTGCCCGGCGACGTCACCGATCCCGCACACCAGGAGGCGCTGGCCCGCGAGGTGGCATGGCTGGGCCGGCTCGACCTGCTCGTGCACAACGCCAGCACGCTGGGCCCACTCCCCATGCGACCGCTGCGCGAGACCACCACCGACGAGCTGCTGGCCACCTGGCACACCAACGCTGCCGCGCCGCTCGCGCTGACCCGGCTGCTGCTCCCCCACCTGCGCAAGGCCGACGGCGTCGTCGTGTCGATCTCCAGCGACGCCGCGGTGGAGCACTACGAGACCTGGGGGGCGTATGCGGCAGGCAAGGCCGCGCTCGACCACCTCACGCTCACCCTGGCCGCCGAGGAGGGCCTGACGGCCTACGCGGTGGACCCAGGCGACATGCGCACCGCGATGCACCAGGACGCCTTCCCCGGAGAGGACATCTCCGACCGGCCACTCCCCGACGCCGTCGTCCCGGGCTTCCTCGGGCTGCTCGAGCAGCGACCGGCCAGCGGGCGCTACCGCGCGGCGTCCTTCCTCAGCCCACACGAGGCTGTGGAGGTGCCCGCGTGAATACCCTCGCCGAGCATCCGACGACGCGCTTCCAGCCGCCACCGGACGCCTTCGCTCCGGCTCCGGCCGAGGAGCGCGGTGTGGCCCGCGGCGCGACCCGTCTGCTGGTGGCGACCCGCGACGGCATCAGTCACGCCCACTTCCACGACCTCGCCGAGCACCTGCGGCCCGGCGACCTGGTCGTCGTGAACAACTCCGCGGTGGTGCCGGCTCAGCTCGATGCGCGGTCCACCCGGCACGGTGCGGTGGTCGTGCACCTGGCGACGCCGCTCGACGACGGCACCTGGGTCGTCGAGGTCCGCACGGCGCCCGACGCGTCCCGTGCCGTCCTCGACGGCCAGCCGGGAGACCGGATCACCGCCGCCGGAGCCACCTTCGACCTGCTCGAGCCGTATCCGCACGACGGCTCCTCCCCGACCGGGCACGGCAACCGGCTGTGGCGCGCCCATGCGGTCGGCGACGTCGGCCGCACGCTGCAGCGGTACGGCCGGCCGATCGCCTACGGCTACCTCGACCGCCCCTACCCGCTCACGGCCTACCAGACGGTGTTCGCCACGCGCCCCGGCAGCGCGGAGATGCCGTCGGCAGCCCGTCCGTTCACCGCCGAGCTGGTGACCCGCCTGGTGGCGCAGGGGGTCGGCGTCGTCCCGATCACGCTGCACACCGGCGTGTCGTCGCAGGAGGCCGGGGAGGCGCCGCAGGTGGAGCGGTTCGAGGTGAGCGACGCGACCGCCCGCGCCGTCAACGCCGCGCGCGCCGGGGGTGGCCGGATCGTCGCGGTGGGCACGACGGTGACCCGCGCGCTCGAGTCCGCCGTCGACGGCGACCGGCTCGTCGCCCGCGCCGGCTGGACCGAACGCGTGGTCACTCCCGGCGACCCGCCCCTCATCGTGAGCGGCCTGATCAGCGGGTGGCACGACCCCGCGGCGTCCCACCTGCTGCTGGTCGAGGCCGTAGCGGGCCCGCGACTCACCCAGGCCGCCTACGACGCCGCCGTCACCGGCGGCTACCTGTGGCACGAGTTCGGCGACGGTGCGCTTTCCTACCCTGAACCCGCCGGAGCCAGCGGGCGGCACCACACCAGCCGAGTCTCCGCACCCCGCCGGAGGTTGAGCAAGCGAGTGCCAGCGAGCGCCGACGAAACCCCGGCAACCCTTCCCTGCCAACGTCCCAGAGGACCCTCACGAGGTTTCGTCAGCGCGGACGAGTTCGATCCTCACTCGCCCGCTTGCTCAACCTCCACACGCCCGGCTAGGCCAGCGACACCAGGTCGGCGTAGTCCTCGCTCCACAGGTCCTCGTCGCCGTCGGGGAGCAGCAGCACTCGGTCCGGCTCGAGCGCGCGGACGGCGCCCTCGTCGTGGGTGACCAGGATGATCGCGCCCTCGTAGCTGCGGATCGCGGCCAGCACCTCCTCGCGGGAGGCCGGGTCGAGGTTGTTGGTGGGCTCGTCGAGCAGCAGCACGTTGGCGCTGGAGACGACCAGCGAGGCCAGGGCCAACCGGGTCTTCTCGCCGCCCGACAGCACCCCGGCGGGCTTGTTGGCGTCGTCGCCGGAGAACAGGAACGAGCCCAGAACCGAACGGGCCTCGGTGTCGGTGAGCTGCGGAGCGGCGCTCTGCATGTTCTCCAGCACCGTGCGCTTGGTGTCGAGGGTCTCGTGCTCCTGGGCGTAGTAGCCGATCTTCAGGCCGTGCCCGGGCGTGACCTCTCCGGTGTCGGGCTGGTCGACGCCCGCGAGGATCCGCAGCATCGTGGTCTTGCCGGCCCCGTTGAGGCCGAGGATGACCACGCGCGAGCCCTTGTCGATGGCCAGGTCGACGTCGGTGAAGACCTCCAGCGAGCCGTAGGACTTCGACAGCTCGCTGCCGGTGAGCGGTGTCTTGCCGCACGGCGCCGGTGCCGGGAACTTGATCCGCGCCACCTTGTCGGCCTGGCGCTCGGCCTCGACGCCGGCGAGCATCTTCTCCGCGCGCTTGAGCATCGACTGCGCCGCCTGGGCCTTGGTGGCCTTCGCGCGCATCTTGTTGGCCTGGTCGGTGAGCGTCTTGGCCTTGTTCTCGGCGTTGGCCCGCTCCCGCTTGCGGCGCTTCTCGTCGGTCTCGCGCTGGGTGAGGTAGTTGCGCCAGCCCATGTTGTAGACGTCCATGACGCAGCGGTTGGCGTCGAGGTGGAGCACCCGGTTCACGGTCTGCTCCAGCAGGGCGTTGTCGTGGCTGATCACGATGAAGCCGCCCTTGTAGGACTTCAGGAACTCGCGCAGCCACACGATGGAGTCGGCGTCGAGGTGGTTGGTGGGCTCGTCGAGGATCAGCACCTCGGCGTTGGAGAACAGGATGCGGGCCAGCTCGACGCGACGCCGCTGACCGCCCGAGAGGGTCTTCAGCGGCTGGCCGAGCAGCCGCTCCTCGATGCCGAGGCTGGCGGCGATCGTCGCGGCCTCCGACTCCGCGGCGTAGCCACCGCCGGCGTGCATCTCGTCGTCGGCCCGGGCGTAGCGGCGCATCGCGCGCTCGCGGACGTTGGGGTCGTCGCTGGCCATCTGCTCCTCGGCCTGGCGCATCTTGCGGACGACGGCGTCCAGGCCGCGCGCGGACAGGATCCGCTCGCGGGCCAGCACCTCGGGGTCGCCGGTGCGGGGGTCCTGGGGCAGGTAGCCGACCTCGCCGACGCGGGTCACGTTGCCCGCCGCGGGCAGTGCGTCGCCGGCGAGGATCTTGGTGAGGGTGGTCTTCCCGGCGCCGTTGCGGCCGACGAGACCGACCTTGTCGCCGGCGGTGACCCGGAACGAGACGTCCTCCATGAGGAGCCGGGCACCCGCCCGGACCTCGAGCTGGTGCGCGGTGATCATGGTGTCCCGATCCTACGGTCGGCGCGGGCCCGCGACCCCATCGGCGCGGGTGTACTCCGTCACCCGCCCGGCAGGACTAATGTGCCGCCATGCGCTTCAACCCCAAGGCCAGACTCGACACCGGACGCATGTCTGACGCCGGACGCGGAGGCGGCGGCGGAGGCGGGGGTCTGGGCGGCGGTGGCGGACGGATCCCGATCCCCGGCGGCCTGGCCGGTGGCGGCGGGATCCTCGGCGTCATCGTGGTGATCGTGTTCGTGGCCATCCAGCTGCTCGGCGGAGGCGGAGGCGGAGGCGGTACTGGACTCCCGGGAGGCACCGACCTGAACGCGAGCCGGTTCACCGACACCGGCCGCTACGAGAACTGCAAGACCGGCGAGGACGCCAACAACAGCACCGACTGCGCCCGCGTCGCCGTCGAGAACTCGTTGACCTCCTTCTGGGAGGGCGAGCTCGGCGGCAAGTTCCATCCCGAGAAGGGCATCACGACGTTCTCGGGCTCGATCGACACCGCCTGCGGGGGTGCGACGTCGGCCGTCGGGCCGTTCTACTGCCCCACCGACGAGACCATCTACCTCGACGACACCTTCTTCAAGGACGTCCTCGAGGGCCAGCTGCGCGGCCCAGCGGGTGCGTTCGTGGAGCCCTACGTGCTCGCCCACGAGTACGGCCACCACATCTCCAACCTGATCGGCACCCTCGGCGCGGTCAAGGGTGGCACCGGCCCGCAGAGCGACGGCGTCCGCCTCGAACTGCAGGCCGACTGCTTCGCCGGCATGTGGACCAAGCACGCCACCCAGACCGAGGACGCCGACGGCAACGTGCTGATCCAGGAGCTGTCCCAGGAGGACATCGACAACGCCCTCGCGGCCGCCAAGACCGTGGGCGACGACTACATCCAGAAGCGCAGCGGCGGATCGGTAGACGAGGAGTCCTGGACCCACGGCTCCTCGGCCCAGCGCCAGAAGTGGTTCAACATCGGCTACACCGAAGGCACCATGCAGGCCTGCGACACCTTCGGAGCCCGCACGGTCTGACCCCTACCGAACGCCGAGTCGGCAGTTGTGTTGAGCACAAGTGCCGACTCGGCGTGAAGGAAGGGTCACCAGCCGAGCAGGGCCTCGACGGCGGTCGCCTGGCGCTGGAGGGCGCGCAGGTACGGAGCCACGGCGGGGTGGCGGAACTTGCCGGCCAGCGCGCCCTCGCCGCCGGCGACGCGGGCGAGGGCCCAGTCGGCGCGGGTGAAGGCGGTGTAGACGGCGGTCACCCGCGCACCGAGGACGACGTCGTCGCGATCGACGCCGGCCACGCCCGACGCCGGGTGGTCGGCCAGGCCCATCAGGTAGGCGTCCAGGAGCGGCTCGAACTCCTCGCGCGCGGTAAGGCAGAAGTAGCCGAGGTCACCGCCGACGGGTCCGTAGCCGAGCGTCGCCCAGTCGATCGCGATCGCGTCGTCGCCGTCTCGACCGGGCAGGTTCGTGTGCGAGGGGTCGCCGTGCTGCGGCACCGATGGCAGCGCGTCCAGGAGATCGAGGAACGCCCCGCGTTTCGACCACAGGTGCTCGGCGACGTCGGAGGCCGTCGTCCGGCACAGCGTCGGCCAGCCGCCGGCGCGGTGCTCGGTGCGGGCCAGCCGGCGACGCAGCAGGTCCCGGGCCAGGAACCGCGGCCGCGGCAGCTCGACGCCGGCGAACCGGCCCATCGCCATCGCGACGAACAGGCCGCTGCTGGCGGCGTCCTCCACCCACGGCCGGGTGATCGTGATGCCGGCGGGGTCCTCCTCCACCGACCCGGACACCGCGCGCAGGCCCCGCGTGGCCGAGACCAGCCCGGTCTCCAGCACGTCGGCCTCGCGTCGCCAGTACGCCGGACTCGTCGGGTCGGAGAGCTCGGCGGGGTCACCGTGCGTCGGCGCCGCCAGCCTCTTGATCACGACCGGCTGATCGCCCAGTGCCGCGCGCCAGACCCCTACGGTCGACGCACCGGTGCCTCCGGGCAGGGCGTGCCACCCCGGCTCGGGCTCCCACATGATCGGGACGCTACTTCATCGGCGGCGCTGCGGAGGCGTTCACCACGCTGACCGAGATCGCCGTCGCGTCCCGCACCGCCTGCTCCAGGACACCGCGGCGCGGGTCCGGGACGGCGAGCCAGCGGGTCGCGACCTGGAATCCGGAGAGTCGCCGGTCGGCCAGGACCTCCTCCACCGCGGCCCGGTCGCCGCCGGTGACCAGCGGCCACAGTCGCCGCTCGTGTCCGGCGAGGATCCGCGCGGCATGGTCGGCGGCCGCCTCGTAGGCCTGGCGTGCCTGGTTGTCGCGCCGTCGCGCGAACCGCTGCTGCGACTGCCCACCGGCCTTGGTGCGCCCCTGCACGTGCCGCTGGCCCACCTTCGAGGCCACGATCCGCTCCCCCGCCACCCGCGCCACCGCGAAGCCGCCCTTGCGCACCAGCAGGATCCCCCAGTCCTCCGGCAGCGCCAGCGGCGCCACGAACGCGGCCGGGTCGGCGGCGGTGTCGTAGTCGCGGTCGAAGGGCAGCCGCGCCTCGAAGCGCGAGCCGTCCTCGGCCCGTCCACTCAGCACGCCCGCGGCCACCGAGTACGACGTCGCACCGTGCCCACGCTCGAAGTTCTCCACCCACCGCTGCCACCGCGCGACGGGGAGGTAGACGTCGGGCACGCGCGCGAACCTACCCGATGTCGCGGCGCCGGAACGCGCCGAACGCGGCTGCCGTCACGGCCGCAGCCACCACCGCCACGGTGAGGATCGGCAACGCGGCGACGGGCTCGGCGGGTGCGGAGGCCAGCGCGTCGAACGGCGAGAGCCGCTGCAGGGCGTCCGGGATCGACCACAGCGGGCCGAACATCATGACGACGAACGCCCACGCGAGCACCGCCCACGCCAGGACCGCCGCACGCGGCACGAGCGCGAGCAACAGCCAGGCCACGGCCGCGCACAGGAACACCGGGGCGACGTACTCGAGGACCGGCAGCGAGAACCGCATCGAGTGATCCCAGGAACCGGTGGCCAGGGAGTATCCGACTCCGATGCCGAGGCCGCCGGCGGCCAGCACCACCACGGCACCGACGCCGGTGAGTACGACATGTCCGGCCAGCCAGCGGGCGCGCGAGAGACCGGTGCTCAGCAGCAGCTCCAGGGTGCCGTCGTCCTCCTCGCCCCGCGGGCGCAGCGCGCTGGAGATCGCGAAGCCGGTGGCCAGGAGGGCCATCATCAGCAGCGCGGTGGCGTAGAAGCCGTCGACGACGTCACCGCTGCCCACGAACACCTCGCGCGTGGTCGCCGAGTCACCGATGAGGGCGCCCACGTCGTTGCCGATCGAGCCGAAGGCGAGCCCGCCCACCAGGAGCCCGGCGGTCCACCACACGATCGCGCTGCGCTGTAGTCGCCAGGCCAGCGCGAGCCCGCTTCCGAGTCGGCCGCGTGCCGGCCCGGGGCGGTCGGCCAGAAGACCGGCGCCGTAGTCGCGCCGCACCAGCACCGCGCAGGCGACGGCCGTGTTGAGCGCTGTCGCCGCGACCAGCAGACCGGCCGGCCACCACCGGAGCCCGGAGAACGGGTACATCGCCTGGTACCAGCCGATCGGCGAGAGCCAGCTCAGACCGGAGCCGGCCACGTCGCCGATCGCGCGCAGGCCGTAGGCGACGCCGATCGCGGCGCCCGTCATGCCGTACGCCGCGCGGGTGCTGCCCACGAGCTGCGCGGCGAGCAGGGCGACTCCGGTGAAGGTCCAGCCCACCAGGGTGAGTCCGAGACCGGTGGCGATCGAGTCCGCGACGGCGAGCGGGTAGGTCGCCAGCGCCACCGCCAGCACGATGCCGACGACCAGGCAGGCACCGCCGGCGAGGGTCGCGGCGGCGGCCACTTGCGCGTAGCGCCCGACCGGCTGGGATCGCACCAGCTCGCCGCGGCTGCTCTCCTCCTCGGCCCGGGTGTGGCGTCCGACCAGGAACATCGCCATCAGCGCGATCAGCACGGCGCCGAACGCGGAGGCCTGCCAGAACACCTGGCCACCGATGGTGTTCAGGGCGCGGGTCGGGCCCGCGAGTGCGATGAAGGCGGAGTTGTCGACGAGGGTGGCCGCCACCTTGTCGAGCTCGGCCTGGGTCTTGTAGAGACCGTCGACGCTGACGGCCTGCGACCAGTACAGGATCGTGATCCCGACGGTCCAGGCCAGCACCTGCCACCAGTCGCGGCGCAGGAACGACCGGAGCAGGACGCCGTACCCGGTCATGACCGTGCCGCTTCCACCACATCGGGCTCGTCGGGCTGGTCGCCGTAGTGGCGCAGGAAGAGCTCCTCCAGCGTCGGTGGCTGGCAGGTCAGGGAGCGGACGCCGGAGGCGACCAGCGCACGCAGCGCCGGGTCGAGGCGTGCGGTCTCGACCGAGAACCGCACGCGGTCGCCCTCCACGTCGAGGTCGTGGACGCCGTCGAGCCGGTCCAGCCCCGTCGCCGGCCCCGCCAGCTCAGCGCTCACCGCCGTGCGGGTCAGGTGCCGCAGCTCGGCGAGCGTGCCGGTCTCCACGGTGCGCCCGGCGCGGATGATGCTCACCCGATCGCACAGGCGCTCGACCTCGGCGAGGATGTGGCTCGACAGCAGCACGGTGTGGCCTTCGGCGCGGAACTCCTCGACGCAGTCGGTGAAGACCGCCTCCATCAACGGATCGAGCCCCGAGGTCGGCTCGTCGAGCAGGAGGAGGTCGACGTCGGAGGCCAACGCCGCGACGAGCGCCACCTTCTGGCGGTTGCCCTTGCTGTAGGCGCGGCCCTTCTTCGTCGGGTCGAGCTCGAACCTCTCGACGAGGTCCGCGCGGCGCCGTTCGTCCAGGCCGCCGCGCAGCCGGCCGAGCAGGTCGATCACCTCGCCGCCGCTCAGGTTCGGCCAGAGGCTCACGTCGCCCGGCACGTAGGCGAGGCGGCGATGGAGGGTGGCCGCGTCCCGCCAGGGGTCCCCGCCGAGCAGGCGCAGCTCGCCGGAGTCGGCCCGGAGCAGGCCGAGCAGTACGCGGATGGTCGTCGACTTGCCGGCACCGTTGGGGCCGAGGAAGCCGTGTATCTCGCTCTCGGCGACCTGGAGGTCCAGGCCGTCGAGCGCGCGGGTGTGTCCGAACGTCTTGACGAGGCGCTGGACCTCGATCGCGGTCATCCCTCCACAGTACTCACGATTCAGCGAATTGTGAATGTTCTAAACTACCGACATGACTGACGCTCGCCAGGCCGCCGCGGAGCGGATCGGCGGTGCCCTCGGGGACGCCGGCATGGTCCGGCTCCCCGCCCGCATCTTCGCCGCGCTGATGGTCGCCGACAGCGGGCGGATGACCTCCGCCGAGCTCGCGGAGTTCCTCGAGGTCAGTCCTGCCGGGATCTCCGGGGCGATCCGCTACCTCACACCGCTCGGATTCGTCAGACGCGAGCGCGAGCGCGGGTCCCGGCGCGACGTCTATGTCGTCGACGACGACGCCTGGCACGAGGGGATGACCCAGCACGACCAGATCTACGCCCCGATCCGCGCCGCCCTCACCGCGGCCGCCGGCGGCCTGGACGACGGGCGGGCCCGCCAGCGGATCCTGCTGGCCGTCGAGTTCCTGGAGTTCATGTCCGCCGAGCTCGACGGGATCGCCGAGCGCTGGGAGGAACACAAGCGCCGCCTCGCCGACACCTGAGGCCGGTCGCGAGGCTCTTCGGCCGGAGGTTGAGCAAGCGAGCGCAAGCGAGCGCCGACGAAACCCCGGCAACCTGCGCTGCCAGGATTCCCGAGACCGGTCACGAGGTTTCGTCGGCGCGGGACGAGCTCGTTCCTCACTCGTCCCGCTTGCTCAACCTCCGAGGCGTGGTGACGCGGTCCGACCGAGCCGCCTCGCCGACACCTGAGGCCGGTCCCCCGACAAGACCCCGACGACCGACGCTGCCAGGGGTCCCGGGCCGGTCGCGAGGCTCGCCGGCCGGAGGTTGAGCAAGCGAGCGCAAGCGAGCGCCGACGAAACCCCGGCTACCTGCGCTGCCAGGGCTCCCGAGACCGGTTACGAGGTTTCGTCTGCGCGGGACGAGCTCGTTCCTCACTCGTCCCGCTTGCTCAACCTCCGAGGCGTGGTGGCTCGGTCCGAGCGGCGACCGGGTCTCGACCCGCCGTCACGGCCTCGCAGGCTCGGCCGTGGGCTCGCTCGACCTCTTCGGGTCTTGAGTCCGCTCGTTCCTCGCGGACTCAAGCCTCAGACGTTAAAGCCCAGGGCGCGCAGCTGCTCGCGGCCGTCGTCGGTGATCTTGTCCGGGCCCCACGGGGGCATCCAGACCCAGTTGATGGCGACGTCGTTGACCAGGCCCTCGAGCGCCTGGGTGGTCTGGTCCTGGATCACGTCGGTGAGCGGGCAGGCCGCGGAGGTGAGGGTCATGTCGATGACGCAGTTGTGGCCCTCGTCGAGGTGGATGTCGTAGACGAGGCCGAGGTCGACGACGTTGATGCCGAGCTCGGGGTCCACGACGTCCTTCATCGCCTCGGTGACGTCGTCGACGGCGACCGTCGACGTGCCGGCCGGTGCCGCACCCGACGCCTCGGGGACGTCGGGCAGATCGCTGTGGTCGGGCTGCTGCTGGTCGGGGGTGGTCTCAGCCATGCTGTGCCTCCAAAGACTGGGTCGTGGCGTCCTTCCAGGCCATCCACGACAGTAGTGCGCACTTCACGCGCGCGGGGAACTTGGCGACGCCGGCGAAGGCGATGCCGTCCTCCAGGACGTCCTCGTCGGGCTCGACCTGGCCCTTGCCCTGCATGAGGGTGAGGAAGTCCTGGTAGATCGCCATCGCCTCGTCGACCGGCTTGCCGATGACGAGGTCGGCGAGCACCGACGCCGATGCCTGGGAGATCGAGCAGCCCAGGGCGTCGTAGGAGACGTCGGCGATCACGCCGTCCGCGACGTGGACCCGGAGCGTCACCTCGTCGCCGCAGGTCGGGTTGACGTGGTGCACCTCGGCCTCGTAGGGCTCGCGAAGACCTGCGTGGTGGGGGTTCTTGTAGTGGTCCAGGATGATGTCCTGGTACAGCGCGTCGAGATCCATGTCGCTCAATCCAACTTGAAGTACGAGCGGGTGTATTCCAGCGCATCGACCAGCGCGTCGATCTCTTCCGGCGTCGTGTAGAGGTACGACGACATCCGGGTCGAGCTCTGCGCGCCGAACCGGGCGTGGGCCGGCTTGGCGCAGTGGTGTCCGGCGCGCACGGCGACGCCCTTGGAGTCCAGCACCTGGGCGATGTCATGCGGGTGCACCCCGTCGAGCTCGAAGGAGATCGCTCCCCCACGCTCGGCGGCGTCGAGCGGCCCGAGCACCCGCAGGCCGGGCACCGTGGCGAGGCCGTCGAGTGCGTAGCCGGTGATCGCGTGCTCGTGGTCGCGGACCTTGTCCAGGCCCAGGTGCCCGAGGTAGTCGACGGCCGCGCCCAGACCCACGGCCTCGACGATCGGCGGGGTCCCGGCCTCGAACTTGTGCGGGATCGGGGCGTAGGTGGAACCGCCCATCGTCACCGTCTCGATCATCTCGCCGCCGCCGTGGAACGGCGGGAGGTCGCCGAGCAGGTCGGCCCTGCCCCACAAGACGCCGATGCCGGTAGGACCCAGGACCTTGTGGCCGGTGAACACCAGTACGTCGGGGCGCTCCTCGGCCGGCATCGCCGCCAGGTCGATGGGCAGCTGCGGGGCGGCCTGGGAGGCATCGACGACGACGATCGCGCCGACCTCGTGGGCGCGCCGGGTGATCTCCGCGATCGGGTTGATCGTGCCGAGCATGTTGGACACCCAGGTGAGCGCGACGACCTTGGTGCGCTCGGTGAGCAGGTCGTCGATGCCGGTGAGGTCGAGGTGACCGTCGTCGGTGAGGCCGAACCAGCGCAGCGTGGCGCCGGTCCGCTCGGTGAGCAGCTGCCACGGCACGATGTTGGAGTGGTGCTCCATCTCGGTGATCACCACCTCGTCACCGGGCCCGACCTGGTACGGGCCGGGCCACGCGAGGGTGTTGGCGACCAGGTTGAGCGCCTCGGTGGCGTTCTTGGTGAAGATCACCTCGTCGCGACTGGGCGCGCCGAGGAAGGCCGCGACCTTGTCGCGCGCGGCCTCGAAGGCCTCGGTCGACTCCGCGCCGAGCTGGTGCATCGCCCGGGCGATATTGGCGTTGTGATGCTCGAGGTGGTCGACCATCGCGTCGATGACGCACTGCGGCTTCTGCGAGGTGTTGGCACTGTCGAGGTAGACCAGCGGCAGCCCGCCCGCCAGGGTGCGTTCGAGGATCGGGAAGTCCTTGCGGACCACCTCGAGCTCGGGGAGTAGACCGTTGATCATCGATCTGCCTTTCGGGGAACGTGCGCCGTGACGCGAGAAGCGGTGCTGGGCAAGGCGGAGGAGCGAAGGCGGCCTTTGAGCGAAGCGGCCGTCGAGCGACGACAACGCCGCCCAGTGCCGCTTATCGCTTCACGGCGAGGTACTTCTCGTAGCCGTTGGCCTCTAGCTCGTCGGCGAGCTCAGGACCACCGGACTCGGCGACCCGGCCGTCGACGAAGACGTGGACGTGGTCGGGCTTGATGTAGCGCAGGATCCGCGTGTAGTGGGTGATGAGCAGGACGCCCTTGCCGGCCTGCTCGCGGAACCGGTTGACGCCCTTGGAGACGACCTTGAGGGCATCGATGTCGAGGCCGGAGTCGGTCTCGTCGAGGATCGCGATCTTGGGGTCGAGCAGCTCGAGCTGAGCGATCTCGTGGCGCTTCTTCTCACCACCGGAGAAGCCCTCGTTCACCGAGCGCTGGGCGAAGGTCGGGTCGAGGTCGAGCTCCTTGAGCACCTCGTTGACGTCCTTGACCCAGGTGCGCAGCTTGGGGGCCTCGCCGTCGATTGCGGTCTTGGCGGTGCGCAGGAAGTTGGTCACCGAGACGCCGGGCACCTCGACGGGGTACTGCATCGCCAGGAACAGGCCGGCGCGGGCCCGCTCGTCGACGGTCATGTCGAGGATGTCGACGCCGTCGAGGGTGACGCTGCCGCCGGTGATCGTGTACTTCGGGTGGCCGGCGACCGAGTAGGCCAGCGTCGACTTGCCCGACCCGTTGGGGCCCATGATGGCGTGGGTCTCGTCGTCGCCGATGGTGAGGGTGACCCCCTTGAGGATCTCCTTGGGACCGTCCTCGGTGTCGACCGAGACGTGCAGGTCCTTGATCTCCAGCGTGCTCATGCGTGTCCTCGCTTAGCTGTGGCCGTGCGGCCGGTGGTGGGGCTGATGGTCTGTGTCGGGCGGTTCACTGGGGAGTCACCCCGTTGAGCGTGGTCGTGGTGTCGACGTAGATGCCGTCGTCGCGGACCTCGACCGGGAAGGTGGCCACCGGCTCGGTGGCCGGCAGCTGGAGCGGCTCGCCGGTGCGCAGGCTGAACTGCGAGCCGTGCAGCCAGCACTCGATGGTGCAGTCCTCGACGATTCCCTCGCTCAGCTCGACGTGGGCGTGGGTGCACAGGTTCTGCACGGCGAAGAACTCCGAGCCGCCGTCGGGCTTCTCGCAGCGGGCCACGGCGACGTCGTACTCGCCGATCGTGACCGGGAACGCCTCCTCGACCCCGACCTGGTCGGCGGCGCAGGCGAGCTCGAAGCTCACTTCTCGCCCTCCAGCAGCCGGGCGGTGGAGATGTTCTTGGCCAGCTCCTCCTCGACGGTCTCGGTGAGCTTCTGCTGCAGGGACGGCACGCCGATCTTGCGGATCAGGTCCTGGAAGAAGCCGTGCAGGACCAGGCGGCGCGCCTCGGGGTCGGAGATGCCGCGCGAGTGCAGGTAGAAGAGCTGCTCGTCGTCGAACCGGGCGGTGGCCGAGGCGTGCCCGGCGCCTTCGATGTCGCCGGTCTCGATCTCGAGGTTGGGCACCGAGTCGGCCTGGCAGCCGTCGGTGAGCACGAGGTTGCGGTTCTCCTCGTAGGTCTCGATGCCCTCGGCGACCTTGCGGATCAGCACGTTGCCGATCCACACCGTGTGGGCGCGCTCGCCCTGCAGGGCGCCCTTGTAGAGCACGTGGCTCTTGGTGCGCGGCTGGTTGTGGTCGGCGAAGAGCCGGTGCTCGAGGTGCTGGCCGGCGTCGGCGAAGTACAGGCCGAGCAGCTCGGCCTCGCCGCCCGGACCGGCGTACTCGACGTTGGCGTGCATCCGCACCACGTCGCCGCCGAAGGAGACCGAGGTGTGCTTGACGCTCGCGTCGCGACCCACCCGGATGGCGTCGCGGCCCAGGTGAACCGCGTCGTCGTCCCAGTCCTGGAGCGAGACGACGTTGACGGTGGCGCCGTCGCCGACCAGGAACGACTGGATCGTGCTGTAGGCGGCCGAGCCGGTGTGCACCAAGACGATGGTGACCTTGGCGTGGGCGCCGATGCGGTAGAGGACCTGCCCCCACACGACGTCGTCGGCCGACTCGCCGTGCAGCCGGATCACCACCGGCTCCTCGATCTCGGCCTCGGCCGGCACGTCGAGCAGAGCGCATCCGCCGGAGAGCTCGGCCGCCAGCGCGGCAGGCCGCTCGTTGGGCGGCAGCTCCCCGAGCTCACGGGCCTCGGCCTGGCTGACGCTGGTGAGGGTGACGCCCTCGGGCAGCGTGGTCTCCCACGTCAGGCAGGCCTCCGAGGGCGTGCCGTCGAGGAGGCCGCGCAGGCGCTTGAGCGGAGTGAACCGCCACACCTCCTCGCGCCCGGTGGGCACGGGGTGGTCGGCCAGGTCGTAGGACGGCGGGGGGTTGAGATGGGACTCGGGCGGCGCCTGCTCCAGGCTCGCGGCCACGCTGTCGCGGGCGGCATCGGTCACAGTCACGGTAGGGACTTTCTCTCTCGTTCAGGCTCGGTCGGGCACGGTTCGGCCCGGGACGGGCGCGGTGGGGTGCGGCGGCGGGTCAGCCGACGGCACCCTCCATCTGCAGCTCGATGAGCCGGTTCAGCTCCAGGGCGTACTCCATCGGGAGCTCCTTGGCGATCGGCTCGATGAAGCCGCGCACGATCATGGCCATCGCCTCGTCCTGCTCCATGCCGCGCGACATCAGGTAGAAGAGCTGGTCGTCGGAGACCTTCGAGACGCTGGCCTCGTGGCCCATCGACACGTCGTCCTCGCGGATGTCGACGTAGGGGTAGGTGTCGGAGCGGCTGATCTGGTCGACCAGGAGCGCGTCGCACAGGACGTTCGACTTCGAGCCGTGGGCGCCCTCGTTGACCTGCACCAGGCCGCGGTAGGACGAGCGGCCGCCGCCGCGCGCCACCGACTTGGACAGGATCGAGGACGAGGTGTTCGGCGCGGCGTGCACCATCTTCGAGCCGGTGTCCTGGTGCTGGCCCTCGCCGGCGAAGGCGATCGAGAGGGTCTCGCCCTTGGCGTGCTCCCCCATCAGGTAGACCGCGGGGTACTTCATGGTGACCTTGGAGCCGATGTTGCCGTCGACCCACTCCATCGTGGCCCCGGCCTCGCAGGTGGCGCGCTTGGTGACGAGGTTGTAGACGTTGTTGGACCAGTTCTGGATCGTCGTGTAGCGCACGCGGGCGCCCTTCTTCACGATGATCTCCACGACCGCGGAGTGCAGGGAGTCGGAGGAGTAGATCGGGGCGGTGCAGCCCTCGACGTAGTGCACGTAGGAGTCCTCGTCGGCGATGATGAGGGTCCGCTCGAACTGGCCCATGTTCTCGGTGTTGATCCGGAAGTAGGCCTGCAGCGGGATGTCGACGTGGACGCCCTTGGGCACGTAGATGAACGAGCCGCCCGACCACACCGCGGTGTTGAGCGCGGCGAACTTGTTGTCGCCGACCGGGATCACCGTGCCGAAGTACTCCTGGAAGATCTCCGGGTGCTCCTTGAGCGCGGTGTCGGTGTCGAGGAAGATCACGCCCTGCTGCTCGAGGTCCTCGCGGATCGAGTGGTAGACGACCTCGGACTCGTACTGGGCGGCGACGCCGGCCACGAGGCGCTGCTTCTCCGCCTCCGGGATACCGAGCTTGTCGTAGGTGTTCTTGATGTCCTCGGGCAGGTCCTCCCAGGTCTGGGCCTGCTTCTCCGAGGAGCGCACGAAGTACTTGATGTTGTCGAAGTCGATGCCGCCGAGGTCGGAGCCCCAGGTGGGCATGGGCTTGCGGCCGAAGAGCTTGAGGCCCTTGAGGCGCAGGTCGAGCATCCACTGCGGCTCGGACTTCTTCGAGGAGATGTCGCGCACGACGTCCTCGTTGAGTCCACGGGTCGCGGCAGCGCCCGCGACGTCGGCGTCGGCCCAACCGAAGTCGTAGCGACCGATGCCCTTGAGCTCGGGATTGCGGTCTTCGATGGAGGTCATGGGGTGACCGTCTCCTTCGTGGTTGTGGTGCCGGGAACGTCGGGGATACAGGTGGTGCAGACGCCGTCGCCGTGGGCGATGGTCGCCAGCCGCTGCACGTGGGTGTCGAGCACGCGGCTGATCGCCGCGGTCTCCTCCTCGCACAGCTGGGGGAACTCGTGGGCCACGTGGGAGACCGGGCAGTGCTGTTGGCACAGCTGGTCGCCGACCGGGGAGTCGCGCACCGAGGCGGCGTAGCCCTCGGCGGTGAAGACCCGGGCCAGCACCTCGGCCGGACGAAGGCCGGGCTCGGCGGCGGCGATCTCGGTGAAGCGCTTCTCGACGAAGCCGGCGCGGCGCCGGGCGAACTCGCGCACCGCGTCGTCGCCGCCGGTCTCGGCCAGGAAGCGCAGGGCCTCGGCCGCCAGGTCGTCGTAACGCTGGTCGAAGCCGTCGCGTCCGGACTCGGTGAGTGCGAACACCTTCGCCGGACGACCGCGTCCACGGCCGGCCGCCTTGCGCGGGTCGCGCGCCTCGACCGCGCCGTCCTCGAGCAGCTGGTCGAGGTGACGGCGCACGGCGGCGGGCGTCAGCTCGAGCCGGTCGGCCAGGGCGGCCGCCGTCGAGGGGCCCTCGACCAGGATCGACCGCGCGACGCGCTGGCGCGTCGTGCGGTCGGCACGGTCGGGAGCGAATTCCACAACACCAGTGTGCCGATAATGGCGGAGGGTCTTCAAGCAAGGTGACCCTTAGTGACCTGGCTCAACTCCCGGGCTCGGCTCCTGAGCGCTCGACCCCGGGTCGGGTGGACCACAGCCAGGCGAGGCCGAGGAAGGGCAGGACCAGCGGGAGGAAGCCGTAGCCCTGACCGAAGTGCGACCACACGGTCTTGTCGGGGAAGAGCTCGGTGTCGACGTAGGACAGCGTGCCGATGGTCAGGACGCCGATCAGCTCGATCGCGCACGCGACCACCGCCACCGTCCAGGCCCGGCGTCCGCCGAGCAGCAGGCAGGTGGTCGCGACCAGGTAGATCACCGCGGCGAACAGCGAGAGCCCGTAGGCCAACGGCGCGCGGCCGGCGTCGACGCCGAGCTGCACCAGGGATCGTCCGGTCGCCGCCACCGCGAAGACCCCGTAGACGAACACCAGGATCCGGCCGGGACCGGACTTCAGCTCACGCACCCGAGCCGTCCCAGATCGTGCCGAGGCGCAACTGGAGGGCGATCACGGTGAGTGCGGCCAGCAGCAGCACGGCCGTCCCGGCGCGGGTCCGCTCGGCGAGCGACCAGAACGCGCCGATGGGGAGCACCAGCAGGTTGCCGACGAGGTAGCCGACGAACAGCGCCGGCAGGATGTCGCGGTCGGTCTGGGTCAGCGCCACGATGCCGTAGACCAGCTGGACCAGCACCGCGACCTCGACGACGCCGAGCAGCACGAAGGTGCGGTCCTGGGCGGGCTCGTCCTTGATCAGCAGCACGACCGCGACCACCGCCGCGATCGCGGCGAGCGCGATGACGCTCACGGTCAGCCAGTCGGTCACGCTCTCACGATAGGAGTGTGTCCGCGTCGCCTCGACGACGGCCCGGCTCGGCCCGGCGGGCGGGCCGTCTCCTAAACTCGAGAAGTGCCCGTCGCTCCCGCCGTCAGCGTCGAGGGCCTGGTGATGCGCTACGGCGACAAGGTGGCCGTCGACGGGCTCAGCCTGAGCGTCGAGCCGCACACGATCACCGCGGTCCTCGGCCCCAACGGCGCCGGAAAGACCACCACGCTCGAGACCTGCGAGGGCTACCGCGTGCCCCAGCAGGGCACGGTCCGGGTCCTCGGACTCGACCCGGTACGCGACCGCCGCGCCCTGCTCCCCCGCATCGGCGTCATGCTCCAGAGCGGTGGCGCCTGGGGCGGCGTCCGTGCGGTGGAGATGCTGCGCCACGTCGCCCGGCTGCACGCGCACCCGGTCGACGTCGACCTCCTCGTCGAGCGGCTAGGACTCGCCGACTGCGGCCGGACGCCGTACCGGCGGCTCTCCGGCGGCCAGCAGCAGCGTCTGGGCCTGGCGATGGCGATCGTGGGTCGCCCCGAGCTGGTCTTCGTCGACGAGCCGACCGCCGGCCTGGACCCCGCGATCCGCCGCACCGTGTGGGAGCTGCTGGAGGAGCTGCGGGCCGACGGCGTCACCGTGGTGCTCACCACCCACTACATGGACGAGGCCGAACGGCTCGCCGACCGCGTGCACATCGTCGACCGCGGCACCCTGGTCGCCTCCGGGACGCCGCTCGAGCTCACCCGGGGCGGCTCGGTCGCCACGATCCGGCTCGTCGTCACCGAGCCCTTCCCGCCCGGGGCTCCAGAGTCGCTGGCCACCGTGCTGGGCGCCGGCACCGAGGTCACCCAGCTCGACGCCGTCAGCCTGCGGATCACCGGGCCGGCCGACGGCTCGACGCTGGCGAAGGTGTCGCGCTGGTGCGAGGAGCACGACGTGCTGCCGGAGTCGCTGACCCTCGGCCAGCGCAACCTCGAGGACGTCTTCCTCGACCTCACCGCCCTCTCCGCGCCGCTCACGGAGCCGTCATGACCAGCACCTTCGCGCCCGCGCCCGGCGCCGCCCCCGTCGTGCGGCAGATCCTCACCCAGGCCTCGATGGAGGCCCGGCTGATGCTGCGCAACGGCGAGCAGCTGCTGCTCGCCGTGGTGATCCCGGTGATCATCCTGGTCGCCGGCGTGCGCGGCTCCGAGCGGATCAACCTCGACTACGACGTGCAGACCTTCGCGCCGGGCGTCCTTGCGCTGGCGATCATGTCGACGTCGTTCACCGCGCTCGCCATCGCCACCGGCTTCGAGCGCCGCTACGGGCTGATCAAGCGCCTGGGGGCCTCTCCCCTGTCACGCACCTCGCTGCTGAGTGCCAAGGTGCTCGCCCTGCTGGCCGTCGAGGCCCTCCAGGTGGTCGTGATCGGCGGGGTCGCCTTCGCCATGGGCTGGGAGCCCGACATCTCGGTCCTCGGCCTGCTGGTCACGATCCTGCTCGGCACCACGGCGTTCGCCTCGCTGGGCCTGCTGCTGGCCGGCGCGGTGCGCGCCGAGGCGACGCTGGCCGTGGCGAACCTGGTCTACCTGCTCCTCATGGCCGGCGGCGCCGTCGTCCTGCCGGCCTCCGCCTACGGCTCCTTCGGCGACGTCGTCACCTGGCTCCCCTCGGGAGCGCTCGGCGAGGCGATGCGCGCCGCGCTCGACGACGCCGCGGTCGCCTGGCGCGGCCTCGCGGTGCTGGCGGCCTGGACCGTGATCGGCTCGATCGCGACGGCGAAGACCTTCCGGTGGGAATGAGAATGGGAGTGAGCAACGTGCTGGACAAGGTCCCGGGACTGGCCGGGGCCGGGCGGTTCGTGAAACCGCTCGGGTGGGCGAGCCTGGTCGCCAACATCGGGATCGTGGTGACCGGAGGCGCCGTCCGTCTCACCGGATCGGGCCTGGGCTGCCCCACGTGGCCGCGCTGCACCGACGAGTCGTTCACGCCGCACGGCGAGCTGGAGCTGCACTCGGCCATCGAGTTCGGCAACCGGCTGCTCACCTTCGTGCTCACCGCGGTCGCGATCGCGACCTTCGTGGCCGCCTGGCAGACCGGACGTCGTCAGCTCCGGGTGCTCGCGCTCGTCCTGGCCCTGGGGATCCCGGCCCAGGCGGTGATCGGCGGCATCACCGTGCTCACCGACCTCAACTCCTGGATCGTCGCGCTGCACCTGCTGGTCTCGATGGCGATGGTCGGCACCGCGGTGCTGTTCCTGCGCCGGATCGACGATCCCGACGCCGTCTGGACCCGCGGCGGCGCCCAGACCCTCGCCTGGATCACCTTCGCCGCCGCCTGGGTGGTCCTCTACCTCGGCACCATCGTGACCGGGGCCGGCCCCCACGCCGGCGACGACGAGACCCCCCGCAACGGCCTCGACCCACTCCAGATGAGCCAGCTGCACGCCGACTCGGTCTTCCTGCTGATCGGCCTCAGCATCGGCCTGGTCTTCGTCGCCGGCACCGCCCGTCGCGCCGTGCTGGTGCTGCTTGCCGTCGAGGCCGGCCAGAGCGTCATCGGCTTCGTCCAGTACTTCACCGACCTCCCCGAGATCCTCGTCGGCGCCCACATGCTCGGCGCGGCCCTCATCTCCGCCGCCGTCACCTGGGCTGTGCTCGCGATCGTCCTGCGCACCCCGGGGCAGAACTCCCCCGCGGCGTCACAGGTGCGGTCTGCTGCTGTCGGAGGTTGAGGCGGGCCGCACCGCCGAGGCCCGACGACCCGTTCCGCGCAATTGCGCCGTTCGGGTCACCCCCACCCCGCTCGACCGACCCGTTCCGCGCAATTGCGCCATTCGGGTCACCACCACCCCGCTCGACCGACCCGTTCCGCGCAATTGCGCCGTTCGGGTCACCACCACCCCGCTCGACCGACCCGTTCCGCGCAATTGCGCCGTTCGGGTCACCACCACCCCGCCCGACCGACCCGTTCCGCGCAATTGCGCCGTTCGGGTCACCACCACCCCGCTCGACCGACCCGTTCCGCGCAATTGCGCCGTTCGGGTCACCACCACCCCGCCCGACCGACCCGTTCCGCGCAATTGCGCCGTTCGGGTCACCACCACCCCGCTCGACCGACCCGTTCCGCGCAATTGCGCCATTCGGGTCACCACCACCCCGCTCGACCGACCCAATCCGCGCAATTGCGCCATTCGGGTCATCGCTGTGCTGGGCAACGGCATCCGGCCCACCGACGCCCGCCAGTCCGCCCCAGCCCCACCCAGCACACCAGGCGGGCCGAGGAGCCTCAGCGCGTCAGCAGCGGGTCGAGCGCGACGGCGACGAAGAGCAGCGACAGGTACAGGTTGGAGTGGTGGAACAGCCGCATCGGCTGGATCAGGCTGAGGTCCTCGGTGCCGCGGGCGCGGCGCCACATGCGGTGGGCCTCGACCAGGAAGATCGCGCCGAGGATGACGGCGACCACCGGGTAGACCGGGCCCGTGGAGGCCACCGGCCAGAGCAGGAGCGAGGTGGCGACCATCACCCAGCTGTAGAGCACGATCTGGCGGGCGACCTCGGCGGCGGGCTTGACCACCGGCAGCATCGGGACGTCGACGTTGGCGTAGTCCTCGCGATAGCGCAGGGCGAGGGCCCAGGTGTGGGGCGGGGTCCAGAAGAACACCACGGCGAAGAGCACGATCGGGACCCAGGACAGCTCGCCGGTGACGGCGGTCCATCCGATCAGCGCCGGGAAGCAGCCCGCGATGCCGCCCCACACGATGTTCTGCGTGGTGCGGCGCTTGAGGAGCATGGTGTAGCCGAAGACGTAGAACGCGTTGGCGAGCACCGAGAGCACCGCCGAGAGCGGGTTGACCCACACCGCCAGCACCACGGTGGAGAGCACGGCCTGCACGGTGGCGAAGATCAGCGCCGCCGCGGGGGTGACGACGTGGCGCGGCAGCGCGCGGCGCCGGGTGCGCCGCATCTGCTCGTCGATGTCGCGGTCGTAGACGCAGTTGTAGGTCGAGGCGGAGCCGGCCGAGAGGGCACCGCCGACGACGGTCGCGACCACCAGGCCCAGCGGCGGCACGCCACGCTGGGCGAAGAACATCACCGGAACGGTGGTGAGCAGCAGCAGCTCGATGACCCGTGGCTTGGTGAGCCCGACGTAGGCCGCGACGACGTCCTTGAAGGTCGCCTTGGGCGCGGCCTTCACCGAGGCCGGACCCCGTTCGGGGTCGGGCTGCCCGAGGGCGGGGCGCGATTCGCCGACGTAGGTCACAAAGCTCCTCGCGGAGTTCGAGTGCTGGGGATCAGCAGGGTGGGTGCCGGGCGATCGAGCCGCTCGGGCGCTGTGAGTCTAACGCCCGAGGTGAGTAGGCTCGGTACCACCCGAGAACATGTCTTTAGGAGCCCCGTGAGCGACAGCGCAACCCTCGACTGGACCGATCTCGATGCGAAGGCGGTGGACACCGCCCGGGTGCTGGCGATGGATGCCGTGCAGAAGGTCGGGAACGGCCACCCCGGCACCGCCATGAGCCTGGCCCCGGTGGCCTACCTGCTGTTCCAGAAGGTGATGCGCCACGATCCGGCCGACCCGGGCTGGATCGCCCGCGACCGCTTCGTCCTCTCGTGCGGCCACACCAGCATGACGCTCTACAACCAGCTTTACCTCGGTGGCTTCGGCCTCGAGCTCGAGGACCTCAAGTCCCTGCGCACCTGGGGGTCGCTGACCCCGGGGCACCCCGAGCTCGGCCACACCGTCGGCGTCGAGATCACCACCGGGCCGCTGGGCCAGGGCGTCGGCAACGGCGTCGGGATGGCGATGGAGGCGCGGCGGGTGCACGGCCTGCTCGACCCCGAGGCGGCCCCCGGCGAGAGCCTGTTCGACCACCGCGTCTACATCCTGTGTTCCGACGGCGACCTCGAGGAGGGCGTCAGCGGTGAGGCGAGCTCGATCGCCGGCACCCAGGAGCTCGGCGCCATCACGATGATCTACGACCGCAACCGGATCTCGATCGAGGGCGACACCGACATCGCCTTCACCGAGGACGTCGCCAAGCGCTACGAGGCCTACGGCTGGCACGTGCAGACCGTCGACTGGACCCAGGGCGGCACGGAGTACCGCGAGGACGTCCCCGCTCTCTACGACGCCATCCAGGCCGCCGACGCCGTCACCGACAAGCCCTCGCTGATCGTGCTCGACACCATCATCGCCTGGCCCGCCCCCAACGCCCAGGGCACCGAGAAGGCGCACGGCAGCGCGCTCGGCGACGAGGAGGTCGCGGCCACCAAGAAGGTGCTCGGCTGGGATCCGGAGAAGACCTTCGAGGTGCCCGACGACGTGCTCGCGCACACCCGCAAGCTGGGAGAGCGCGGCTCGGCCGCGGGCGCGGAGTGGGACAAGCGCTACGACGCCTGGCGCGAGGCCAACCCCGAGAAGGCCGAGCTCCTCCACCGGCTCAAGGCCCAGCGCCTTCCCGACGATCTCGCCGCCGCGCTGCCGGTCTTCGAGGCCGACGCGAAGGGCATCGCCACCCGGGCGGCCTCCGGGAAGGTGCTCAACGCGATCGCGCCGGTGATGCCCGAGCTGTGGGGCGGCTCCGCCGACCTCGCGGGCTCGAACAACACCACCATCGAGTCGGCGCCCTCGTTCGCTCCCACCTCGCGCAGCACCGGCGAGTGGACCGCCGACCCCTATCAGGGCCGCGTCCTCCACTTCGGGATCCGTGAGCACGCCATGGGCGCGATCATGAACGGCATCGCCGCCGACCGGATCACCCGCGTCTACGGCGCCACGTTCCTCACCTTCTCCGACTACATGCGTGGCTCGGTCCGGCTCGCCGCGCTCAGCCACCTGCCGGTCACCTACGTCTGGACGCACGACTCGATCGGCCTCGGCGAGGACGGCCCCACCCACCAGCCCGTCGAGCACCTCGCGGCGCTTCGGGCGATGCCCGGCCTCGACGTCGTCCGGCCTGCCGACGCCAACGAGACCTCGGTCTGCTGGCACGCCGTCCTCGAGCACACCGACCGGCCCTCGGCCCTGGTGCTCACCCGACAGAACGTGCCGGTCTTCCCCCGCGGCGTCGACGAGAGCGGCCAGCGCTGGGGCGAGGCCTCCGGGGCCGCCAAGGGCGGCTACGTGCTGCTCGACACCGAGGGCACCCCCGACGTCGTCCTGCTGGCCACCGGCTCGGAGGTCCAGCTCGCCGTCGGCGCCCGGGATCTGCTCGCAGCCGACGGCATCTCGGCCCGCGTGGTGTCGCTGCCGTGCCTGGAGTGGTTCGAGGCGCAGGACCAGTCCTACCGCGACTCGGTGATCCCGCCGACGGTCAAGGCCCGGGTCTCGATCGAGGCCGGGGTGAAGCAGGGCTGGCGCGAGTACGTCGGCGACCACGGCCGCATCGTCTCCCTCGACCACTTCGGTGCCTCGGCCGACTACCAGCGCATCTACGAGGAGTTCGGCATCACCGCCCAGGCCATGGCGGACGCGGCCCGCGACAGCATCCGCGCGGTCACCGCCTGAGCCCCACCAGTCCGGTTCCACCCATCCGATCCCAGGAGAACCCATGACCGACCGACTCAAGGCCCTCGCCGACGCAGGCGTCTCCATCTGGCTCGACGACCTCTCTCGCGAGCGGATCGAGTCCGGCAACCTCGCCGAGCTGGTCAAGGACAGCCACGTCACCGGCGTCACCACCAACCCGACCATCTTCGCCGCCGCGATCGCCGACGGCGAGCGCTATGACGCGCAGGTCAAGGACCTGGTCGCGGCCGGCAAGGACGTCGACGCGGTGATCTTCGACCTCACCACCGACGACGTCCGCAACGCCTGCGACGTGCTGGCGCCCGTCGCCGAGGCCACCGCCGACGACGGCCGGGTCTCGATCGAGGTGGAGCCCGACCTCGCCAACGACACCGAGCGGACCATCGCCTCGGCGCAGGCGCTGTGGCAGGCCGTCGACCGGCCCAACGCCCTGATCAAGATCCCCGCCACCAAGGAGGGCCTGCCCGCCATCACCGCCGCGATCGCGCAGGGCATCAGCGTCAACGTCACGCTGATCTTCAGCACCGAGCGCTACCGCGAGGTGATGGACGCCTACCTCAGCGGTCTCGAGCAGGCCCGCGACGCCGGCCTCGACCTGTCGAAGATCCGCTCGGTCGCCTCGTTCTTCGTCTCGCGCGTCGACACCGAGGTCGACAAGCGGCTCGACGAGATCGGCACCGACGAGGCACTGGCGCTCAAGGGCAAGGCCGCGGTCGCCAACGCGCGCGTCGCCTACGGCGCCTTCGAGGAGGTCATGGCCAGCGACCGGTGGCGCGTGCTCGCCGAGGCGGGCGCGAACCCGCAGCGCCCGCTGTGGGCCTCCACCGGGGTGAAGAACCCCGAGTACCCCGACACGATGTACGTCACCGACCTGGTGGTCTCCGGCACGGTCAACACGATGCCGGAGAAGACCCTCGAGGCGTTCGCCGACCACGGCGAGGTGCTCGGCGACATGGTCACCGGCCGGGGCGCGGAGGCCCAGGAGCTGCTCGACCAGGTCTCGGCCGCCGGCGTCGACTTCGCCGACGTGATGGACGTGCTCGAGACCGAGGGCGTCGACAAGTTCAAGGCGTCGTGGCACGAGCTGGTCGACACCGTGCAGGGTCAGATGGACAAGGCGGCCCAGTGACCCAGGGCCCGGTCGACGCGACCGCCACCCCGGCCTGGGCTCGACTCTCCACCCTCGCCGAGGAGCTCGAACCCGACCTGCGGGCCTGGTTCGCCGACGACCCCGGGCGCGTCGAGCGGTTCACCTTCACCGCCGGCGACCTCGTGGTCGACCTGTCCAAGGACCTCCTCGACGACGACATCCTCACCGCCCTCCTCGATCTCGCCGCCGAGACCGGCGTCACCGAGCGACGCGACGCCATGTTCGCCGGTGAGCACATCAACGTCACCGAGGACCGTGCGGTGCTGCACACCGCGCTGCGCCTCCCCCGGGAGGCGACGTTGGAGGTCGACGGCCAGGACGTCGTCCACGACGTGCACGAGGTGCTCGACCGGGTCTACGCCTTCGCCGACGCCGTGCGCGACGGCACGTGGACCGGGATCACCGGTGAGCGAATCCGCACGGTGGTGAACATCGGGATCGGTGGCTCCGATCTTGGGCCGGTGATGGCCTACGAGGCGCTGGCCCCGTACCGGCTGCCGGGGCTGGAATGCCGGTTCATCAGCAACATCGACCCCACCGACGCCGCGACCACTCTGGCCGGCCTCGACCCGGCCACCACCCTGTTCATCGTGTCGAGCAAGACCTTCGGCACGCTGGAGACCCTCACCAACGCCCGCCTGGCCAGGTCGTGGCTGCTGGAGGCACTCGCGGCGCTCGGCGTCACCGACACCGACGCGGCGGTCGCCAAGCACTTCGTGGCGGTCTCGACCGCGCTCGACAAGGTCGCCGACTTCGGCATCGACCCGGCGAACGCGTTCGGCTTCTGGGACTGGGTCGGGGGCCGCTACTCCGTCGACTCCGCCATCGGCACCTCCCTGGTCATCGCGATCGGGCCGGAGCGCTTCCGCGAGCTGCTCGGCGGCTTCCACACCATCGACGAGCACTTCCGCACCACCGAGCCGGCGCGCAACGTGCCCCTGCTCATGGGGCTGCTGAACGTCTGGTACTCCAACTTCCTCGGCGCGCAGAGCCATGCGGTCCTCCCCTACACCCAGCTGCTGCACCGCTTCCCCGCCTACCTCCAGCAGCTGACGATGGAGTCGAACGGCAAGGGCGTGCGCTGGGACGGCTCACCGGTCACCACGACGACCGGCGAGGTGTTCTGGGGGGAGCCGGGCACCAACGGCCAGCACGCCTTCTACCAGCTCATCCACCAGGGCACCCGGCTCATCCCGGCCGACTTCATCGCCATGGCCAACCCGAGCTATCCGCTCAAGGACGGCGACACCGACGTCCACGAGCTGTTCCTGGCCAACTTCCTGGCCCAGACCCGGGCACTGGCGTTCGGCAAGACCGCCGAGGAGGTGCGCGCCGAAGGCACGCCCGAGGCGATCGTCCCGGCCCGGGTGTTCTCCGGGAACCGCCCCACGACGTCGATCATCGGCCCGGAGCTCACGCCCTCGGTGCTCGGACAGCTGGTCGCCCTCTATGAGCACCTGACCTTCGTGCAGGGCGCGGTGTGGGGCATCGACAGCTTCGACCAGTGGGGCGTCGAGCTCGGCAAGCAGCTGGCCCAGCAGGTCGGCCCGGCGATCGCCGGCGACGCCGACGCGCTGGCCGAGCAGGACGCCTCCACCCGCGCGCTGATCGACTACTACCGCAAGCACCGACGAGGTGCGGCCGGGTGAGCCCGCGGCCCTACGTCAACCCGCTGCGCCAGGAGCAGGACCGACGGCTCCCCCGCATCGCGGGCCCGTGCGGGATGGTGCTGTTCGGCGTCACCGGCGACCTGTCCCGCAAGAAGCTGATGCCGGCGATCTACGACCTCGCCAACCGCGGGCTCCTGCCCCCGGGCTTCAGTCTCGTCGGCTTCGCCCGCCGCGACTGGGCCGACCAGGACTTCGCGCAGATCGTGCACGACTCGGTCAAGGAGCACGCACGCACCGAGTTCCGTGAGGAGGTGTGGAACCAGCTCGCCGAGGGCTTCCGGTTCGTGTCCGGGTCCTTCGACGACGACCACGCCTTCGAGGAGCTGCGGCGCACGGTCGAGGAGCTCGACGACGTCCGCGGCACGGGCGGCAACTACGCCTTCTACCTCGCCATCCCGCCGGGTGGGTTCGGGACCGTGGCCGACCAGCTCCACAAGCACGGCCTCGCGGAGTCCACCGAGGACACCTGGCGCCGCGTCGTCATCGAGAAGCCGTTCGGCCACGACCTCGCCTCCGCGCGAGAGCTGAACTCCGCGCTCGACGCGGTGTTCCCGCCGTCGACGATCTTCCGGATCGACCACTACCTCGGCAAGGAGACGGTCCAGAACATCCTCGCCACCCGGTTCGCCAACACCATGTTCGAGCCGCTGTGGAACAACAAGTACGTCGACCACGTGCAGATCACCATGGCCGAGGACGCCGGCATCGGCGGCCGGGCCGGCTACTACGACGGCATCGGCGCGGCCCGCGACGTCATCCAGAACCACCTGCTCCAACTGATGGCGCTGGTGGCGATGGAGGAGCCGACCTCGTTCGAGGCCGAGCCGCTGCGCATCGAGAAGCAGAAGCTCCTCTCCAGCATCCGGCTGCCGCGGCGCCTGGACCGCGGCACCGCGCGCGGTCAGTACGCCGCGGGGTGGGCCGGCGGCGTCAAGGTCCTCGGGTTCACCGAGGAGGAGGGCATCCCCGCCCGCTCGCACACCGAGACCTACGCCGCGCTCACCCTCCACGTGGAGAACCGCCGGTGGGCCGGCGTCCCGTTCTACCTGCGCACCGGGAAGCGCCTGGGGCGCCGGGTCACCGAGGTGGCCGTCGTCTTCAAGCGCGCGGTGCACCAGCCGTTCACCGCGACCTCGGTCGAGGACCTCACCCAGAACGCGCTGGTCATCCGGATCCAGCCCGACGAGGGCATGACGCTGCGCTTCGGCGCGAAGGTGCCCGGCACCGCGATGGAGATCCGCGACGTGAACATGGACTTCGCCTACGGCGGCACGTTCACCGAGTCCTCGCCGGAGGCCTACGAGCGGCTGATCCTCGACGTCCTCCTCGGCGACCCACCGCTCTTCCCGCGGCACGAGGAGGTCGAGCTGTCCTGGAAGATCCTCGACCCGGTGCTCGACCGCTGGGCGGACGCCGGCAAGCCGGAGGACTACACGCCGGGCACCTGGGGGCCGGCGTCGGCCGATGAGATGCTCGCGCGCGACGGACGCGTCTGGAGGCGACCGTGATCGAGCTGATCGACACCAACTCCGCGGCGATCGCCGCCGAGTTCGTCCGCGCCCGCACCCGGGCCGGCTCCCCCGCGATGGGCATGGTCATGACCCTCATCGTCGTGGTCGACGAGGCGTCGGCCGAGGAGGCGATGACCAACGCCCGCAAGGCGACCCAGGAGCACCCCGCGCGGGTTCTCGGCGTCGTCCTCGGCTCCAAGCGCGGCTCGGCGCAGGTCAACGCCCAGGTCGGCACGGGAGCCGGCTGGGGCGGAGAGGCCGCGGTCATCCGTCTCGAGGGCGAGGTGGTCAAGCACGCCGACTCGGTGGTGCTGCCGCTGCTGCTGCCCGACTCGCCGGTCGCGATCTGGTGGCCGCACGACGCACCCGCCGAGCCGGCGTCCGATCCGCTGGGCCGACTCGCCCGGCGCCGGATCACCGACGCCGCGGAGGTGCACCGCGGCAAGCGCACCGCGCTGCGCACGCAGTGCGAGTCCTACGTCGCCGGCAACACCGACCTGGCCTGGACGCGGCTCACCGCGTGGCGGGCGCTGCTCGCGGCGTCCCTCGACCAGCATCCGCTCAAGGTCACCTCGGCGCGGGTCACCTCGGAGCAGACGAGCCCGAGCGCCGACCTGCTGGCCGCGTGGCTGCGCAACCGGCTCAAGGTCGAGGTCACCCGGCACCGCTCGGCCGGGCCGGGCATCACCGAGGTCGTGATGGAGACCCGCGAGGGGCCGATCCGGATCTCGCGCTCCGACGGCCGGCTGGCGACGTTCACCTCACCGGGCCAGCCCGACCGGCCCATCGCGCTCAAGCGCCGCAAGGTGCCCGAGCTGCTCGCCGAGGAGCTGCGTCGTCTCGACGAGGACGACGTGTACGCGGCCACCATCACCAGCCTGGCCAAGGAGTCGAAGTGAGCGAGCACCGGATCGAGCCGCGCATCGAGGTCCAGCCGACTCCCGAGGCGCTCGCCACCGCGGTGGCCGGCGAGCTGCTCAGCCGGCTCGCCGACCTCCAGGCGGCCGGTCGCGTGCCGCAGATCGCGCTGACCGGCGGCACCATCGCCGACGCCGTCCACCGCGAGATCGCGCGGCTCTCGCCCGAGTCGGGGGTCGACTGGGGCGCCGTGGTCGTGTGGTTCGGTGACGAGCGCTTCGTCGCACCCGACTCCCCCGACCGCAACGCCGGCCAGGCCCGCGCTGCCTTCCTCGACGCCGTCGGCGCGAGCCGGGTCTACGAGATCCCGGCCACCGACGCCGCGGCGACGGTCGAGGACGCCGCGGCGGCGTACGCCGAGCTGATCCGCGCGCACGGCTCGGGAGCGTTCGACGTCGTGATGCTCGGCATCGGCCCCGACGGCCACGTCGCGTCGCTGTTCCCCGGCCTGCCGGGCGTGACGGTCACCGACGCGATCGCGATCGGCGTCCACGACTCCCCGAAGCCGCCGCCCGAGCGGGTCTCCCTCACCCTGGAGTGCCTCAACCGCGCCGACGCGATCTGGTTCCTCGCCTCCGGAGAGTCCAAGGCCGACGCCGTCGCCCGCGCCCTCGCCGCCGAGGGCTCGGTGGGCGAGACCCCGGCCCGCGGAGTGGTCGGGCGCCCGCCGTCCGATACCCCCTCGGTGCCGACCCACCCCACCGCCCCGCATCCCGACCCGAACGACACCCCCACCGAGATCACCTGGTGGCTCGACCCCCAAGCCGCGGCCGAGCTCTGACTGAACGCCGAGTCGGCACTTCTGCTCAACACAAGTGCCGACTCGGCGTGACGCCACGGTTGTCCACAGGGCAGCTGAGCCGCAGATTGAGCTGATGCGGCGGCGGGCAGCAGGCCGTATGCGCATCGACCACCTGTTGACCCGGTCCCACCTCGACGACGACTTCCCGCTGCCACTGGATCACCCGTTCACCGTTTCGATGGCCGAAGCGGCGGGGGTCACCCGCTACAACCTGAGTCGGCTCATCGACGCCGGACTGATCCGGCATCCGGTGCGGGGTGTCTGCCTGGCCACCCAGGCAGGCGACTCGGTCCGGCTGCGAGCCGAGAGCCTCTCCCTGATCGTCCCTGACGACTACGTCGTGTGCGATCGTCATGCCGGATGGCTCCACGGGGCCGACATGATCCTGGCGCCGGGCGAGAACCAGGTCCTTCGTCCGATCTCGGTGTTTCGTCCGGCCGGCCGAGGGCGGCTGCGCCGAGAGCTGGCCGACAGCGGTGAGCGGAACCTGCGCCCCAGCGAGATCATGGTCGTCGACGGCGTCCGAGTGACCACCAGGCTCCGCACCGCCTGGGATCTGGGACGGCAACGCTCCCGCGACGCGTCCCTGTCGTGTCTGGACCAGATGTTCCGCATCGGTGGGTTCGACAGGGAGGAGTTCCTCGCCGGGATCCCCCGATTCCGCGGGATGCGCTGGGTCACCCGGCTACGCGAGCTGGGTCCGCTCGCCGACCCGCTGGCGGCCTCGCCGGGCGAGTCCTGCCTCCGCCTGCGGTGGATCGACGCCGGTCTCCCCAGCCCCGAGCTCCAGGTCGCGATCCGCCGCGACGGCGTCCTGCTGGGCATCGTCGACCTCGCCTGCGAGAAGGTCCGCTACGCCGCCGAGTACGACGGCGAGGAGTGGCACTCGTCCACCGAACAGATCAACCACGACCACACCCGACGCACCGGACTGGCCTACGACGACTGGCAGGTCGACGTCTTCGACAAGACCCACGTGTTCGGGCGCAGGGTCAATGTCGAGCAACTGCTCAGACAGGGCTACGCGGCCGCGCTGGCTCGGTCCTAGAACGCCGAGTCGGCACTTCTGCTTAGCAGAAGTGCCGACTCGGCGAAAAAGAAACAGTCAGAAGATGATCTCGCCGGACTTGCGGCGGGTGCGGAGGAGTTGGATGGCCTCGTCGAGGATGACCTCGGCCTCCTTGTCGGAGCGGCGCTCCTTCACGTAGGCGAGGTGGGTCTTGTAGGGCTCGATCTTGGGCGCCGGGGGCGGGTTCTCGGAGTCGAGGGAGGCCGGAAGGCCGCACTTGGGGCAGTCCCAGGACTCGGGGACGACGGCCTCGACCGCGAAGGTGATCACCGAGCGGTGCTCGTGGGAGCAGAAGTAGGTGACGGCTTGACGCGGGGCGGCCTCGCCCCGCTCCGCCTCACCCATCGGGCCGGCGCCGACCCGACTGCCGCGAATCGCGTTTCCTCCACCTGCCATGTGTCTGACTCCTCGTTCGATCCGGGGTGATGCGGGTGCCGTGCGAGTGCCGCGGGTGCGGTCAGTATGCCTTGACGAGACCCAGGGCGATGACGCAGGCGAACCAGATGACGCCGGTGCCGATCGTGAAGCGGTCGAGGTTGCGCTCGGCCACCGAGGAGCCGCCGAGCGAGCTCGACACGCCGCCTCCGAACATGTCGGAGAGGCCGCCGCCCCGCCCCTTGTGCAGCAGCACCAGCAAGATCATGAGCCCGCTGGCCAGCAGCAACAGGACGGTGAGGATCAGTTCCACGTTCACGAGCAGGAATCCTACGTCAGGAGGGCCGTTGTCACAGCGTCGGCATGTCGTAGTAGCGGCAGATTCCGCCGAACTCGTCCGCCTGCAGGCTCGCGCCGCCGACCAGCGCGCCGTCAACGTCGGGCTGAGCCATGATGCCGGCGACGTTGGAGGCCTTGACCGAGCCGCCGTACAGGATCCGGACGCCGTCGGCGGCGGCGTCGCCGAAGTCCTCCCGGATCTGCGCGCGGATGGCCTGGCAGACCTCCTGCGCGTCCTCGGGCGTCGCGACCTCGCCGGTGCCGATGGCCCAGACGGGCTCGTAGGCGATGACGAGATCCGCGACCTGCTCGGGCGTGAAGCCGGCGAGCGAGCCCACCACCTGCGCCATCGTGTACGGCACCTGCTCGCCGGCCTGGCGGACCTCGAGGCCCTCGCCCACGCACACGATGGGCGTCATGCCGGCATCGACGGTGGCGTGCGCCTTGGCGCTGACGACCTCGTCGCTCTCGTTGTGGTGCTCGCGGCGCTCGGAGTGACCGACGATGACGTAGGAGCAGCCGAGCTTGGCGAGCATCGCGGCCGAGATCTCGCCGGTGTAGGCGCCGGACTCGTGGGCCGAGACGTCCTGCGCGCCGTACTTGACGGCGAGGCGGTCGCCGTCGACGAGCGTCTGGACCGAGCGCAGGTCGGTGAACGGCGGGATCACCACGACCTCGACGGCGGCGTGGTCGTGCCGCTTGTCGGACAGGGTCCAGGCCAGCTTCTGCACCAGGACCACCGCCTCCTGGTGGTTCAGGTTCATCTTCCAGTTGCCCGCCATCAGCGGCGTGCGGGTGGGCTTTGCCATGCCGAGTCCTAGTCCTTGGTGCTGTCTGACGTCTCGAGGACGGTGATTCCGGGAAGCTCCTTGCCCTCGAGGTACTCGAGGCTGGCGCCGCCGCCGGTGGAGATGTGACCGAAGGCCGTCTCGTCGAAGCCGAGAGCACGGACGGCGGCAGCGGAGTCGCCGCCGCCGACGACCGAGAGGCCGCCACGCTCGGTGACGTCGATCAGGGCCTGCGCCACGGCTCGGGTGCCGGCGGAGAACTCAGGGGTCTCGAAGACGCCCATCGGACCGTTCCAGAACACGGTGCGGGCATCGGACAGCGCCGAGCTGAACTCGGCCGCGGAGGCCGGTCCGATGTCGAGTCCGAGCGAGTCGGCCGGGATCTGGTCGGCCGCCACGACCTGGGGTGCGGGCGCCCGCTCGCCGCCGGGGAACTCGGTGTCGACCACGACGTCGACCGGCAGCAGGATCTGCACGCCCGACTCGGCCGCGCGCTGGAGGTAGGAGCGGCAGGTCTCGACCTGGTCCTCCTCCAGCAGGCTCTTGCCGACCTCGTGGCCCTGGGCCTTGAGGAAGGTGAACACCATCCCGCCGCCGATGAGGAGCTTGTCGGCCTTGCTGAGCAGGTTGTCGATCACGCCGAGCTTGTCGGAGACCTTCGAGCCGCCGAGGACGACGACGTAGGGCCGCTCGGGGTCGGCGGTGAGCCTGCGAAGGACCTCGATCTCGGTGCCCACCAGGCTGCCCATCGCGTGCGGGAGCCGCTGGGCGACGTCGTAGACGCTGGCCTGCTTGCGGTGCACCACGCCGAATCCGTCGGAGACGAAGGCGTCGGCGAGGTCGGCGAGCTGGTCGGCGAAGGCGCTGCGCTCGGCGTCGTCCTTGCTGGTCTCCCCCGGGTTGAACCGCACGTTCTCCAGGACGACGACGTCGCCGTCCTCGAGCGCCGCGACCGCCGCCCGCGCCGACTCCCCGACGGTGTCTTCGGCGAACGCGACCGGCTTCCCGAGGAGCTCACCGAGCCGCCGGGCCACCGGAGCGAGCGAGAAGCGCGCCTCCGGGGCGCCCTTCGGGCGACCGAGGTGCGCGGTGACGATCACCCGCGCGCCGGCGTCGGACAGCGCCTGGATCGTCGGCACGCTCGCGCGGATCCGGCCGTCGTCGGTGATCACCAACGCATCGTCGGGACCATCGAGCGGGACGTTGAGGTCGGAGCGGACCAGGACCCGCTTGCCTCGGACGTCGCCCAGCCCGGCGTACTCCCCCATCCTCAGAGCTCGGCGCCGACGAGCGCGGTGAGGTCGGCGAGGCGGTTGGAGTAGCCCCACTCGTTGTCGTACCAGCCGACGACCTTCACCAGGTTGCCGTTGACCTTGGTCAGCGGCGCGTCGAAGATGCACGAGGCCGGGTCGGTGACGATGTCGCTGGAGACGATCGGGTCGGTGGAGTACCGCAGGACGCGGCCGTCGGCGGCGGCCTTGACCACCGCGTTGACCTCCTCGACGGTGGTGTCGCGGCCGGCCTCGAAGGTGAGGTCGGTGGCCGAGCCGGTGGGGACGGGCACCCGGAGCGCGTAGCCGTCGAGCTTGCCCTTGAGCTCGGGCAGCACCAGGCCGATGGCCTTCGCGGCGCCGGTGGAGGTGGGCACGATGTTGAGCGCGGCGGCGCGCGCCCGGCGCAGGTCCTTGTGGATGTTGTCCTGCAGGTTCTGGTCGGCGGTGTAGGCGTGGACCGTGGTCATCAGGCCCTTGACGATGCCGAACTCGTCGTTGAGCACCTTGGCCATCGGGGCCAGGCAGTTGGTGGTGCAGGAGGCGTTGGAGATGACCGTGTCGGTCTTCGGGTCGTAGTCGCCCTCGTTGACGCCCATCACGATGGTGACGTCCTCGTTGGTCGCCGGGGCGGAGATGATGACCTTCTTGGCGCCGCCCTGGTCGACGTGCGCGCGCGCCTTGTTGGCGTCGGTGAAGAAGCCGGTGGACTCGATCACGACGTCGACGTCGTTTTCGCCCCACTTGAGGTTGGCGGGGTCGCGCTCGGCGAACGCCTTGATCTCCTTGCCGTCGACGATGATGGCGTCGTCGGTGGAGGTGACGTCTGCGTCGAGGCGACCGAGGATCGAGTCGTACTTCAGCAGGTGGGCCAGCGAGGCGTTGTCGGTGAGGTCGTTGATCGCCACGATCTCGATGTCGAGGTCCGAGGCGCGCACGGCCCGGAAGAAGTTGCGGCCGATGCGGCCGAAGCCGTTGATTCCTACGCGAACGGTCACTGCGATCTGCTCCTGAATGCTCGACTGGATACACGACGGACGATGCACCGCGAGCCTACAAGCCGAGCGTGCTCCGCCGACATCCAGACCGGCGTACGTGCGGGTAACCGCGAGCCGCGGGTGAACCCGGGTCGGACCCCCGGCGCCGGGTCAGTCGTCGGCGAGCATGTCGGCGGTCAGCGAGGCCTCGGTGTCGGGCACGCCGAGCTCCTCTGCGCGCTTGTCGGCCATGGCGAGCAGCCGGCGGATGCGGCCGGCGATCGCGTCCTTGGTGAGCACGGGGTCGTGGAGCTGACCGAGCTCCTCGAGCGAGGCCTGCTTGTGCTCGAGCCGCAGCGACCCGGCGAGCTTGAGGTGGTCGGGCACCTCGTCGCCGAGGATCTCCATCGCGCGCTCGACCCGGGCGCCGGCGGCCACGGCCGCACGTGCGGAGCGGCGCAGGTTGGCGTCGTCGAAGTTGGCGAGCCGGTTGGCCGTGGCGCGGACCTCGCGCCGCATCCGCCGTTCCTCCCAGGCGAGCAGGGTCTCGTGGGCACCGAGCCGGGTGAGCAGCTGACCGATGGCGTCGCCGTCTCGGATGACCACCCGGTCGACTCCACGCACCTCGCGCGACTTGGCCTGGATCCCGAGCCGCCGGGCCATGCCGACCAGGGCCAGCGCGGCGTCCGGTCCCGGGCAGGTGACCTCCAAGGACGAGGACCGGCCCGGCTCGGTCAGTGAGCCGTGGGCCAGGAAGGCGCCGCGCCAGGCGGCGACCGCGTCGCAGGCACCGCCCGAGACGACGGCGGGCGGCAGCCCGCGCACCGGCCGGCCACGCTGGTCGAGCAGCCCGGTCTGCCGGGCCAGCGACTCGCCGTCGCGCACGACGCGGACCAGGTAGCGGCTCCCCTTGCGCAGCCCGTTCCCCTGCACCATGACGACGTCGGACTTGTGGCCGTAGACCTCGTCGATGTCGCGGCGCAGCCGCCGGGCCGCGGCGCCGGTGTCGAGCTCGGCCTCCACGACGATCTTGCCGCTCACGATGTGCAGGCCGCCGGCGAAGCGCAGCGTGGTGGCAACCTCGGCCTTGCGACAGCAGGTCTTGGTGATCTGGGTGTTGGCGAGCTCCGCCTTCACCTGAGCCGTCATCGCCATGGGGGCGAGTCTTCCACGCTGGTCAATCACCCTCGACGACGCCCCGACCGCTCCCCGACGCCGCGTCGTCGTCTCGACACGCCGACTCACACCGACTCGCGCCGACTCGCGCCGACTCGCGGTCAGTCGGCGGTGTCGATGATGCGGGCGAAGGCGGCGGCGAGCTTGGCGGGGTCGTGACGGGGGGTGCCGTCGTCGCGGGCGACGTCGTCGACGACCAGCCGGGCGCCCGCGTCGGTGGCGGCGCGGTGGAGGTCGAGACGCTGCTCGTCGGAGAGGTTGGCCGCGTCGGCGAGGACGGTGTGGATCTGCAGGCCCGGCGCGTGCTCGAAGAGGACGGCGAGATGGTCGGCCGGACCGAAGCCCCCGGTCTCGCCCTGCTGCTCCTCCAGGTTGAGGACCACCACGAGTCGCGCATCGGTGTTGACCATCGCCTCGCGCAACGCCGGCACCCGCACGTGCGGGATGACCGAGGAGAACCAGGACCCCGGACCGATGAACCCCCAGTCGGCCTCGGCGATCTTGGCGAGGGCGACCTCGCTGACCGGCGGGTCGGGCGGCTCGAGGTCGACCGAGGTGATGACGCCCTCGGTGGTGGCGACCTGCACCTGGCCGCGGACCGTGGTGAGCGCGTCGGGGTCGCCGGGCACCAGGCCGCGGACCTCGGCGCGGATGTCCATCGGCGCCAGCGCCATCGGCAGCACCCGCCCCTTGGCGCCGAGCAGGCGTCCCACCCAGTCGAGTGCGTCGACGGGATCCCCGAGCAGCTCCCACAGGCCCACGATCAGCAGGTTGCCGACGACGTGGCCGCGCATCTCGCCGTGCCCCTGGAACCGGTGCTGGAGCACCCGGGCCCAGGTATCGCCCCAGGTGTCGGAGCCGCACAGCGCCGCCAGCGCCATCCGCAGGTCGCCGGGTGGGAGCACGTTGAACTCGCCGCGCAGCCGACCCGACGAGCCGCCGTTGTCGGCGACGGTGACGATGGCGGTGAGGTCGTCGACGGCGAGGTCGTCGACCAGCATCCGCAGCGCCGTCAGCGTGGCGTGCAGGCCGTGGCCGCCGCCGAAGGCGACCGTCGCCTGCGCGCGCAGCGGCGCGCTCACTCCCGCCCCAGGTCGCGGTGGACCGGCTTGGCGTCGAGCCCGGCCTCGACCAGACGGCGCGCGATCTCCTCGGTCATCGCGACGCTGCGGTGCTTGCCGCCGGTGCAGCCGATCGCGACCCGCATGAAGCGCTTGCCCTCACGCAGGTAGCCCTCGGCGACGCCGGTGAGGACCGGAAGGTAGCCCTCGAGGAACTCCTCGGCACCGGGCCGCGAGCGCACGTACTCGGCGACGTCGGCGTCGCGACCGGTGTTGTTGCGCAGCTCGGGGACCCAGAACGGGTTGGGGAGGAACCGCATGTCGGCCACGAAGTCGGCGTCGATCGGGATGCCGTACTTGAACCCGAAGCTGATCACGTTGACCTTCAGCGCCGTGGAGTCCGGGGTGCCGAAGGCCTCGGCCACCCGGTTGGTGAGCTGGTGCACGTTGAGCGAGGTGGTGTCGATGACCAGGTCGGCCACCGCACGGAGCTCGGCGAGCGCGCGTCGCTCGCGGGTGAGTCCGTCGAGGAGCCGGCCCGAGGCCTGCAGGGGGTGGGGCCGGCGCACCGCCTCCTGCCGGCGGACCAGGACCTCGTCGGCGGCGTCGAGGAACAGCAAGGTGGTGCGGCGGCCGGTGGCGCCCTGGGCGAGCAGGCTGCGCAGGGTGCCGAAGAACGACCCCGAGCGCACGTCGATGACGACGGCGACCGGTTGCGCCCTCCCCTGGGTCTCGTCGACCAGCCGGACGATGTCGGGCAGCAGGCTCGGCGGCAGGTTGTCGACCACGAAGTAGCCGAGGTCCTCCAGCTCCTTGGCGGCCGTGCTGCGGCCGGCGCCGGTCATCCCGGTGACGACCACGACCTCGCCCTGGCCGTCCGCGGCGGCGCGGTTGGCTTCGTTCATTCGGTGATCTCTCCTGTCGCGGTGTTGACCGAGACAGTCTTGCTGGTCGCCGCGGCCTGCTCCACCGCGTCCTTGATCGCCTCGGCGGTGCGCGGCCCGATCCCGGGCACCTGCGCGATGTCGGCGACGTCGGCCTCGCGCAGCTTCTTCAGCGAGCCGAAGTGCTTGAGCAGGGTCTTGCGCCGCACCTCGCCGAGTCCGGGGACGTCGTCGAGCATGCTCTCGACCATCGTCTTGGAGCGGCGCCCGCGGTGGTGGGTGATGGCGAACCGGTGCGCCTCGTCGCGGACGCGCTGCAGCAGGTAGAGCCCCTCGGAGGAGCGCGCGAGGATCACCGGGTCCTCCTCGTCGGGCAGCCACACCTCCTCGAGCCGCTTGGCGAGACCGACGACCGGGATGTCGTCGATGCCGAGCTGGTCGAGCGCCTGCTTGGCCGCCGCCACCTGGGGCGGGCCGCCGTCGACGACGACCAGTCCCGGCGCGTAGGCGAACTTGCGCGGGCGGCCGGTCTCGGGGTCGACCAGCATCGGGCCGCTCTCGGTGACGCGGGTCTCGGAGTCGGCCTGCTCGTCGAGCAGCCGGCGGAAGCGTCGGGTGATGACCTCGTGCATGGAGGCGACGTCGTTCTGGCCGTCGACCGACTTGATGACGAACCGCCGGTACTCGCTCTTGCGGGCCAGTCCGTCCTCGAAGACGACCATCGAGGCGACCACCTCGGTGCCTTGGAGGTTGGAGACGTCGTAGCACTCGATGCGCAGCGGCGCCTCGTCGAGGTCGAGGGCCTCCCGGATCTCCTCCAGGGCGCGGTTGCGGGTGGTGAGGTCGCTGGCCCGCTTGGTCTTGTGCAGGGCCAGGGACTGCTTGGCGTTGGTGGCGACGGTCTCCTGCAGCGCCTTCTTGTCGCCGCGCTGGGGCACCCGGATCTGCACCTTGCTGCCCTTCAGGTCGCTGAAGAGCGTCTCGAAGGTCGTGGCGTCGGGCGGGAGCTCGGGCACGAGGATCTCGCGGGGCATGCTGTCGGCGATGGTGTCGGGGTCGGGTCCGCCGTAGAGCTGGAGGAGGAAGTCCTCGACCAGCTCGGCGGTGTCGCCGTCGGTGACCCGATCGGCCACCCAGCCGCGTTGGCCGCGGATCCGGCCACCGCGCACGTAGAAGATCTGGACCGCGACCTCGAGCGGGTCCTCGGCCAGCGCGATGACGTCGACGTCGGCGCCGTCGCCGAGCACGACGGCCTGCTTCTCCAGCGCCCGCTGCATGGCACCGAGGTCGTCGCGCAGCCGGGCGGCCTTCTCGAAGTCGAGGGCGTCGGAGGCGGCGTACATCTCCTTCTCGATGCGGCGGATGAACGGCCTGGTGTGGCCGGCCATGAAGTCGCAGAAGTCGTCGACGATCGCTCGGTGCTCCTCGGCGGTGACCTCGCCGACGCACGGCGCCACGCACTTGCCGATGTAGCCGAGCAGGCAGGGGCGACCGATCTGGGAGGACCGCTTGAACACGCCATTGCTGCACGAGCGCATCGGGAAGACCCGGAGCAGGATGTCGACGGTCTCGCGGATGGCCCAGGCGTGGCTATAGGGGCCGAAGTAGCGGGTGCCCTTGCGCTTGGCGCCGCGCCCGACCATCACGCGTGGGTATTCCTCGCCCACGGTGACCGCGAGCCACGGATAGGACTTGTCGTCGCGGTACTTGACGTTGAACCGCGGGTCGAACTCCTTGATCCAGGAGTACTCGAGCTGGAGTGCCTCCACCTCGGTCTTCACCACGGTCCACTCGACGCTCGCGGCGGTGGTGACCATCGCGGCGGTGCGCTGGTGCAGGTTGCCGATGTCCTGGAAGTACGACGAGAGCCGCGCGCGCAGGTTCTTGGCCTTGCCGACGTAGATCACCCGGCCACGAGGGTCGCGAAACCGGTAGACGCCCGGGTCGGTCGGGATCGAGCCGGGCTCGGGGCGGTACGACAGAGGCCCCCGCGTCGTGCGCGGGGTGCGGGTGGGTCGTCGGCTGGCCACGACTCAACCCTACGGAGCACCACGGACAGCGGCGCGCCTGCATTTGTCGATTAACTGATGTCACTTACTCTGTTTTCTATGACCGCACGTGATCGCTATGGCCTCTCGCTGAGCACGGGAGCCGACGCCGCCCGCGAGTACCGGCGCGGCCTGGACGGCGTCCTCAGCCTCCGCGCCGGGGCCGCCGACGCGTTCGCCACCGCGATCGTGTTCGATCCCCGGTTCGCGCTCGGCCATGCCGCACTCGCCCTGGTGGGCCACGACCTGTGCGTCGAGGTCGACCTGGCGGCCCGGATGCGGGACGCCGAACGCTGGGCCCACCTCGGCACCGCTCGCGAGCAGAGCCACGTCGCCGCCGTCCTGGCCCATCTGCGCGGGGACGGGGGCCCGATGGTGCGACACCTGGAGGAGTACCCCGTCGACGCACTGCTGCTCTCGGCCGCTGTGCCGACGATCGCCTTCGCCGGGGTCACCGAGGTTCCGGAGCAGGCCTGGGCGATCGTCGAGGGCGCCGGCCCGGCCTACGGCGACGACTGGTGGTACGCCGGTCTCCTCGCCTTCGTGCGGCAGGAGCAGGGGCGCTTCGAGGAGGCCTACGAGCTCTCCTGTCGCTCGCTGGCCGAGCAACCCGATGCCGGGCACTCGGCCCACGCCCGCGCCCACGTGCACTACGAGACCGGCGACCATGTCGCCGGCCTGACCTGGATGGACGACTGGGTGCTCGGCGACGGCGCCCGTACCGAGAGCCTCACCCACTTCTCCTGGCACGCCGCGATGCACGAGATGTCGCTGGGCGACCTCGACGCCGTCCGCCGCCGCTACGACACCCAGCTCCGGCCCGAGCACGCCACCGGCTGCCGCTCACTGGTCGACTCCGGGTCCCTCCTGGTGCGCTGGGCCCTCTCCCCCGGCGCCGAGTCGGTCCCGGGACTCACCGGTGTCGCCACCGCCGTCGGCCGCGACGTCCTGCTCCGCCCGGCCACGCCCTTCCTCGGCATGCACGCCGCGGTGGCGCTGCTCGCCCTGGGCGACGGCGCCGGACTCACCGCTCTCGCCGAGTGGACGCAGGGGCACAGCCACCCCACGCACCGCGAGGTGGTCGCACCGCTGGCCAGGGCGCTCGGGCTCCTCCACGCCGGCCGGGCATCGGCCGGCGCGAGCGCCCTGGCTGCGCTCGCCGGGTCGGTACGCCGGGTGGGCGGCTCGGATGCCCAGCGCGAACTGGTCGAGGAGGTGCGCATCGCGGCCCTCATCCGTGCCGACCGGTGGGACGAGGCACGCGAGCTGCTCGACGCGCGCCTGGACCGGCGTGCCTCGCCGCGCGACCGGGCCTGGCGTGCCAGCTGCCCCGAGCCGTCGGCTGCGGGGCGTGGGTCAGACCGCCAGGATCTGGTCGCCCTCGACCTTGATCTCCACCGCGGGCAGCGCCACCGTGGCGGGGCCGTCCACCACTGAGCCGTCCGAGATCGAGAACCGGCTGCCGTGCAGCGGGCAGCGGATGCCTTGCGCGTCGACGGCGTCGAGGACGGCCCCCTGGTGGGTGCACACCGCGGAGAACGCCTCGAAGGTCCCCTCGGTCGGCTGGGTCAGCACGATCTTCTGGTCGGCGAGGATGATCCCGCCATCGACCGGCACCTCGGACGTCGAGGCCAGGAACGCTCCGGAGTCGGGCTCGGGCGTGCTCCCGCCCCCGTCCTTGGCAGAGTCGTCGTCCCCGCCGCCGCAGCCGGCCAGCGCCGCTGCCACACCGAGGGCGCCGAGCCCCTTGAACACGATCCGTCGGGTGGGCCGTCCGGTCAGGGGTTCAGTCACGATCGGCTCCTCGATTGCTGGGTGCTGGCTGGGTGGTTCGGACAGGCGCTGAGCCCAGGTAGTTGAAGAGCACACTACGTCGCTGCCCCGCCCCGGGGATGAGAGGAGAATGAGAATCCCGGGCTACTTCGCCGTCCGCGTCGCGCCGGCCTTCTTGGTGGTTCGCCTCGCAGCCGTCTTCTTGGCAGTCGTCTTCTTGGCGGTCTTCTTCGCGGTGGCCTTCTTGGTTGCCGTCTTCTTGGCAGCGGCCTTCTTCGCGGTGGTCGTCTTGGCAGCGGTCTTCTTGGCGGGCGCCTTCCTCACCGGTGCCTCCTCGGCCGGCTTGGGCCGCGCCGGCTGGGCGGCCTCCCGGCCCTCGAGCAAGGGCGCCAGGAACTGGCCGGTGTAGCTGCCGGGGTCGGCCGCGACCATCTCGGGCGTGCCCTCCGCAACGACCATCCCGCCGCGCGAGCCACCCTCGGGACCCATGTCGATGAGCCAGTCGGCGGTCTTGATGACGTCGAGGTTGTGCTCAATGACCAACACGGTGTTGCCGGCGTCGACCAGGCGGCCGAGCACGAGCAGCAGCTTGCGGATGTCCTCGAAGTGCAGGCCGGTGGTCGGCTCGTCGAGCACGTAGACGGTGCGGCCGGTGGAGCGCTTCTGCAGCTCCGCGGACAGCTTGACCCGCTGCGCCTCGCCACCCGAGAGCGTGGTGGCGGGCTGGCCGAGGCGGACGTAGCCCAGGCCGACCTCCACCAGGGTCTTCAGGTGCCGCGCGATCGCCGGGACCGCGGCGAAGAACTCGACGGCCTCCTCGATCGGCATGTCGAGGACCTCGGCGATCGTCTTGCCCTTGTAGTGCACCTCGAGCGTCTCGCGGTTGTAGCGGGCGCCGTGGCAGACCTCGCACGGCACGTAGACGTCGGGCAGGAAGTTCATCTCGATCTTGATCGTCCCGTCGCCGGCGCACGCCTCACAGCGGCCGCCCTTGACGTTGAAGGAGAACCTGCCCTGGAGGTAGCCGCGCATCTTCGCCTCCGGGGTGGATGCGAAGAGCTTGCGGATGTGGTCGAAGACACCGGTGTAGGTGGCCGGGTTCGAGCGCGGCGTGCGACCGATCGGCGACTGGTCGACGTGGATGACCTTGTCGACGTGCTCGAGGCCGGTGATCTTCTGGTGCCGTCCGGGCACGGTGCGCGCGCGGTAGATCGTCTTGGCCAGCGAGGTGTAGAGGATGTCGTTGACCAGCGTGGACTTGCCCGACCCGGACACGCCGGTGACCGCGACGAACATGCCGAGCGGGAACGCGACGTCGACGTGCTTGAGGTTGTTCTCGTGCGCGTCGTGCACCCGCAGCTCGCGGCCGACCGTGCGCGGGCGGCGGATCTCCGGGACCGGGATCTCGCGGCGGCCGGAGAGGTACTGCCCGGTCATCGAGTCGGCGTGGCTCAGCAGCTCGGCCACCGGCCCGGAGTGCACGACCTGGCCGCCGTGCTCGCCGGCGCCGGGACCGATGTCGACGACCCAGTCGGCGACCTTGATCGTGTCCTCGTCGTGCTCGACGACGATGAGGGTGTTGCCCAGGTCCTTGAGCCGCACCAGGGTCTCGATCAGCCGCTGGTTGTCGCGCTGGTGCAGGCCGATGGAGGGCTCGTCGAGGACGTAGAGGACGCCGACCAGGCCGGCGCCGATCTGGGTGGCCAGGCGGATCCGCTGCGCCTCGCCCCCCGAGAGCGAGCCGGACGGCCGGTCGAGGGAGAGGTAGTCGAGCCCGACGTCGAGGAGGAACTGCAGGCGCTCCTGGATCTCCTTGAGCACCCGCTCGCCGATCTGCCGCTCGCGCGGGGTGAGGTCGAGGTCGGCGAGGAACTCGCTGGTCTCGTTGATGGGCAGCCGGCAGATCTCGGCGATGTTGCGGCCGCCGAGGGTGACGGCCATCGAGACCGGCTTGAGCCGGCTGCCGTCGCACGCGGGGCACGGGACCTCGCGCATGTAGCCCTCGAAGCGCTCCCTGCTGGTGTCGCTCTCGGCCTCGCGGTGGCGGCGCTCGACGTAGGAGCGCACGCCCTCGAACTGGGCGTAGTAGGCGCGCTCGCGGCCGTAGCGGTTGCGAGCGACGACGTGCACCTTGGCGCGCTGGCCGTCGAGGATCACCTTGCGGGCCGCGGGAGGGAGGTCCTCCCAGGGCGTGTCGAGGTCGAAGCCGACGTCGCGGCCGAGCGCCTCCATCAGCTTGAGGAAATAGTCGGCCACGTGAGCGTGGCTCCACGGCTGGATGGCGCCCTCGGCGAGCGTGGCGGTGGAGTCGGGGACCACCAGCTCGGGATCGACCTCCATCCGGGTGCCCAGACCGGAGCAGACCGGGCAGGCGCCGAACGGGGAGTTGAAGGAGAACGAGCGCGGCTCGAGGTCGTCGGTGTCGATCGGGTGGTCGTTGGGGCACGACATCTTCTCGCTGAACTTCAGCTCCCGCTCGGAGTCCTTAGCGTCGCGATCGACGAAGTCGAACACCACCAGCCCGCCGGCGAGGTTGAGGGCGGTCTCGACCGAGTCGGTGAGCCGGCGCTTGGAGGACTCCTTAACCGCGAGCCGGTCGACGACGACCTCGATGGTGTGCTTCTTCTGCTTGTCGAGCTTCGGCGGCTCGTCGAGGGTGTAGGTCTCGCCGTTGACCCGGGCGCGGGAGAAGCCCTGCGCCTGCAGCTGCTTGAACAGCTCGACGTACTCGCCCTTGCGGCCCCGGATGACCGGCGCGAGCACCTGGAACCGGGCCCCCTCCTCCAGGGCGAGGACGCGGTCGACGATCTGCTGCGGCGTCTGCCGCTCGATCGGCGCGCCACAGGTCGGGCAGTGCGGGCGTCCGGCGCGGGCGAAGAGGAGACGCAGGTAGTCGTAGACCTCGGTGATGGTGCCGACCGTGGACCGAGGGTTGCGCGAGGTGGACTTCTGGTCGATCGAGACCGCCGGCGAGAGCCCCTCGATGAAGTCGACGTCGGGCTTGTCCATCTGACCGAGGAACTGTCGGGCGTAGGCGGAGAGGGACTCGACGTAGCGGCGCTGCCCCTCGGCGAAGATCGTGTCGAACGCCAAGGACGACTTGCCCGAGCCGGACAGTCCGGTGAAGACGATGAGCGAGTCTCGCGGGAGGTCGATCGAGACGTCCTTGAGGTTGTGCTCGCGCGCGCCGCGGATGATGAGCTGGTCAGCCACTGAGGTTCCTGGGTCGAGAGAGATATCAAGCAGGGCCGTGATCGTTCGAACAAGTGTTCGCCAACGGCCCCGGCGCAGGCAAGTCGCCGCGCCGACCGGACCAGCGTAGGTGGCGGCACCGACAGTCCCGAATGCGAGCGGATCGACCCCGGCGCGGTGCGGCGCCGCCGGGGACCGCCCTCGGTGGCGCACGATGACTTCCATGAGCGTCGTCATCGCCGATCTCGGGACCTCATGTCGAGCCGATCTCGGGCCTGATCACCCACCGGGTCCGGAGCGCGCAGTCGAGCCGCAGCCCGGCAGAAACCCGGGACTGGAGGGCGCCCTCCACGCCGCGACGACGCGCTTGGTCCGCAGCGTCGACGCCCTGGCCGACCGCGCCTACGCCGAGCCCTCGCTGCTGCCCGGCTGGTCGCGGGCTCACGTCGTCGCGCACCTGGCCCTCAACGCCGAGGCCCTCGCCCGGGCCGTCCGTGGCGTCCTCGCCGCCGAGGAGGTCGCGATGTACGACTCCGACGAGAGTCGCGATGCCGACATCGAGGACCTCGCCGGGTCCTCCCCCACCGAGCTGCGCAGCCGACTGCTCGGGAGCACCACGGTGCTCGCCGAGGCACTGGGCGCGCTGCCATGTGATGCGCTGGAGACCGAGATCCCGCGGACGCCGGATCGCGCGCAGGTCTTCGTCGCCGGTCAGGTGATGGCGATGCGCTGGCACGAGGTGGAGATCCACCACGCCGACCTCGACGCCGGCTATCACCGCACCGACTGGCCCGACTCGTTCCGCTGCGTCCTGCTCGGGCGGCACGCGGAGCGCGTCCCGGCGACGCTGGTCGCGACCGACCTCGGGCGCACCTGGCAGGCTGGACCCGGCACGCCCATCGTGTCCGGGACCGCCGCCGACCTCGGCTGGTGGCTCACCGGACGCGGCGACGGCGAAGGCCTCACCACCGACGGCACCCTCCCGAGGATCGGAGCATCATGACGGACCAGAGCGGCGACTACACCGGAGACGTGACGGTCGGCGGCGGCGCCGACGTCCGCGAGCTCGGCGACCTGACCATCACCAAGGTCGCCGTCGACGAGAAGATGAGCAACAACTGCTACCTCCTGCGGTGCAAGCACACCGGCGACCAGGTGCTCATCGATGCCGCCGACTCCGCCGAGACCCTGCTCCCCCTCATCGGCGAGGCCGGTCTCAGCGCGGTGGTCACCACCCATCAGCACTGGGACCACCACCGTGCCCTCGCCGACGTCGTCGCGGCCACCGGCGCCGAGGTGATCGCCGGCGCCCCGGACGCCGCCGCGATCACCGAGCAGACCGGCGTCCCGGTCACCCGGACCGTCGGCGACGGCGACACGGTGCAGGTGGGCGACTGCACCCTCGACGTGATCGCGATCGCCGGGCACACCCCCGGCTCGGTGGCCCTCGTCTACCGCGACCCGCACGTCGCAGACTCCGACGGCGGCGGCGGCGACACCGTCGTCAGCCGGCACCTGTTCACCGGCGACACGCTGTTCCCGGGCGGCGTCGGGGGCACGTTCGGCGACGACGCGGCCTTCACCCAGCTCATCGACGACGTCGAGCACAAGGTCTTCGGCACCCTCCCCGACGACACCTGGTTCTACCCCGGCCACGGCGGGGACTCCACGCTCGGCGCGCAGCGGGGCTCGCTGACGGAGTGGCGCGAGCGCGGCTGGTAGCCGCGATGGCCCAGGACGAGCACGACGAGCACGAGGAGCACGCCGAGACGGACGACGACGGGCTCGTCTGGCACTACACCGACGCCCAGGGCCTGCTCTCGATCCTGAGCTCCCACACGTTGTGGGCGACGTCGTCGCGCTTCCTCAACGACGCCGGCGAGGTCGAGCTCGGCTGGCGTGCCCTGCACGCCGAGCTCGAACGCCGGGCCGCGTCCGACGAGTTCTTCGCCGCACTTCTCGAACACAGCGATGACGCGCCCGAGGCGTTCCAGCAGCAGGAGTCCTCCGGTGGCGCCGGACCGTCAGACGGCGAGTTCTTCGTGCTGAGCGCCACCCGGCACTGGGACCTCCTGGCGGTGTGGCGCAACTACGGCGGACGCGGCGAGTCGTATGCGATCGGGCTCGACCCGAACGCCCCGCTCGCCGCGATCGCCGACCGGCGGCCGTCCGGCTCCTCGCCGATCCGCCACCTCTGCTGGGCGCCGGTCCGCTACACCTCCCAGGAGCGCCAGGCGCTGGTCGATGCGGTCTTCGACGACCTCAAGGACGAGATCGAGTGGGTGCGCGACGAGGTCGCGGCAGGTGCGGACCGCGCCGAGATCGAGGCCGGGGTCGCCACCCTGCTCGAGGACATGGAGCAGGCCCTCCTGCTGATCAAGCACGAAGGCTTCGCCGACGAGCGCGAGACCCGGCACTCCAGCATCGTGCTGCCCGGTCACCCGGACATGCCTCCCGGCCTGGTGCGGTTCCGCGCGACCGCCTACGGCCTCGCGCCCTACCTGCGCCTCACCGGCGGCACCGAGGCACCGGTGGTCACCGAGCCGGCGCCGCTGCCGATCCGGGCTCTGGCGATCTCGCCGTCGCCGTACTCGCGAGCGAGCGCACGAACCCTCAGGTCGGCCCTGCACGCCCACGGCTACCCCTCGCTGCCGATCCACACCTCGGGCATCCCGTTCCGGGAGTAGGCACGTCCCAGGGAAGCACTGATCAATGCGGGAGGATGCCAGCGTCGTTCGGGTGGTGGCCTGGCAAGGCGCCGGCGCGCCAGGCAGACTGGGCGTCTTTCAAGCGTCCGGCAACGCCGCCAGGGTGCCGCCCGGGCGGCGCTGGCGCCGTCCGGCATTGATCAGTGGTCCCTAGGATCAGTCGCCGTAGGGGACCTCGGCCTGCCAGTCGGCCTCCGGCTGGTCGACCGCGGCTCGGATCGCGGCGGCGACCTGGTCGGGACTGAACGTGCCCTCCTTGGCCAGGGTGCCGTTCACGGTGAGCGTGACCGCCCGGATCCCGTGCTCGGCGAGGGTGTCGTCGAGGCTCTTGACCAGGTTGCGCAGCCCGGCCTTCTGGACGCCGAGTGAGGCGGCCCGGTTCCAGGGCTTGTCGGCGGCCATGCTGCCGGTGACCGTCACCCGGCTCCCGGGATGCATGAACGGAAGGGCCGCCTGCACCACGGTGAGCAGGGAGCCGACGCCGAGCGCAACGTCGTGGGCGAGCTCGTCGGGGGTGAGGTGGAGCGGGTCCTTCTCCCGGAACGCGCTCGGGTTGAAGTGCACGACGTCGATCGGGCCGAGCGCCTCCCCGAGCGAGGTCACCGCAGCCCGTGCGGCGGCGTCGTCGGTGAGGTCGACGATGCGAGCCTGGACGTGGGCGCCAGCCTCCCTGAGCTCCATGGCGAGGTCGGTCAGCGCCTCCTCGTCGACTCCGAGCAGCCCGAGCGAGCGACCTTCGCTGCCGAAGAGCCGCGCCAACGACCCGCTCACCCCGGGGCCGGCACCTGCCACGATCACGCTTCCGTTACCGGTCTCAGTCATGGCCCGACCCTACGCTCGTGCGCGAGCACGTGGCAGGCTCCGGGGCGTGACCCGGAACTTCTGGCTCGGCCTGGTGGCCTCCGTCGTCGTGCTGGCGGCCGCGGTGGGCATCGCCTTCGCCCTCGACCGGCGCGGCAGCGACGTCGAGCTGCCCGACACGCTGGACGGCATGCACGCCTTCGACAGCGACGCCGGCCAGCGCGAACTCGGTGCCGAGGACGACAAGGTCATCGCCGAGTCGATACGCAAGACCCGCTCGGCCCAGGGGTACGCGGAAGATCAGGTGTCCGACGCCTACGACGGCGCCGACGCCGACATCCGGCAGTACACCCGGTTGACCGACGACGGGAGCAACCGGATCTACCAAGTGACCGCGGTCGCCGCCGAGAGCGGACCACTGCTCCCCGAGGGAGGGTTCCCGGATCCCGAGCGGCTCGGCGTCGCCTTCCCGACCGTCGACCGGACCGTAGACGGCGAGGTCGCCTGCCTGGCTCGCTACAACCCCGTGCCGGACGGCGGCGACGACGTCTCTCCCGACGACCACATCCAGAGCGTCGTCTGCCAACGCACCTCGGGCTCGCTCACCGTCCGGGTCCAGACGGGCGTCGCGCCGGTCGACTCCGTCGTCGACGTGACCAACGCCGCCTGGGACGACCTGGACTGAGCGACTCGCGCCGTCAGGCGAGCAGTGCGGCGATCCGGCGCACCTCGGCCGGGTCGGTGAGGCTCAGCAGCAGCGTCGTCACGCCCGTCGCCTCCCACACCGCCACCCGTTCGAGTACCTGGTCCGCGGTGCCCACGATGTGGAGATCGTCGACCAGGTCGTCGGGGATCAGGGCGGTCGCCTCCGCACGGCGTCCGGCCAGGTAGTGCTCCTGCACCTCGGCGGCCAGGTCGGCATACCCCATCCGGACGAAGACCTGGTTGTGGAAGTTCGCCTCGGCGGCCCCCATGCCGCCCATGTAGAGGGCCACCGTCGGCTTGAGCGCGTCGAGCACCGCGGCGCGCTCCGCCTCGGAGTCGACGATCTGGAGGTGGCAGGTCGCGGCGATCTCGAAGGTCTCCCGGGTCCGTCGCGCGCCGGGGCGCGCGAAGCCCTCGTCGAGCCACGGCTGGTACATCGCGGCCGTCGACGGGGTGTAGAACAGCGGGATCCAGCCGTCGGCGATCTCGGCGGTCTGGGCCACGTTCTTGGGACCCTCCGCTCCGAGCCAGATCGGGACGTCGGCGCGCAGCGGGTGCACGATCGAGCGCAGCGGCTTGCCGAGGCCGACCGAGCCCTCGCCGTCGTAGGGCAGCGGGTAGTGGGGTCCGTCGTTGGTCACCGGCGCCTCCCGCGCCAGCACCCGCCGCACGATCTCGACCACCTCGCGGGTGCGCGCCAGCGGTTTCGCGAAGGGCTGGCCGTACCACCCCTCCACCACCTGCGGGCCGCTCACGCCCATGCCGAGGACCACCCGGCCGCCACTGAGGTGGTCGAGGGTGAGGGCGTGCATCGCGATGGACGCCGGCGAGCGTCCCGACATCTGCACGATCGACGTCCCGAGACGCACCCGTGAGGTCTCACGGCCCCACCACGCCAACGGCGTGAACGCGTCCGAGCCCCACGCCTCGGCGGTGAAGATGCCGTCGAAGCCCGACTCCTCCGCCGCCGCCACGAGCTCCGCCACCCCTTCGGGCGGCTGAGCCCCCCAGTACCCCAGTTGCAGACCCAGCTTCATGGCACTCACTGTGGCACGTTCTCCGGCGGGTCGTTCGCCGGTCGCGAACAGCACTGTCGCCCCGGGCCCGGTCGTCCTACCGTGGCCGGATGGGCGATGTCCTCGCGTTCCCTCCCCCGGCCCGGCGCGCCGTGCCCCCGGTCCCCGCGGAGCCGTTGTGGCGCGAGGTGGTCGGCCGCGAGCTGCGCGCCGAGCGGCGGCGTCAGGAGCGCACCCTGGCCGACGTCGCCGAGGCGGCGGGGATCTCGGTGCAGTACCTCTCCGAGATCGAGCGCGGGCGCAAGGAGCCCAGCTCGGAGATCATCGGCGCCGTCCACGGCGCGCTCGGCTTGCGGCTGGTCGACCTCACGACCCGCGCCAGCCGCCAGCTCGGTGCTCTCCACGGCCCCCTCGCGCTGGCCGCCTGAGCATCCGGTTCCCGCCGGAGGTTGAGCAAGCGAACGCCAGCGAGCGCAGCCCCGGCACCCCTCCCGCCGCCGGAGGTTGAGCAAGCGAGCCCCAGCGAGCGCCGACGAAACCCCCGGCCACCTTCCCTACCAGCGTTCCCGAGGATCCCGAGGACGCCTGCGCGTCTCGTCGGCGCGCTCAACCCCCGACGGGGATGAGCTTCCGGCTGTCCAGGACGCCGTCGGCGACGCCGTACTCGACCGCGGCGGGCGCCGGGAGCACCAGGTCGCGGTCAGTGTCCAGGCGCAGCCGCTCGACGTCGACGCCGGTGTGCCGGCTCAGTGCGTCCTCCATCTCCGCCCGCAGCCGCACGATCTCCTTGGCCTGCACGGCGAGGTCGGGAAGGGTGCCCTGCCCGCCGCCGGCCGGCTGGTCAAGCACCACGCGCGCATGCGGCAGCAGCATCCGGCGTCCGGGCTGGCCGGCTGCGAGCAGCAGGGCGGCGGACGAGCCGACCTGGCCCACGCAGGTCGTGGCCACCTCGCTGCGGATGAACTGCATGGTGTCGTAGATCGCCAGCACCGCCGTCACGCTGCCGCCCGGCGAGTTGAGATAGAGGCTGATCGGCAGGTCGGGGTTCTCCGACTCCAGGTGCAGCAGCTGGGCGATGACGACGTTGGCGACGCCGTCGTCGATCTCGGTGCCGAGGTAGACGATCCGATCGGTGAGCAGCCGGCTGTAGATGTCGACCGCGCGGTCGCCCCGCGGCGTGCGCTCCACGACGCTCGGGATCGTGTAACTGCTCATCCGAGGCCACCGGTCGCGAACGCGATCCCCGCGCGTGCCGGAACCACGGAGGCGACCTCGGTGAGGACGTGGTCGACGAAGCCGTACTCGCGAGCCTCCTCGGCGGTGAACCAGCGGTCGCGCAGGGCGTCGTGCTCGACCCGCTCGACCGGCTGCCCGGTGTGCTCGGCGGTGATCGTCATCATCACGTTCTTCATGTGCTCGAGGTTCTCGGCCTGGATCTCGATGTCGACCGCGGTGCCGCCGATCCCGGCGGATCCCTGGTGGAGCAGGATCCGGCTGTTCGGGAGCGCGAACCGCTTCCCGGGCGTGCCGGCGGTGAGCAGGAACTGCCCCATGCTCGCCGCGAGCCCCATGGCGAGCGTCGAGACGTCGTTGGGGATCAGTCGCATCGTGTCGTAGATCGCCAGGCCGGCCGAGACCGAGCCGCCGGGTGAGTTGATGTAGAGGCTGATGTCGCGATGCGGGTCCTCGGCCGAGAGCAGCAGCAGCTCGGCGCAGATCCGGTTGGCGACGGCGTCGTCGACCTCTTGGCCGAGGACGATGATGCGCTGGTGCAGGAGGCGGTCGGCGGCGCCGAGGGGTGTCGTGGTCGTGGTCATGGCTCCAGCCTGCGAGCGGCCGGCGACGGGTCCAAGCGGATCCGCCGCGGGCGGATCTGCCCACAGCGGATACCGTGTCGGCGTGATCGAGCTGAGGACCCCCGCCCAGATCGAGGAGATGAAGCCCGCGGGCCGGTTCGTCGCCTCGGTGATCTCCGCGCTCGCGGAGAAGGCCGACGTCGGCGTCAACCTGCTGGAGCTCGACGCGCTCGCCCACGAGATGATCCGTGAGCGCGGCGCCGAGTCGTGCTACATCGACTACCACCCGAGCTTCGGCGCCTCGCCGTTCGGCAAGGTGCTGTGCACCTCGGTCAACGACGCCGTCCTGCACGGCCTCCCCCACGACTACGTCCTCCAGGACGGCGACCTGCTGTCGGTCGACTTCGCCGCCTCCGTCGACGGCTGGGTCTCCGACTCGGCGTACTCGATGGTCGTCGGGACCCCGCGCGAGGAGGACCTGCGCCTGATCGACGTCACCCAGCGCGCCCTCGAGGCCGGCATCGAGTGGGCCCGCCCCGGCAACCGGATGGGCGACATCTCCCACGCGATCGGCGAGGTCGCCCGCAGTGCTGGGCTCGGCATCAACCTCCAGTTCGGCGGACACGGCGTCGGCCGCACGATGCACGGCGATCCCCACGTGGCCAACGACGGCCGCCCCGGCCGCGGCTTCAAGCTCAAGGAGGGCCTGGTCATCGCGATCGAGCCGTGGTTCCTCCACACCACCGACCGCATCTACACCGACGCCGACGGCTGGACCCTGCGCAGCGAGGACGGCTCCCGCGGCGCCCACATGGAGCACACCGTCGCCATCACCGCCGACGGCCCCTACATCCTCACCGCCCGCGACTGACCCGATTCACGCTGACCCGTCCGCTATAGCTGACGGGTCAGCGCAAGATCGACGGTGACCCGTCCGCTATGGCTGACGGGTCACCGTGTGAGGAGAGTCAAGCGCGGTCGGATGGATGGAACGTGGGCAGATCGGGCTAGGCTGCGAGAGGTGAGCATCCAGCCGCCGGAGCGTCGCGCGAAGCACCTCATCGACCCCACGGCACCCCGCAAGCGCGCCTCGCCCGAGGAGGTCGCCCGCCTGGAGCGGGTCCAGCGCACGGTGCTCTCGGTGCTCGTGGGCACCACGATCTTCCACCTCGCGATCGGCCTGGTGCTCGCGGCGGTCTTCATCGACGACAGCGAGCGAGTCGCGCAGGTCGGTCTGTGCCTCCTCGGCGGAGCCTTCGGCGTCTGCGCCTTCGCGGCGGCGTTCGTGATCCACCAGCGCAAGAACGTGCTCAGCCCCTGGCTCCTGCTGGGGTTCGCGCCCACGGTCGTGGGGTTGTACTTCATCTTCCGTTGAGGACTGTGATCGACTCAACACCTGTGGTTGAGCCGATCCGGGCTCTGCGAATCGCATTCGAACGCGCCGCTGCCTAAAGTGGATGGCATGACCGGTCACGACGACACCCAGGACCAGAACGACCGCCACGAGTCCGCCGGCAGCACCGCGCGCGAGTTCGACGACTACCCCGTCGGCAGCGTCGCGAGCCCCACTCGCACCCGTCTCTGACGCCGATCCGGCCCGCCCTGCCTCAGGGCTTGCGACCGATCACGTAGAGACGCTCGGTCGTCTCGCCGCGGGACGTCATCGGTCCGCGCTGGTACCACTCGACGTCGGTGAGCCCGGCCGCCTCCATCAGTGAGACCACGGCCTCGCGCTCGTTGAACACGAAGTCGAGGTCGACGTCGCGCTCGAACCACGAGCCGTGGTGGCGCACCTCGGCACCGGAGTGCATCCCGAGCACCAGCCAGCCGTCGCTGCGCAGCGGCCGCACGAGCGCCTCGATCGCGCCGGGCAGCTCCGAGGCGGCCAGGTGGATCAACGAGTACCACCCGAGGACCGCGGCCCAGCCCGAGCCGTTGATCGGCCGCATCAGGGTACGCAGGTCGCCGACCTCGTAGACGCCGTCGGGGAACCGCCGCCGAGCCTCCTCGATCATCTCCGGGGTCAGGTCGATGCCCGTCGCGTCGGCGCCCGCCTCGGCGAGGTACGCCGTGACGTGGCCCGGCCCGCAGCCGACCTCGACCACCGGGTCGGTGCCGGCGTGGGCGGCCACCCGGTCCAGCAGCCAGCGCTCGAACAGGAGCCCGTCGAGCTCGGCGACCATCGCGTCGGCGTACGGCGTCGCGATCGCGCCGTAGGACGCGCGCACCTTGGCGTCGCGGACGTCGGCGCCGTCGGAGAGCACGACCTCTCGATCGACGGCGGGCGCCGCGGCGGACTGCGTCTCGGGCGACTCCACCGGGCCCAGCAGGTGCACCCACCGGGCGTCCTGCTCGCGGGGCTGCTTGGGCAGCTCGCGGACCAGCGGCTGCTCACGCTCGGCGAGCCGTCGCAGGGTCGCCTCGACGTCGTCGCGTGAGCCGAAGTGGTGCAGCCGCTCGGTGCGGGTCTTGAGCGCCCCGGGCGGCTGCGGCCCCCGCAGCAGCAGCACGGTGATCAGGGCCCGCTCGTCCTCGCCGAGGTCGAGGCGGACGGTCAGCGTCTGGAGGTACTTCAGCGTGCGGCGCCCCTTGTCGTCCCAGGTGACCGCGGCGAGCTCGCGCTGCTTCAGCGCGCGCAGGGTCTCGTGGACCACCTGCTCGTCGTAGTCGGTCACCGGCTCGCGGCTGCTCGACTGGTTGCACCCGGTACGCACGGCGTTCACCGTCATCGGATACGACGCCGGGACGGTGACCTCCTTCTCGAGCAGGACGCCGAGGACCCGCTGCTCTTCTGCGGTCAGGACGGGAAGGTCGCTCACGGGGGCAGGGTAATCGACGTCGATGGCTACGCTGTGCCGCCCGGACACCCTGAAGGAGATCGATGCCGCACACCCTGCTCGAGCACGCACGCGCCGCCCGCGGCTTCATGCCCGACGACGAGGGTCTGGTCCTGCGCGACCTCGCGACCCGACGAGCACCCCACGGCCCGCTGCTGGAGGTCGGCAGCTACTGCGGGAAGTCCGCGCTCTACCTGGCCGACGGGGTCCGCGAGTCCGGTGCGCCGGCGGTGGTGTTCGCCGTCGACCACCACCGCGGCTCGGAGGAGAACCAGGCCGGCTGGGAGCATCACGACCCCACCCTCGTCGACGCCGACCTCGGCGTCATGGACACCATGCCGGTCTTCCGCCGCACGATCCACGACGCCGGAGTGGAGGACGTCGTGGTGGCGATCGTCGGGCAGAGCACCACTGTGAGCGCACACTGGCGCACGCCGCTGAGCCTGCTGTTCATCGACGGCGGCCATGCCGAGGTGCACGCCCAGAACGACTACTCCGGGTGGGCGCCCTGGGTGATGCCCGAGGGCCTGCTGCTGATCCACGACGTCTTCCCCGACCCCGCGGACGGCGGGCGCCCGCCGTACGAGGTGTACCTGCGCGCGCTCGCCGGCGGAGCCTTCGAGGAGATCGACGTTCGCGGCTCGCTGCGGGTGCTGCGCCGCACCTCAGGCGAGGCCGGCTCCCCGGTCGGCTGACTCGCAGCCGCACCGCAGCCCGAGCTCGCCGAAGTGCGGGCCGAACGACGTCCCGCGCATGATGCCGGAGCCCGGCGTGCCGTGACCGTAGGTCTCCCCCAGCGCGTCGGCCGCCAGGATCACCGCGGCCGCCGTGTACGTCGTGTGCTCGACCGGCCAGTACACGTCCGGCTTCTCACCGTCGTAGACCCAGCCGGTCCAGTAGCCGCCGGCCTCGCCGCGCAGGTGCTGCATCTGCGCGAACAGGTCGAGCGCGCGGCGCCGGTCGCCGACGGCGTCGAGCGACATGACCAGCTCGCAGGTCTCCGCGCCGGTGACCCACGGGTTGGTGTCGACGCACCGGACGCCGAGGCCGGGCACCACGAAGTCGTCCCAGCGTGGCGCGAGCAGGTCGAGCGCATCCGGCCCGCGGACGGCGCCACCGAGCACCGGGTAGTACCAGTCCATCGAGAACGTGCTCTTGTCGGCGAACAGGTCCCGGTGCTCCCTGATCGCGTGCCGGAGCCGGCCGCCGGCGAGCTCCCACTCCGGCTGCGGGTCCTCGAGGAGATCGGCGAGAGCGACGCCGGCCCGGAGCGACTGGTAGATGGAGGAGCCCCCCGCGAGCAGCGCGAACGACTCCGTCGGCGTCCACCGGATGCCGCCGAAGTCGAGCTGCTGGGAGACGACCCAGTCGAGGCCGGAACGGACCGACGGCCAGAACCGCCGCACGAACTCGACGTCGTGCCGCACCAGCCAGTGGTGCCAGATCCCGACGGCGAGGTAGGCGCTCATGTTCACCTCGCCGCGCGGGTCGTCGACGACGTCGCCGACGATCTTCATCGGCCACGAGCCGTTGCGGCGTTGCTTGGTGGGCACCCAGGCGTAGGCACGCTCGGCGGCCTCGACCTGACCACCGACCAGCAGGGCCATCGCCGCCTCGACGTGGTTCCACACGTCCACGTGCTCCCCCACCGTCCACGGGATCGCGCCCGACGGCTCCTGCATCGAGGCGATGGAGGCGGCGGTCTCGGCGACCTGGTCGGCGCTGAGCACGCCGTCGACGAACGGCAGCGGCTCAGCCATGCTCGAGGTCGGCGGACCGGTCGGGCTTGCGGAAGTAGAGCACCATGCTCTTTCCGATGAGCGGGTCGAGCACCTTGCCGGCGTAGCGCAGGACCGCGGGCTGCTTCATGATCTCCCAGACCAGCAGCCGGTGGTATGCCCTGGCGAGGGGATGGTCGTCGTTGTCGACGCCGACCGCGCACTTGATCCACCAGTACGGCGAGTGCAGTCCGTGCGCGTAGTCGCGGCCCTCGGCGACCAGGCCCGCCTTGGTGATCTTGTCGCCGAGCTCCTTGTCGGTGTAGATCCGGATATGGCCGCCCTCGACGTTGTGGTAGTCGTCGGAGAGCTTCCAGTTGATGACCTCCGGCAGCCACCGCGGCACCGACACCGCCAGGGTGCCGCCGGGGCGCAGCACCCGCACGAGCTCGCGGATCGCCCCGAGGTCGTCGGGGATGTGCTCGAGCACCTCGGCGGCGACCACCCGGTCGAACTCGCCGTCGGCGAACGGAAGCGCCAGCGCATCCCCCTGCTTGATGTCGGCCTCGGCGCCCTCGGGCACCTCCCCGGCCTCCTTCATCGCGCCGAAGAGCTCGAGCACGCCGGCCAGCTCCTCGGCGTCCATGTCGAAGGCGACGACGTCGGCGCCGCGCCGGTACATCTCGAAGGCGTGCCGGCCCGCGCCGCATCCCATGTCGAGCACGCGGTCGCCCGGGAGCAACCCGAGCCGGTCGAAGTCAACGGTCAGCACGGCGGTCGGCCTCCCTCTGGTTGTAGTCGGCGATGGTGTCGGCGTAGGCGGCGGCGACCTGCTCGGCCACGGCGCGCCAGCTGAACTTGGCCTCGACCCGTCGGCGGCCGGCCGCCCCCATCCGGGCGCGGCGCTCCGGGTCGTCGAGCAGCCCCGCGAGCGCCGTACGCAGCTCGTCGACGTCGCCCGGCGTGACCAGGTCGGCGCACTCGCCGTCGGCGCCGACCACCTCGGGGATCGCCCCGGCCCGCGACACCACCAACGGCGTCGCGCACGCCATCAGCTCGGCGGTCGGGAGTGAGAAGCCCTCGTAGAGCGAGGGGACGCACGCCACCTCGGCGGAGCCCATGAGCTCGACCAGCTCGGCGTCGGTCAGGCCGTGCCGGAAGCTGACGGCGTCGCTGATGCCGAGTCGCTCGATGAGCTTCTCGGTGCGGCCGCCGGGCGCCGGCTTGGTGACCAGCACCAGCTCGACGTCGCGTTCGGTGCGCAGCTTCGCGAAGGCCTCGAGCAGCGTCGAGATGCCCTTCATCGGCGCATCCGCGCTGGCCATGGCCATGATCCGGCCAGCGACCCGGGGCTTGGTGGGCGGCACGAACATGTCGTCGACGCCGAGCAGGATCACCCGCATCCGCTCGGGATCGACCCCGAAGTCGATGGCGATGTCGCGCTTGGAGGCCTCCGACGGCGTGAGCACCAGTCGCGCGCGACGCGCCACCTTCGCCTGCATCCGGAGGAACCCGTACCAGCGGCGCAGGGTGAGCTTGCGCCAGGGCGTCTTGGCCTGGGCCAGGTCGATGCGGCGGTCGAAGGTGATCGGGTGATGGATCGTGGTGATCAGCGGCAGCCCGTAGCCCTCGATGTCGAGCAGTCCGGTGCCGAGGATCTGGTTGTCGTGCGCGATGTCGAAGTCACCCGCCCGCTCCTTGAGGATCCGGCTGACCCGGCGGCTGAACGTCTTGGGCTCGGGGAAGCCGGCCACGCACATGGTGGCGAACTCCTCGACGTCGATCAGGTCGCGGAACTCCCTGGGCTTGGGGATCCGGAACGGGTCGGGCTCGCGGTACAGGTCGAGGCTGGGCACCTTGGTGAGCACCACGCCGTCGTCGAGCTCGGGATACGGCTGGCCGGAGAACACCTCGACCTCGTGGCCCAGCGCGACGAGCTCGCGGCTGAGGTGTCGCAGGTAGACGCCCTGGCCACCGCAGTGGGGCTTGCTGCGGTAGGACAGCATCGCGATGCGCATGACCAGAGGTTACTGGGCGGTCAGTTCGGTGCGCGCAGCGCTCCCGGGGCTCCCGAGGTGCTCAGGCGTCGGAGGAATGGCCCGGGAACACGTGGGCCGACGGGTCGATCGCGACCGCGGCGTTGTTGACCGCGGTGGCCGCCTCCCCGAAGCCGACCGCGATCAGGCGCACCTTGCCCGGATACTCGGTGATGTCGCCGGCGGCGAACACCCGGGGCAGGTTGGTCTGCATGGCGGAGTCGACGAGCACGTGACGCCGCGAGACCTCGATGCCCCAGCTCTGGATCGCGCCGAGGTCGGCCACGAAGCCGAGGGCCGCCACGACGGCCTGGCACGGGCGGGTCGTGACGTCGTCCCCGATCGTGATCTCGACCGACTCGACGGTCGGGTCGCCCTGCAGCGCGGTGACCTGGGCCTTGGTGACGATCTCGACGTCGGAGGCACGAACCTGCTCGACGGTGCGCTCGTGCGCCCGGAACGAGTCGCGACGGTGCACCAGGGTGACCGAGCGCGCGACCGGCTCGAGGTGCAGGGCCCAGTCGAAGGCGCTGTCGCCTCCCCCGACGATGACGACGTCTTTGCCCGCGTACGGCGCGAAGCTCGGCACGAAGAACTCCAGGCCGCGACCGACCCAGTCCTCGCCGGCGGGAAGCGGCCGGGGCGAGAACTTGCCGATGCCGGCGCTGATGATCACCGCGCCCGCCCGCACGGTGGTGCCGTCGTCGAGGCCGACTGTCACGCCGTCGTCGTCGGTTTCCAGCGTGGTGGCCGAGCGTCCCAGGAGGTACTCCGGCTTGGCGGAGTTGGCCTGCTCGACCAGCCCCTCGACGAGGTCTCGGCCCTTCACGCTGGGGAATCCGGCGACGTCGAGGATCTGCTTCTCCGGATACATCGCGGTGATCTGTCCGCCGAGCTCGGGCAGCGAGTCGACCACGGCGACGCGGAGGCCGCGGAAGCCCGCGTAGTAGGTGGCGAACAGCCCGGTGGGTCCGGCACCGATGATCAGGAGGTCGACGTCGACATTGGTCACCTGTCCGATCCTCCCCGGTCGGACCGCAGTCGACAATGGCACGCTCTCTAGGATGGGACGGCCGGGCTACCGGCCGACTGTCGCATGGACGAGCTGACCGGATGAGGGGAACACGCGTGGCGGACCTGTGGGCGTCCTTCCCGCTCGATCCACGCGAGCGCTCCAACGCCACGATGCGCGCCTCCGACGAGGACCGCGAGCGGATCACCACCGAGCTCACCGCCGCCTTCGCGGCGGGACGGATCGACCACGACGAGCTCGACGAACGGATCGCCGCGGCGACCGCTGCCCGCACCCTCGGCGAGCTGCCGCCCCTGGTCGCCGATCTCGTACCGCAGAAGCCGGCGACGCCGCGCTCCTCGAAGTCGCTGGTGGGTCTCTCCTCCGACGACCTGCGGCGCCGGGCAGACCTCGCGTGGCGCGAACGCCGCAGCTCGGCGGTCTCAGCGGTCATCTGGCCCGGCCTGATCTGCTGGGCGATCTGGCTGGCCGTCCTGGTCGGCACGGGCGGGGAGGCGCCCTTCCCGTGGCCGTTGATCGTCAACGCCGTCACGCTGGTCCACCTCGTCCGGGTGGTGGCGACCCGCGAGCAGATCGTGCGCGACGAGGTCGAGCGGCTCGAGCGCAAACAGGCCCGGCAGCTCCGCTGGCCCAAGGGGCTCCAATGAGGCGCATACTCCGGGCGGTCGCCGAGCATCCCTCGGCGCTGCTGCTCGGTCTCCAGGTGCTCGTCGTGCTCGCCTTCCCGTTCCTGGAGGGCTCCACCGCGGGACGCGCCACGCTGGGCGCCGTCCAGGTGTGCGTCGTCCTCGCGGCGACGTGGGCGGTACGCCGCGGCCCGACGCTGACGTGGGTGGCGGTCCTATTCGCGGCGCCCGCCGTCGTGTTCAGCGTGGCCGAGGCCTTCGTCGACCGGACGCACTGGGTGGTGCTCGTCTCCGCGGCACTGCACGTGCCGTTCTACATGTTCGTGTCGTATGCGCTCATCCGCTACCTCTTCCACGACGACAAGGTGACCCGCGACGAGCTCTTCGCCACCGCCGCCGCCTTCACCGTGGTCGCGTGGGCCTTCGCCTACGTCTACGCGGGGGCGCAGGTCCTGTGGCCAGACTCCTTCGTGGCCTACAGCGGCGGCGGCCCTCGGCCCTGGTTCGAGCTGCTCTATCTCTCATTCACCACGCTGACCTCGGTCGGTCTGTCCGACGTCACGCCCGTGCTCAACCACGCCCGATCCCTGGTGATGCTGGAGCAGGTCGCCGGGGTCTTCTATGTCGCCCTCGTGGTGGCTCGACTCGTCACGCTCACCGCGCGCCGGCACTGACCGTCACGGTGGTGCTGCGCCACGCGCTCGATCAGGGGCGGTGCTTGCGCGGCAGCTTGGCGACCACGAGCTCGTAGGACACGTCGACCGCCTCGAACAGCTCGTCGTCGGGGATGGAGTCGAAGGCGAGGTCGTTCCAGCCGCTGCGCCCGATGTAGGCCATCACACTGGCGCCCTCGGGGTACCGCTCGAGCCAGGCGTCTGCGACCTCGCGGGTCGCACCGGCCTTGACGCCGACGCCGTGCGCCCCGAGGAAGGCGAAGATCCTGCCGGCCTCGACGGGTCCGACCTTGATCACCGGGTGCTCGTGGTCCCACGGGTTGTCCGCCCAGGCGCCCGGTTTGGCCAGGCAGTGCGCCTGCAGGGTCTCGACGTCCATGCGGTCAGGCTACGAGCTCGCCAGGTCTCCGCCTGGCTCGGCCTTGCCTCACCCGCGCCAGCGCAGCGGCCAGCCGCGGCCGGTCCCGTACCGGGTCAGCACGCTGACCGTGGCCGTCTGCTCCATCGGGCCGGCCGGCGAGCGCCGCAGCGTCCACGTCCCGACACCGTCGGTGGCCGCGACGTCGTCGGTCCAGTCCGCGCCGACGACGCGGAACCCGACGACCTCCGGGTGCGTGGTGGCTAGGCGCAGGCACACCGCGTCGGGGCTTCCACCGAGGCCGACGCTGACGACGTCGAGGGGTGGGTGCGAGTGGTCGCAGGATCGTTCGAGCCGGCCGGCGTCCACCACCCGCGTCCCTTGGAACAGCGCGGCGAACGGTCCTTCGCTGATGACCACCCCACCGGTGAGGGCGGTCGCGAAGTAGCTCCACCAGATCGACTGGGCGTCGTCGTCGAGCGGCTTGCCCAGGCACTCCATCCGCGCCGGCCCTCCCGCCCGGAACCGCTCGAGCAGGTCGGGCAGGCCCAGGGGCGACCCCACCTCGTCGCACCAGTAGGCGCCGTTCTGTCCGTCGAGCAGCACCCACCTGTCGAGGTCGTCGATCCAGGCCTCGGAGACGACGTGCCCGCGGCCGACTCCGACGTGATGCGTGACCTGGAAGCACTGGACGCTCCGGGACGGAATGCCCACGGCGTTCAGGGCTTGGCTCAACACGATGCTGTACTCGACGCAGGCGAAACGCTCTCCGGCCGCCACCCGGTCCAGGACGTCGAGCGCGTCGGGCTCCTCGACGTGGTCGTTGGCGTGCTCCCAGGCCTGGTTGACCCACCGCAGCAGGTTGCGCGCGGTGCGCCAGGCGCTCGCGGTGTCGATCTCCTGCTGGGGCACACGCTCGCGCAGGGACGCGAGCCGCTCGGTGCCGATCCGGTCGAGCTCGACGTGGTGCTGGGGGGACGGGTCGGGCCAGTCGAGCAGTTCGACGTCGGCGACGACGTCGGTCTCGATCCGGGCCAGCGCCGAGGCCCAGTGCTCGTCGGCGCCGAACGCCTGCTCGAGGTCGGGCTCGACCAGCATGGGCTGACGGAAGCCGAGGGCGATCGCCTCGTCGAGCAGCGGCCAGGCGCGGTCGTCGCCGAGCCGCCGCGCGGCGATCGCCGCGGCCGGTGCCCACAGGTGCGGCCACCACTCCGGGTCCCCCGCGCGGAGCCGGTCGGCCAGCGCGAGCAGGTCGGCGTCGGCGCGGGCACGCGCTGCCCGCTCGGCCTGGAGCCGCAACTGCGCGAGCTCTCGAGAAATGACGACCACCGCCGCAGGCTAACCGGTGACGCCCGCCTCCAAGGCCGCTCGATCGATGACGCGCCGGGCCCGGCGCCGCCACCGCCAGATCTGGGTCAGTCCGACCCCCAATAGCAGGTACTGCGCGCTCATCGCCCAGCGGAACGCCTCGGGCGTGTAGTCGGTCGAGGAGCCCGGCGTCCGCCAGTCGAGGATGAGACCGATCAGCACGACCAGGATGAGACTGGCCAGGAAACCGGCCTGGTTGATGATTCCGGTGGCACTCGCCAGCCGCTCGGTCGGGTTCGACGTCCGGGCCAGGTCGAAGCCGATCATCGAGGCCGGTCCTCCGATCCCCACCACCTGGGTCAGGATCAGCAGCAGCCAGATCGGCGCCGTGCCGGGCCACGCCAGCACGACCGTCCAGACCACGACGATCGACCACACGATCACCAGCACCAACGAGGACCGGTGCCAGGGATGCCGGCCGACGAGCACGCCGAGCAGCGGACCGGCGTACATGATCGCGACCACCATGAAGGTCAGCAGCGTGCCGGCCTGGGCACTGGAAAGCCCCTCGCCCTGGACGAAGAACGGATACCCCCACAGCAGCGCGAGGGTGGTGGCGCTGAACTGGGTGGTGAAGTGCATCCAGAACCCCAGGCGCGTGCCCGGGTGGGCCCAAGAGGCCACCAGGCTGCGCCGGACGACGCTCAGCGAGAGCGGCGGTCCCACCAGCCGCCGGTCCGTCGGCGCGTCGCGCACGACGAAGACGATCCCGGCGATGAGCAGGATGCCGACCGACGCGGCGGTGAGGTAGGTGGTGGTCCAGCCGAGCTCGCGCAGCGCGATGCTCATCGGCACCGCCGCTGCCAGGGACCCCGCCTGGCCCAGGGTGCCGGTGAGCTGGGTCATCAGCGGCACCTGGCGGGGCGGGAACCAGCGGCTGACCAGTCGCAGGACGCAGATGAAGGTGAGCGCGTCGCCGATGCCCACGAAGACCCGGGCCGCCACCGCAGCCCCATAGCTCTCGGCGAGCGCGAACGCCGCCTGGGCGCCGGTGAGCAGGATCGTGCCGAGCAGCATCACCGCTCGTGGGCCGAACCGGTCCACGAGCAGCCCGACCGGGATCTGCATCAGCGCATAGACCAGGAGCTGCAGCATCGTGAACGTCGCCAGCTGAGCCGCCGAGAGGCCGAACCGCTCGGTCGCCTCGATGCCCGCGACGGCCAGCGAGCTGCGATGGAAGACCGCGACGAAGTAGACCGCGAACGCGACCGTCCACACCGTCCAGGCGCGGCGGCCGCCCAGCGCTGGAACGGGGTTCGTCACTGGGGTGATTCTACGCCGCGGCATCGGTCGCCCGCCGCCGGAGGTTGAGCAAGCCCCGCTGCCCACCGGAGGTTGAGCAAGCGAGCGCCGACGAAACCCGGCACCCCCGAGGACGCCTGCGAGTTTTCGTCGGCGCTGGGCGAGCTCGTTCCTCGCTCGTCCAGCTTGCTCAACCTCCGATTAGAGGCGTCTCATCACTTCGTCGCCGACGCTCGCTTCGCTCGCGTGCTCCCGCGCTCGTCGGGATCGCTCGACCTCGTTCCTCGGTCGGCGTCCCTCCTCACTTGGTCGCCTCCATCATCTGGCGCAGTTCCTTCTTGAGGTCGTTGATCTCGTCGCGGAGCCGGGCGGCCAGCTCGAACTGGAGCTCCGCGGCGGCCTCCTTCATCTGGTCGGTGAGCTCCTGGATCAGCTGGGCCAGCTCGCCGCTGGGCAGGCCGGCGAGTCCGGCGGCGTGGGTGCCGCTGGCCTTCTCGCCCAGCACCGGGACCGTCTGACGGACCTTCACACCGCCGGCGCGGCCCTTGGCCTCGGTGCCCGCCCAGGTCTCGAGGAGCGCCTGGGTGTCCTCGCTGTCACGGGCCAGCATCTCGGTGATGTCGGCGATCTTCTTGCGCAGCGGTTGCGGGTCGACTCCGGCCGCCTTGTTGTAGGCGATCTGCTTCTCGCGACGGCGGTTGGTCTCCTCGATCGCCGACTCCATCGAGGGCGTGATCTTGTCGGCGTACATGTGGACCTGACCTGACACGTTGCGCGCGGCACGGCCGATGGTCTGGATCAGCGACTTGTCCGAGCGCAGGAAGCCCTCCTTGTCGGCGTCGAGGATCGAGACCAGCGAGACCTCCGGGAGGTCGAGACCCTCACGCAGGAGGTTGATGCCGACCAGGACGTCGTACTCCCCCAGCCGCAGATCGCGCAGCAGCTCGATCCGCTTGAGGGTGTCGACCTCGGAGTGCAGGTAGCGGGTGCGGATCCCGGCGTCGAGGAGGTAGTCGGTGAGGTCCTCGGACATCTTCTTGGTCAGGGTGGTGACCAGGACCCGCTCCTGCTTCTCGGTGCGGGTGCGGATCTCGTGGATCAGGTCGTCGATCTGACCCTTGGTGGGCTTGACGACGACCTCGGGGTCGACCAGGCCGGTGGGCCGGATGATCTGCTCGACGACGTCGCCCTGCACCTTGTCGAGCTCGTAGTTGCCCGGCGTGGCCGACAGGTAGATCGACTGGCCGATCCGGTCGAGGAACTCCTCCCAGCGCAGCGGCCGGTTGTCCATTGCGCTGGGCAGCCGGAAGCCGTGGTCGACCAGGTTGCGCTTGCGGGACATGTCGCCCTCGTACATGCCGCCGATCTGCGGGACGGCGACGTGCGACTCGTCGACCACGAGGAGGAAGTCCTCCGGGAAGTAGTCGAGCAGGCAGTTGGGGGCCGAGCCCCGTGCGCGGCCGTCGATGTGCATCGAGTAGTTCTCGATGCCCGCGCACGACCCGACCTGGCGCATCATCTCGATGTCGTAGGTGGTGCGCATCCGAAGCCGCTGGGCCTCGAGCATCTTGCCCTGCTTCTCGAAGTCGGCCAGCTGCTGCTCGAGCTCGGCCTCGATGCCGGTGATCGCGCGCTCCATGCGGTCGTGGCCGGCGACGTAGTGGGTGGCGGGGAAGATGTAGAGCTCGGAGTCGTCGGTGAGCACCTCGCCGGTGACGGCGTGGAGGGTCATCAGCCGCTCGATCTCGTCGCCGAAGAACTCGATGCGGACCGCGTGCTCCTCGTAGACTGGGAACACCTCCAACGTGTCGCCCCGGACGCGGAACGTGCCGCGGGTGAACGACATGTCGTTGCGGGTGTACTGGATCTCGACGAGGCGGCGCAGGATGGAGTCGCGGTCGTGCTCCTCGCCGACCTTGAGCCGCAGCATCCGGTCGACGTACTCCTGGGGGGTGCCGAGACCGTAGATGCAGGACACGGTGCTCACCACGATGACGTCGCGCCGGGTGAGCAGCGAGTTGGTGGCCGAGTGGCGCAGCCGCTCGACCTCCTCGTTGATCGAGGAGTCCTTCTCGATGTAGGTGTCGGTCTGTGGGACGTAGGCCTCGGGCTGGTAGTAGTCGTAGTAGCTGACGAAGTACTCGACGGCGTTGTCGGGGAAGAGCTGGCGCAGCTCGTTGGCGAACTGCGCGGCGAGGGTCTTGTTGGGCTGCAGCACCAGGATCGGGCGCTGCACCTGCTCGGCCACCCACGCGACGGTGGCCGTCTTGCCGGTGCCGGTGGCACCGAGCAGGACGACGTCCTGCTCGCCGGCGTTGATCCGGCGGGCGATCTCCTTGATCGCCGCCGGCTGGTCGCCGGCGGGCTCGTAGTCGGAGGTGACCTTGAAGGGGGCGACGCGGCGCTCGAGGTCGGTGACGGGACGCATACCACGAGGCTACGACCCGCCACCGACATTCGGCGGCGCACGTCCGAGCCCCCCGCGGCAACCTTTCGCACCTGTGGTGCATCTCACCGACCATGAAGCCCCTGACCACCATCCTGAGCGCCGCCGTCGCCACGACAGCGGCCGTCACCGTGACCATCGGTGGCGCGAGCCCGGGCGCCGCAGGGCTCGATCCCGACGCGGCACCCACCAAGGCGGCTTCGGCGGCCGCCCCCGCACCCGACATCCAGCGGCCCAAGATCCCCTACCTCCGCGCGAACCGGGTCGGCTTCGGCACCGGCGACTGGCGTCTCGTCCGGCCCGACGGCACGCGGCAGCTGGTCGGCACCACCACGTGGAGCGACTTCGCAGTCCTCGGGCGCGGCATCGTGGCCTCTTACGGCACCGAGGCCGGAGTGGAGGTCGTACGGGTCAAGCCGAACGGCAAGACCACCATCACGAAGGGCCTGGAGCACTACGGGCTGGTCCTCAGCCCCGATCAGCAGACCGCCGGCTACCTCGACAACGCGGAGCGCTTCGTCTCGGTCGAGAACCAGGGCCGTCGCCTGGTTCGCCTGATCCGCATGTCCGGCGCACGGACCCCCGGCGCGATCGTCACCGCGAAGGCGCACACCTGTCGCGACGCCGAGGTCGTCGTGAACGGCGGCTGCACGGCGTTCGTCAACCGCAGGACCGACGCCAAGGCGGTCGCCTCGCACGGCTTCTCCGTCGACGTCCCGCGCCTGCGCAGCGTCGCCGACGTCGACCGGCGCGGGCGCGTCGTGGGCACCATCAAGGCCGAGCCGAAGTGCTCGGGCATGCTCGTGAACGCCCGGCGGATCGCCTGGCGCACCTGTGACCACCGGCTCGAGTCGTTCTCCCCCGACGGCCGCCACGTGTTGGGCACCAAGCGCAACTCCGTCGACCGGGCCCGATCGGTGGCGATCTACGACACCGCAGGCGTCATGACGGCCTCGTGGAACTGGGGCCGCGCGTTGGTCACCGATGTGCAGTGGGAGGACGACGGGCACCTGCTCGCCGTCCAGTACCTCGACGGCGCCTGGTCGATGGTCCGGCTCGGCCTCGACGGCAGCAGCGAGCTCGTCGTCGGCCCGCTGAACGGCGTCGTGGACTACCCGAAGCTCAAGCTCCCCCTCCGCTGACCCTCCCGATTCACGCTGACCCGTCCGCTATAGCTGACGGGTCACCGTGATTTCGGCGCTGACCCGTCCGCTATAGCTGACGGGTCAGCGTCATGGTGGGTCAGAGGAGGGGGCGCAGGGGGCCGAGGATCATCTCGGTGAACTTGCGGTGCAGGTCGCGGGTCTCCCACTCGCCCCGGGTGAGCTCGACGGTGTTGGACTCGTCGACGGCGAAGATGTCCTCGAGGGTGGCGGCGAGGCCGTCGTCGATGACCTCGATGTTGATCTCGTAGTTGCCGGTGAGGCTGAGCCGGTCGATGTTGGCGGTCCCGACCGTCGACCAGGTGCCGTCGACCGTGGCCGTCTTGGCGTGCACCATGGCTCCCCGGTAGCGCAGGATCCGCACCCCGGCCTCGAGCAGCTGGGAGTAGTACCCGCGGGAGATCCAGTCGGCGACGATGTGGTTGGACTTCAACGGCACCAGCAGCCGGACGTCGACGCCGCGGTGGGCGGCGTCCTTCATCGCGTCGACGAAGTCCTGGTCGGGCAGGAAGTAGGCGGTGGTCATCCAGATGTTGGTGCTCGCGCGGTGGATGGCCTCCAGGTACATCGCCCGGATCGGGAACATCCACAACCGAGGCACGTTGCGCTGCACGCGGATCCGCGGCTCCCAGGTGGAGGCCGTCTCGAGGAGCAGCGGCCGCTCGCTGTGCCGGATCCGGCGGCGGCGATGCAGGTTCCAGAAGTCGGCGAATGCACGTTTGAGGTCGGCGACTCCGGGCCCGGTCACGCGCACATGCGTGTCGCGCCACTCGGTGGCGTAGGCGTCACCGATGTTGTAGCCGCCGACGAAGCCCACCGAGTCGTCGACCACGAGGATCTTGCGGTGGTCTCGCCCGTAGCGACGCAGGTCGAAGAACCGCCAGCCGGCCGGCCAGACCGGGTACTTCAGCACCTTCATCGAGGGTGGGAAGTGCTTGAACACCGGCGAGACCACCAGGTTCGCGAAGCCGTCGTAGATGCAGTAGACCTCGACCCCCCGTTCCGCCGCGGCGGCCAGCGCCGACTTGAAGCGCTCCCCGGTCTCATCGCCCTTCCAGATGTAGGTCTCGAGCAGGATCTGGCGTTCGGCGCCCTCGATGGCGGCGATCATGTCGTCGTAGAGGTCGCGGCCGAAGGTGTAGGTCGTGACCGTGCTCTCCCCGATCGACACGGTCTCCGGCGCGGATCTGGGGAACGGCTTGGCCTTCTTGCCGCGGCGGCGATAGGAGTCGACCAGCGACATCGTGATCGCCACGACGAACGGGATCACCAGGACCGCGAAGATCACCCGGCGGGCCTGGCGCACTAGCCGCTCGACGTCGATGCTCACGTCGTCAACCTAGTCGGCGGGGCCGCCGCACCGCGACGCTGCCTCCCGGCAGGTGGGTCCGCGGCGCCATCCGCGGTCCGCGCCGGGGGCGATGCAGGCCGGCCATCGCGACCAGCGCCGGCACGCGACCGCGTTGCGGACGCCACGGCTCGAGGAACTCCTCGAGCTGCGCGTCGTCGAACGGCGTGCCGGTGAGCGCCCACCCGACGTCCTTGGCGACGTGGTAGTCGCCGAACGAGACGGCGTCGGGGTCGCCGAAGGCGTGCTGCCGTACCTCCGCGCTGGTCCAGACGCCGAGCCCCGGAAGGGAGCGAAGTCGACGGTCGGCCTCCTCGACCGACACCTGGCTCAGCCGTTCGAGGGAGCCGGCCACCCGCGCCGCGGTGACGATCGTGCGCGAGCGCGCGGGATCGATGTGCAGGCGCAGCCATTCCCACGACGGGATCGCCCGGAGGACGTCGGGCGCCGGCTGCACCCAGAGTCGCCGGTCGGCGCCGGGGCCCGGGGCCCGCTCGCCGAAGCGGTGCACCAGCATGCGGAAGCCGGCGAAGGCCTCCTGCCCGGTGACCTTCTGCTCGATGATCGTCGGCACCAGCGCCTCCATCACCAGGCCCGAGCGGCCCAGCCGCGCGTGCGGATGGCGGCGCCGGGCGTCGGCGAGCACCGGGTGCCGCGGCTCGAAGCCCGACCAGTCGTCGCTGTGGCCGAGCAGGTCGGGCAGCTGGTCGAGCGCCCACCCCGCGCCCGGTCCCCACGCCCGGGCGTGCACCTCACCGACGGCGGCGCGGGGCTCCACGAGCAGCGTCGCCGGACCCTCGGGGGTGCGGGTGCCGCGCCAGACGCGTCCGGTCGGCTCGACCCGCATGGTCGGGTCTCCGCCGCCGCGCCGGTGCTGCCCGAGGGTCGCCCGGACGGCGCACGGCCAGTCCGGACGCCACACCCGCGCCAGCTCGCCGCTCATGGTGGTCCAGCGTAGGCGGGACTGCAGACAGCGGTCCTTCGGAGGTCGAGCAAGCCCGGAGGGCGACTCCCGGAGGTTGAGCAAGCCGGGAGGGCGAGGAACGAGCCCGCCTGACAGTCGGCCGCCGACGAAACCTCGGCACCGACCTCGCCAACGCTGGCAGGGAGGGTCCCCGGGGTTTCGTCGGCGCTCGCTGGCGCTCGCTTGCTCAACCTCCGGCCGCAGGAGCTGCGACGAAGGAGCAGATCCGTCGCGGTCGGAGGTTGAGCGAGCCCCGCGGCTGAGGAACGAAGCCGCGACGGGCGAGACGAAACCTCCCAAGCCCCCCTTGGATAGGCCGGCAAGGCCGGTCGGCTCGGGGTGTCGGTGCGCGGTGCTTGGATGAGGCCATGCTCCTCGGCGATGTGGTGGACACCTCGACGACGGTCGCGGCCACCCGGTCCCGCAAGGCCAAGGTCGCCGCCATCGCCGAGCTGCTGGCGCGGGCCTCGCCCGACGAGCGCGAGCTGGTCACCGCCTACCTCGCCGGCACCCTTCGCCAAAGACGCACCGGCGTCGGCTGGCGCAGCCTGAGCTCGCTCCCCGACCCGGCGGACCGGGCCACGCTGAGCGTCACCGACGTCGACACCGCGCTGGAGCACCTCGCCGGGCTCGCCGGTCCCGGCTCCCAGTCCGCCCGGCAGGACGCCGTGCAGGCACTGTTCGCCGCGGCCACCGCCCCCGAGCAGACCTGGCTGCGCGGCGCGATCTCGGGCGGGGTCCGTCAAGGCGCGCTGGACGCCGTCGTCCAGGAGGCCGTGGCGGCGGCAGCGGACGTCCCGCTCGCCGCGGTGCGTCGCGCCGCGATGCTCGCGGGATCCACGACCGCCGCGGTGCACGCTGCCTTCGAGGGCGGCGCGGCGGCGCTGGCGGAGATCGGACTCGACGTGGGGCGGGCCGTCCAGCCGATGCTCGCCTCCTCGGCGCCCACCGTCGCCGAGGCGCTGGCCAAGCTCGGCGACCGTCCCGGCGGCGTCGCCGTCGACGCCAAGCTCGACGGCATCCGGATCCAGGTGCACCGCGACGGCGAGACGGTCGCGGTCTTCACCCGCAGCCTCGACGACATCACCGAGCGGCTGCCCGAGGTGGTCGAGGTCGCCCGAGCGCTCCCGGCCGACCGGTTCGTGCTCGACGGCGAGGTGCTCGCCTTCGGTCCCGACGGGCGGCCTCGACCGTTCCAGGAGACCGCCTCGCGCACCGCGCAGGCCGCAGGGGTGGTGGTCACGCCGCACTTCTTCGACCTGCTGCACCTCGACGGCCACGACCTCCTCGACGCCCCGGGCACCGACCGCTCCGCAGCGCTCGAGCAGCTGGTACCGCAGGCGCACCGGGTCGCCCGGGTGGTCACCGCCGATGCCGCCGAGGCCGAGGCGTTCGCTGCCGAGGTCCTCGCGGCCGGGCACGAGGGCGTCGTCGTCAAGGATCTCGCCGCGCCCTACGCCGCCGGGCGCCGGGGCGCGGCGTGGGTGAAGGTGAAGCCGGTGCACACCCTCGACCTGGTGGTGCTCGCGGTCGAGTGGGGTTCCGGACGCCGCCAGGGCACGCTGTCCAACATCCATCTGGGAGCGCGCGATCCGGCGCGCCCCGGCGAGTTCGTGATGATCGGCAAGACCTTCAAGGGCATGACCGACCAGATGCTGGCCTGGCAGACCGAGCGCTTCACCGAGCTCGCCCTCGACCCGTCCACCGTCGGCGACCACTACGTCGTCCCGGTGCGGCCCGAGCAGGTCGTCGAGATCGCCTTCGACGGCGTCCAGCGCTCCTCGCGGTATCCCGGCGGCGCCGCCCTGCGCTTCGCCCGCGTGGTCCGCTATCGCGACGACAAGCGGGCCGAGGACGCCGACACGATCGCGGAGGTACTCCGGCTCCGGGGCTGACGCGCCCGGCTGGGGACGGCTAGGTAGCCGCCTCGCCGAGGGCGCCACTGTCGAACGCGCTGGCCGCCTCGCGGATCAGCTGGGCCGCGACGCCGGTCGGTGTGCTGGCGCCGCCGGCTGCGGCGAGATGCTGCAGCACGATCCGCCGGGTGCCGAGTCCGGCCACATCGGCGACCTCGACGCCCGGCCCGGCCAGGCTGTGCAGGGCCAGCGACGGGAGCAGCGCGGCGCCCTCGCCCGCGGCGACGAGGGCGAGCGCGGTCTCGGTCGCGGTGTAGCGGTGCCGCGATGCTCGCAACTGCTCCTCCCCGAAGGCGTGCCGGATCCGGCGCAGCGCCCGAGTGCTGGCACCCCAGGCCTCGACCCCGAGCCACTGGACCGACAGCCGGCTCAGATCGACCGGCTCACTGCCGAGCACGGTGCCGGCCGGTACCACCAGCTTCCAGGGCTCGTCGAGGAGCGGCACCTCGGTGACGCCGCGCATCGGCCCGGTCGTGGTCTCACCGGCGTCGAACTCCAAGATCACCACGTCGTGGTCGCCGCCGCGCACTCCGCGGATGAGCTCGGCCTGCTCGGCTTCGACGATGTCGAACTCGAGGCCGGGGTAGCGCAGCCGCCACTCGCCGAGGTGGGGTGCGATGAGGCCGGCGATGGCGCTCTGGAAGCCGCCGACCCGGACCACCCCGGTCACCTCGCCGTCCTGCTGCTCGATCCGGGCGCGCGCCTCGCCCAAGGCCTGCTCGATCTGCTCGGCGGACTCCGCAAGGGCGAGCCCGGCCGGGGTCAACGTCGTCCCGGAGTTGGTCCGCACCAGCAGTGGGCGCCCCACTTCGCTCTCCAGACGCGCCAGCTGCTGCGAGACCGCGGACGGCGTCACCGCGAGCTCGTCGGCCGCGGCGAGCACGCCGCCGGTCCGGGCCACGGCAAGGAGGAAGCGGAGCCGTCGAGGATCGATCTGCACTTCATGAATGCTAAATGCCCGCTTCATCGGAGTGCAATTGTTCTTACCCTTCCGAGGCGTCACGATGGCGACATGATGGCAGCGACACTCGGCTGGTTGGGCATGGTCGGCACCCTGGTCGCCTACCTCCTCGTGGCGCGCGGTCGCCTCGGCGCCCAGTCCTTCCCCTATGCCTGCCTCAACGCCGTCGGCGGAGTGCTCGGCGCCGTGGCCAGCACGATGTACGGCGCCTGGCCCAGCGTCGCGGCGAACGTCGTGTGGGCCGTCACCGCCGTCCACGCACTGTCGCAGGGCGTCGCCGAGAACCACCGACGACGCCGCGCCGAGTCCACCAGCGCCCGACCACTGGAGCTGATCGGTCGCTAGGTTTGTCGGGTGCTGATCGACCGCTCCGTGATCCGCGTCAAGGCGATGCTCGTCGCCCCGGACGCCGGTGGTGCGACCCACGCGGTCACGCTCAATCCGCCCACGGCCGAGAATCCCGCCGGCTACCACCGGCTGATCGGGGGTAGCGTCGAACTCGGTGAGACCCACCGCGAGGCGATCATCCGCGAGGTGGACGAAGAGCTGGGCGCGACCATCTGCGACCTGAGGCTCGTGACGTGCGTCGAGAACATCTTCCGCATCGACGGCGAGGTCGGGCACGAGATCGTGTTCGTCTACCTCGGTCGTCTCGATCCCGAGCCCTCGCGCGCGGGCGCGATGCTCACCGAGAGCGACGGATCGACGGTGCCAGTGGTGTGGCGCCGGTTCGATGACGCCGAGGAGTCGATCCCTCTCTACCCGGCCGGGGTGGTGCCGTGGCTGAGGCCAGGGGTCCTCTCACGGATCGCGTCGGACCGGGCGGATCAGCCCCTCCTGGGCCACGGTGGCCACAAGGGTGCCGTCGCGGGTGAAGACGCGGCCGAGCGAGAGGCCGCGGGCCCCGCCGGCGGAGGGTGACCACTGGTCGTAGAGCCACCACTCATCGACCCGGAACGGCCGGTGGAACCAGACGGTGTGGTCGAGCGAGGCCATCTGGACGTTGGTGGGGTCGGCACCGTCGTGGGCCGAGAGCGAGGCGCCGAGAAGCGAGACGTCGCTGGCGTAGGTGAACGCCGCGAGGTGCTCGACCGGGTCGTCACCGAAGTCGCCGAGGATCCGGATCCACATCCGGGCCTGCGCTGGATGGTCGGGGTCGGCCTCGAGTCCCCGCCGGGAGTTGCCGAGGAACCGGACGTCTAGGGCGGCCCACTCCTTGCTGAGTGCGTCCGCCTCCTGGTGGCCACGCCCCCGCAGCCACGCCATGAGGTCGATGCCCTCCTCGGGTGCCGGGACCTCGGGCATCGGCTCCTGGTGCTCGAATCCGTCCTCGTGCCGCTGGAAGCTCAGGGTCTGGTAGTAGATCACCTCGCCGTGCTGACGCGCGACGATGCGACGGGTGAGGAAGGAGCGCCCGTCGCGGATCCGCTCGACGTCGTAGATCAGCGGCACCGTGTAGTCGCCCGGAAGCAGGAAGTAGGAGTGCAGCGAGTGCACGTGGTAGCCCTCCGGGACGGTCCGGGTACCGGCGATGAGGGCTTGCGCGGCGACCTGCCCGCCGTAGACCCGTTGGCGGGTCGTGTCCGGCTGCTTGCCCCGGAACAGGTCCATGTCGAGGTACTCGAGGTCGAGCAGCCCGATCAGGTCGTCACCGCCGACGACGTCGGGGGCGCGCTCGGGTTCGTTGCTCACGTGTCGTCCTCCGCAGTGTCAGGGGTGTCAGGGGTGTCGGGCGGCGTGTCGGGGCCCTCGAGACCGGCCAGGAACTGCTCGAACTGCCGCCCGATCTCGTCGCCGGTGGGCAGCGGCTGGTCCTCGGCGAGCAGGTTCGCGCCGCTCTCCTCGGCCTGGGCGAAGGAGTCGTACTGCCGCTCGAGCGAGGCCACGACCTCGCCGACCTCCTCGTTGCCCGCGAGGTAGCGCGTGATCTCCTCCTCGCGCTCGGCGGCGGCGTCGTGCAGGGCGCTGAGGTCGAGGGTCAGCTTGGCGGTGCGCTCGACCTGGTCGAGCAGCACCGCGGAGGCCTGCGGGTACTCGAGCTGGGCGAGGTAGTGCGGGATGTGCGCCACGAACCCGACGGCGTCGTGGCCCCACTCCCCCAGCCGCAGCTCGAGGAGGGCCTGGGCGCTGCTCGGAACCCGTAGCTCACCGTCCCAGGGATTCTCACCCACGAGGAGGTCGGGGTTGGTGCCGTGATGGGTGACGGCGATCGGCCGGGTGTGCGGGACCGCCATCGGCACCGACCCCAGACTCACCGTGAGCGTCACGCCGAGCCGCTCGATCACCTCGCGCACGGCGCGGGTGAAGGCCTCCCAGCGATTGTCCGGCTCGGGTCCGTGCAGCAACAGGTACGGCGTCCCGCCGGCGTCCCGCAGGAGCCGGACCACGAGCCGCGGGGCGTCGTACTGCTCGTAGTGGTCGCGCACGAACGAGATCGCCGGACGCCGCGCCCGGTAGTCGTGGAACTGGTCGACGTCGAACGTCGCCACCACGCTGCCGCCGTCGCTGAGCGCGGCCAGGTGCCGGGCGGCCAACGCGGAGGAGGTGCCGGCGTCGAGGAAGCCGTCGAGCGCCACGATCATCGGCACCTCGTCGACGCCGTCGAGACCGGTGATCTCGTCGACGATGTGCACCAGCCGCTCCGAACTCACCCCGCAAGCCTAGGGGTGGACGGCTCGGCGATCTCACGCACCATCAGTGCCGCGCCACGGCGAGCCAATTGGTCGACGGTGAGACCGAGGTGCCGGCGCAGCACCGCGGTCTCCCCCGAGGGATCCTGGGCGGCCCCGGCGAATCCGTCGAGCAGCGCCCAGAGGGTCTGCTCGCCGCGCTGCCGCACGATCCACTCACAGACCCACCAACCGAGCGCGTAGTGGGCCGCTGCCCCCGCGCCGTTGAAGGCGGCGTCGGTGGGCATGGTGAGCCGCCGGTCACGGGCCTCCGCGACGATCCGGGCCGGGACCCGCCATCGCGGGGCCGGGACGGCCTGCATCGAGAGCCATTCGGCCACGCCTTCGCGCAGCCACACCGGCGCCGCATCGTCGTGCGTGCCCACAGCGACGTGGGCGAGCTCGTGGCGCACCAGCCGCGCCAGGTCGCCGGGACGGCGTTGGCCAAGGAGCCCGGTCGCCGCCGGGCTCAGCGTGAACCGCTCCGAGGCGACCGTGGCGTCGTCGGGGCCGGCGGCGACGGTGAAGGCGATGGCGTCGAGTGCCTGCGGGTCACCACCGGGCAGGCGGTCGAAGCCGTCGAGGTAGCCGGGGTCCGACAACGCGTAGAACGCCGTCGCGCGGGGCCAGGCGTAGGGCACGCGGGAGGCGATGTCGGCGAGCGCGGCGGAGGCGATCCTGGCCGTGCGCGGCCCGAGGGGCGCGGTGCCGGCATCGAAGACCCCGAGGACCCCCGGGGCGCTCACGACCGTGAGGTCGCGCACCTGCCCGGCGTCGTCGACGTCCCAGGGCTCGGGCCGGCCCAGATGCTCCCGCTCCCACTCGGCGTCGGTGGTGGCCGAGATGGCGAACCCGGAACGGGTGGGGGTGAAGCGAAAGCGGTCGAGGGTGCGCACCGGGGCGCGGTCGAAGGCGCCGAGCCTCGTGGTGAGCTCGACCACGCCCCAGTAGTCGTCGTCGAGGCGCACCAGCGACTCCGGGAGCAGCCGGTAGGAGAAGGCGGAGAGGGGCAGCTGGGTCACGTTGGCGAAGTAGCCGGACTCGGTGGTCGCGAGCTCGCCGCCGGGCGTCAGCACCCGGCGGAACCGGTCCTCGTCGTGCGCCAGCACCGCGGCGGCCCGCTCGTCGAGCACGGCCTGGAGCGACGATGCGACGTCGGGGTGCACCGGACGCGGCGTGGTCGGGGCGGCCGGCGCGCCCGGTACCGGTGTGGTGGTTGGGTCGATCCGGGCGTTCGGGGCGCCCGTCGACGACGGCTCGGACGACGCGCTCGCGTCATCGGGCCCCACCGACGCCGAGCCGTCCGGCTCGACCGGGTCGGACCCGCAGGCGGTGAGGCAGCCGAGTCCGACGAGGAGCGCGAGCACCGGCAGTGCTCGGCGACGTCGGTCAGCGGCGATCGGCATCGACGTCGGCGCGGCCGGTGTTCTCCTGCTCGGACTGGTCGGACAGCGCCGACATCGCCTCGACGATCCCGAGCGCCAGGGCCTGCGGCGTGAGGCCGATCCGCTCGAGGATCGCGGCGCGCTTGGCGTGGCCGAGGAACTCCTGGGGGATCCCGTGGAGCTGGAACGGCGTGGTGACGCCGGCGTCGTTGAGGGTCTGGAGCAGCACCGCGCCGCACCCGCCGACCCGGCCGTTGTCCTCGACGCTCACCACCAGCCGGTGCCGCCGGGCGAGCTCGACGATGGCCGGGTCGACCGGCTTGACCCACCGCGGGTCGACCACGGTGACGCCGATGCCCTGGGCGGTCAGCCGGTCGGCGACGTCGACGGCGACACTGGCCATCGAGCCGACCGCGACCACGAGCACGTCGAGCGCGCCGGTACGCACCAGGACGTCGGCGCCGCCCGCCTTGTCGATCGCAGGGACGTCGTCGGGCGGGGCGCCCTTGGGGAAGCGCACGACGGTCGGCGCGTCGGCCACCTCGACGGCCTCGTCGAGGAGCTCGCGCATCCGGGTGACGTCGCGCGGTGCGGCCAGGCGCAGCCCGGGCACCACCTGGAGGACCGACATGTCCCACATGCCGTTGTGGCTGGCGCCGTCGTCGCCGGTGACGCCGGCGCGGTCGAGCACGAAGGTGACCCCGCAGCGGTGGAGGGCGACGTCCATCAGCACCTGGTCGAAGGCACGGTTCAAGAAGGTCGCGTAGACCGCCACGACCGGGTGCAGGCCACCCATCGCGAGGCCGGCCGCGGAGGTCGCGGCGTGCTGCTCGGCGATGCCGACGTCGAAGGTGCGCTCGGGGTAGACCGCGGCGAACTTGTGGAGACCGACGGGATGCATCATGGCGGCCGTCATCGCGACGACATCGGGACGCCGGGCGCCGATCTCGAGCATGTGGTCGGAGAAGTGATCGGTCCAGATCGCGCCCTTGGGCAGCTCCGAGCCGCTGTCGACATCGAAGGGCCCGGGCGAGTGGAACTGGTCGGCCTCGTGCCGCTCGGCGGCGTCGTAGCCGAAGCCCTTGCGAGTGAGCGCGTGCACGATGACCGGGCCGCCGAAGCGCTTGGCCTGGGCCAGGGCCTGCTCCATCGCCGCGACGTCGTGGCCGTCGATCGGCCCGACGTACTTCAGGCCGAGGTCCTCGAACAGCCCCTGCGGGGCGAGGGCGTCCTTGAGCCCGCGCTTCATCGCGTGCAGGGCGTCGTAGGCGGCCGGGCCGACGCCCTTGACGGCGTTGAGGCGCTTCTTGACCAGGTCGAGGAAGTGCTCATAGCGCGGGTTGGTGCGCAGCGAGGTGAGCGCCGTCGCGAGCCCGCCGACGGTGGGGGTGTAGGAGCGGCCGTTGTCGTTGACGACGATGACCAGGCGGCTGTCCTTCGCGATCGCGATGTTGTTCAGCGCCTCCCACGCCATGCCGCCGGTAAGGGCGCCGTCGCCGATGACCGCGACGGTGTGGCGGTCCTCGCCGCGGATCCGGTAGGCCTTGGCGAGCCCGTCGGCGTAGCTCAGCGCGGTGGAGGCGTGGGAGTTCTCCACGATGTCGTGCGGCGACTCGGCCTGGCTGGGATAGCCCGAGAGCCCACCCTCCTGGCGGAGGCCGTCGAAGTCCGCGGCGCGGCCGGTGAGGATCTTGTGGACGTAGGCCTGGTGGCCGGTGTCGAAGACCACGCGGTCCTGTGGGGAGTCGAAGATCCGGTGGATGGCCAGCGTCAGCTCGACCACACCGAGGTTCGGCCCGAGGTGTCCGCCGGTGCGTGCGCACGTCTGGACGAGGAGATCCCGGATCTCGGTGGCGAGCGTCGCCAGCTGGTCGTCGTCGAGGGTGCGCAGGTCACGCGGCCCGGTGATGGACTCCAGCACAGACATGCCGCCGAGATTACCGGTTCGTAGCCCGCCCGCCGGGATCGGCGAGCCACGTGCTCCGGACCACACCGAACCGGCGGCGCGGAGGCCGCCGGTAGGCGATGCTGGTCGGGTGCCGCGTCGCCGTCTCGTCCATCTCCGTGTCCTCCTTGTCCCCCTCGCCCTCGCCGTGATCCTGGGCGCCGCTCCTGCCGACGCCGTCGACGCCGCCGAGGAGCCGGCCGTCACCGGCTACGCCCTCGGGAGCCTGCCGCCGAAGGTGCTCGACCGCGACGCCCACGCGCTGACGACCGTCAGTGTGGCCGCGGCGCCGATCACGCCGGACGGACGCCGGGTGCGACCGCCGTCGGACAGCGTGGTGCGGGTCGGGCGGCTGGCCCGGGCGCGCGGGCTCCACACCGAACTCCTGCTCTCCAACTACAGCAACCGTCTCGAGGCCTTCGACGAGGACGCCGTGCACGCGCTGCTCTCCGACCCGCGCTCGATCCGGCGGGTCGCACGGCTGATGGCGACGCGCGTCGCCGCGGGTGGGTGGGACGGCGTCAACGTCGACTTCGAGCGGGTCCGGCGCTCCGACGCGGCCGGCCTGGCCTCGCTGGTCGAGCAGCTCCAGACGGCGATGCCGGCCGACAGGACGGTCACCATCGACGTCAGCGCGGCGACGTCGGTGGCGGCCTACCGGTCGCGCGGCTACCTGATGGGCCGGCTCGGGCGGGCCGCGGACGCCGTCCAGCTGATGGCCTACGACCAGCACGGCCCGTCGTGGTCGGAGCCGGGTCCGATCGGCGGGCTCGGCTGGCAGCGGCGTGCGGTGGAGGCGGCCCTGGAGCGGGTCCCGGCGGCCAGGCTCGACCTCGGCGTCGCCGGCTACGGCTACACCTGGCGGCCTGACGGGACCGGTCGCTCCTTCGCGCCCCGCTGGGCGCGTCGCGCGACCGAGCGCGCCGGCGTCAAGCCGGTCTGGCACCGGCGGGCCGGCGAGTGGTCGGCCCGGCTTCCCGACGGGCGCCGACTGTGGTGGTCGGATGCACGCTCGTGGGCCCTGCGCGTCGACCTGGCCCGCGCCTACGACCTGCGCGGCCTGGCCCTGTGGCGCCTCGGCACCGCCGACCCACTCCCCTGACCCGACCCCTCCACGAACGCTGACCCGTCAGCTATAGCGGACGGGTCAGCGCGAATCGGACGGTGACCCGTCAGCTATAGCGGACGGGTCAGCGCGACTGCGGGTCGGTGGCGTGGTCGATCACGTGGTCGAGGTAGAGCCGGATGGGCATCGTGGAGAGCCGGGCGAGGCCGAGCTTGAGTCGCTCGCCGATCCCGGCGTCCGGTGGGACGTCGTCGTGGTCGATGTCGCGGGCCAGCACCCACTCCAGCGCCGGCCCGGCGCCGTGGATCTGCCCGAGGACCTCCGGAATGGTGTCGACGAGGAGGTCGAGGGAGTCGCCGACCGCGACGGGGTCGTCGGCCACCATGTCGCGCAGCATCTGGTCGGGCGTCATCCGATAGGCGCGCAGGGCGTCGTCGGCCAGCTCCTCCGGCGAGATGCCGTCGGCCGCGAGGATCGCCCGGCCCAGCGCCTGGCAGGCGGGGTCGTCGGCGAAGTCGGGGCCGAGGAGGTACTCGCACAGGGCGCTGGCGCCGTCGAGGCGGCCCCAGAGCCAGTCATGGGCCCGGCCGTCGCGGGACCCGAAGGCCCCGAAGTGACCCCACCGCTCGCCGTAGAGCTTCTTGGCCGGCCAGTCGGCGTAGCCGGTGGCCTCCACCGCGATCAGCGGGGACGCCGCCGGGGTGACCTGCCGGTAGCGGAAGCCGGGCCGGTCGCTGGTGTCGAGCGCCAGCGCCGAGGCGACCACCTCGAGGTCGAGCGAGTACTGCGCAAGCTCGGCACCGCCGCCCCCGCCCCACGCCGCCGCGACCGCGTCGGTGACCTGGCCGACGAGCCTCGCGACCTCGGTCCGCGCTCCCAGCTCCTCGTGCAGCTTGCGAAGCGCGACCAGCCGCGCGTGGGGGGACGTCGTCGCCTCGATCGACTCCGCGAGGCGATCGTCCTCCTCGCGCCGGAGCGCCCGCACCCGGCGCTGAGCCCGGTCGAGGACGCCGAAGGCGACGTCGAGGCCGGGCAGCTCGCCGCTGGTCCGCACCAGGGCGCGCCCCCACCACCTCAGGATCCGCGCCGCCGTCGGCAGCCCCCACTGCCAGTCGTGGGGGTCGTGAAGCGGTCCTTCGGGGACGACCGGCCACTCGTCGTCGGTGAGCTCGAGCGCCAGCGGCGGCACCAGCTGAGGCGGTCGGTCGATCCCGAGCAGCCAGCGTTCGGCCTCCTCGAGGCGTCGGGCGCGATAGGCGGGGAACAGCGCATCGGCCGACACCAGCGCCGCGTCCGGTGCCAGCAGCGTGGTGGACCTCGGCGAGAGCAGGTCGGCGAGCAGGTGCGCCGGCCCGGAGCGGGTGAACGAGGCGCGCTCGAAGGACTCGGCGAGGGTGGCGAGGTCGGCACGCTGATCGGGCTCGCGGATCGCGCTGACCACGGCGCCGGCGATCTGGGCGGGATCGGGCGGGTCTCCCCCGGTCCACGGCGGCCCCGCCACCGCCTGCGCGGCGGCACTGGGCGTGACGTAGAGGACCACCCGCTCGAACGGGGCGGCGACGGCGCGATGGCGCAACTCGTCGAGCAGCGGCTCGAACGGCGCGTTGTCGAGGACGCCGCCGTCGATCAGCCACGTCGGCGGGTCGAGGTTCGCCGCGTCGCGACGACGCTCCCGTAGGGCCGCGCTCTCCCACACCGGCTCGAAGGCGAGGGGGAAGCTGGCCGAGGCCCGGGCGGCGGTGACGATCGTCTGGCCGGCGCCGTCGTCGCCCGGGTCGAAGTGATCCTCGATGGTCGCGCCGTCGGCGTCGTCGAGGCGACGGAAGCGGTAGACCCGCCGGCTGTCGACGGCCCAGGCGGCCAGGCCGCCCTCGAGGTCGTAGCGGCGCGGTGCCGGCCGCAGGGCGGTGGCCGTGAGGAGCAGTGTGCACTCGAGGGGGGCGATATCGCTCCGGGGCGTGATCGAGTCGACGACGCCGGCGATCGAGCGGGCGAAGTACTCGCCGTCGAGCACGGACGGCGCCGCCTCCTTGTCCGAGCGCAGCAGCGCGCCGCGCTGGAGGGCGGCCAGGCCGCTCCAGACCGGCTTGAGCAGCGGCAGGTCGGCGCCGCGACCGACCGCGGTGGCGAGGAAGGCGCCGTTCAGGCCGCCCGCGCTGGTGCCGGCGACGGCGTCGACCACCACCGAGCGGCCGGTGCGTTCGAGGATCGCCCGCCACGCGTCGTGGACACACCGCTCGCCGGCGTTTGCTCCGCCGTCGCCCTCGGGCGCCGCCCCGAGCGAGGCCATCCGAAGCCGGTTGAGCTCGTGGACGACGCCGCCCATCCAGATCGCCAGGCTCACCCCGCCGTTGAGCACCACGGCGAACCGGGTCTCGACGGCGGGTGGTCTAGTCATGCTTCCAATCTCCCACGCGCCGGGGACACTCCACATGCCCCGAAGGAGCCAGTATCAGGACCGGCGCGCGCGTCTCGGGAGCTCACAGCGAGGCCCGGAACTCGGTGCCCCGCAGCGCCGACTCGACCAGCCCGACCTCGCGGCGCAGCGCGCGCAGCCGTGCCTCCTCGGTGAGCCACGTCTCGACCGCACGCTCGGCGACATCGGAGGCCACCACCCCGCGCAGCTCGGCCCGCGCGGCGCTCAGGCTCTTCGTGCAGCCCTCCTGCATCGCCTCGACGTGCCGCACCGCGAACCGGGCGAGGACGACCAGATGACGCCGTAGCACCGGATAGCCCCGGTACTCCGGCGGGCACAGGTCCAGCAGCCAGGCCTCGGCACTGAGCTCCCAGTGCCGGGTGTGGGCGGGTCGGACGCCGGCGGGCCAGCCGGGCGGGATCACGACGGAGGTCATGCCGTCCAGGCTACTCGCTCACCTGTTCGAATAAAACCCGAGCGTTCAACCCGCGAGGAACGAGAACCGGACCTCACGCGCGTCGTTGTCGACGTTGAGATCGACCAGGCAGATGCTCTGCCAGGTGCCGAGCATCAGCCGGCCCTCGATGACCGGCACGCTCGCGTACGGCGGCACGATCGCCGGCATCACGTGCGAGCGCCCGTGCCCAGGGCTTCCGTGCCGGTGCCGCCAGCGATCGTCGGCCGGGAGCAGATCGGCCAGGGCGGCGAGCAGGTCGTCGTCGCTGCCGGCCCCGGTCTCGATGATCGCGAGGCCGGCCGTGGCGTGGGGCACGAACACATGGAGCAGGCCGTCGGGTCCGCCACCGCCGGCCACCACCTCGGCCACGAACGCCTCGGCGTCGCCGGTGAGATCGAGCACCCGCTCGGTGTTGCCGGTGCGGTAGTGCCGGGCCTCGCTGTGCATCGGGCTACTCCCCCGGCCGGTCGGTGCCCTCGGCGAGGATCCGCTCGATCCGCTCCACCTTGCCCGCCAGCTCGCCGGTGTGACCGGGCCGGATGTCGGCCTTGAGCACGAGGCCGACCCGCGGTGACACGGCCGCGACGACGTCGACGGCCCGCTTCACGACGTCCATCACCTCGTCCCACTCCCCCGCATGGGAACTAGGGCACATGACGCGGCCAATGTTCCGGGGCCACCGGATAGAGGAAGAGGTCGCACCCCATGAAGGTAGTCGGTTACGTCCGCATCTCGCGCGCGATGGAGGACTCCACGTCCATTGCAAAACAGCGCGAGGTCCTGGAGTCGACGGCACGGGCGCGCGGCTGGACCCTCGTCGGGACCGAAGTGGACGAAGACGTCAGCGCCACGAAGTCCCGCTTGGACCGGGAGGGCCTCACGTCCGCCCGTGCCCGCATCGCGCGCGGAGAGGCGGACGCGCTCCTTTGCTGGAGGCTGGACCGCGTGGCACGGTCCGTGGTCGATATGGGCGCGCTCCTGGACGAGGGCCTCCAGGTCATCTCCGCGACGGAGCCGCTGGACACGACGACGCCGATGGGCCGCGCCATGGTCGAGATTCTCCAGGTCTTTGCGGCGCTGGAGTCGGCCACCACGGGCGAGCGCTTGAAGGCGACGAAGGCATTCCTGAAGTCGCAGCGGCGATGGAGCGGCGGTCCCCGGCCCTACGGTTACCGTCCCGTGAAGGCCACGGACGGGATCGGGAAGGTCCTGGAGGTCGTCCCCGAGGAGGCCGCCGTCGTCCGGCGCATCCACGCGGACCTCCTGGCGGGCGTCTCCGTGAACGGCCTCGCCCGGGCGCTCAATGCCGAGGGCATCCCCACGTCGACGGGCGGCACCTGGAAGGCCCCGTCCGTCCTCAACCTGGCCCGGGCGCTCCACGTCTCCGGATTCCTCACGGAGGCCGTCCTGGACGGTCACGGGAAGCCAACCCGGGAGCGCCGCCCGGTCCTCGGCGAGGACTGCTCCCCGGTCCGTGCCTGGGAGCCGCTGGTGGACGACGACGTGGCCGCCCAGGTGCGCGCCCTCTTCACGCGCGAGGCCCGAGACGCCGCGAGGAGCGCCGCCACGAAGGCGGGCCTGGAGGCCCCGAAGCGGCTCCTGGAGGGCCTGGTGGTCTGCCCGTGCGGGGAGCGCCTCATCCGGCGGAACCGTCGCGGCGTGGCCTTCTACGGGTGCCGCGGCCTGGGCGAGGGGTCCCACGTGCTCGTGGATGCGGAGAAGACGGAGGAGGAGGCCGCCCGCCAGTTCCTCCAGTCGTTCTCCGGCGTGGAGGTCGTGGAGCGCCTCGTGAACGTCTCCGTCACGGCGGCCCTGGCGGAAGTGGACGTCGCCCTGACCGCCGCGACCGCGGGCATCACGCGGACCGGGACGGCCGACCTCCCCGCCCTCTTCGCGCGCATCGCGGACCTCACGGCGGAGCGGGAGCGCCTCCAGAAGTCGGACCGCCAGGTCATCACGAAGCGCACGTTCACGGCGTACGGCGACGCCTGGGCCTCCTGGACGGACGACGAGAAGCGGGCGCACATGGCGGACCTAGGCGTGACGGTCACGGTCAGACCGGCGAAGCGGCGCGGGACCTGGGACCCGGCGCGAGTGCGCCTGGACGCGGAGGTCGACTACCTCGTGGGCCAGATCGCGGACGGAGACTCCCCCGACCGTGCCACCCTGGCGCGTCCCGAGCGCCAAGACCTGGAGGAGGCCGCCGCGTAGTCCGCCCCCAACCCCCGCGGCCTGGCCCTCGTCTCCTTGGTGGAGGCGGGGGCCTTTCGCCGTCTCTGGGCGTGCGCGGCGACCGCATCTCTAACCCCCTCGGCCGGAGGCCGTGAACCAGGCGGGGCCGCGGGGCCGAGGTTCCCTCCGGCCACTTCCTCGCGGGGGATGGGACGTGTTCACAGTGACGAATACGTACCTGGCTTCATCGCTAGCGCTCGACGACGGCACCCCCACCACCTATAGGGAATTTCCGCCGAACGTCACCGTGAACCAACCGGATCCCCCCGGCCAAGGTTGGCCTCACGAGGGCGCCCCGCCCCGCCACCCCGAACCCCGGAGAGTCCCACCCATGACCCACCACCGTGACCCGTACGCCGCCCTGGCCGCTGTACCGGAGGACGGCCCGCCCCCGGACCACGCTCACGCCCAGGCAGAAGTCGGCAAGCGCCCCAACCGGGCGGAGAACCCCGTCCGCCTACGCGCGCACACCCTCGGCCGGAGCATCGTCGTGCCTGGTCCTCGGACGGTCGCGCGAGTGCTGGTCCTACCGCTCCTCCGTAACCGCTTCGAGGTCTGGCAGGAGTCCGGAGCCCTCGCGCTACGACCGCAGGGCGACGCGACCGCCCCAGCCCGCGCTCTGGCCACCGGCGACCTCATGCCGCGCTTCCGTCGTCTCTTGGAGACTCTCCCGCCCGTCCATGACGAGGGCCGCCCGTACGCGGACCTCCGGACCCTGGCGACCCTGGAGCAACGGTCCGCGGAGGACTATGTCCGCGCCGTTGCCGTCCAGGTTCGCGTCCTCGCGCCGCGGCAGGCCACCGTTCGGAAACCCTCGGCTCGTCGACCCGCCCCGAAGGCAGCCGCCGAGCGCGTTGCGACCTACCGCGCCCGGGTCCGGCTCCAAGAGGAGCAGACCGCCGCCTGGGCGGCCCGTATCTGGGGCGCGGACCTCGCCCCGGGAAACCGCATCCCGGCGGCCGTCGCCGTCGCCGCGGTCCAAGAGACCGCCGCCTCCTGGATCGCGGAGTATGCGGACCACACGCCCGCGGAGATGGCCGCGGAGCGTGAGGACGACCCGACCCTCCCGGAGCGCCTGCGCCTGCCTAGAGAAGTCCGGACGTACGCCGCCCTGGACGCTTTCCTCGGACGCCGTCGCAAGGTCCGCGGCGCCTTCTTCTACGTCGTCCCTGGAACCCGTTCGGAGGGGGCCGCCTGACCCGTCCTCGGCAGATACGCGCCGACCCTCGGCCCCGGCAGTGGACAGCATGTGGGCCCGCGGATCGAGGGGTTCGGCGTCTCTGGGCCCATGCAGGAGCGGCGGCGGTGGGAAGTTGCGGCGAGTTCTTGCGGCCTCTCCTGCGCCAGGCCCCGGCCGCTAGCCCTGGGCCCTGGGAGGACGACGGGCTTCGGACACCTGAACCGCGGCGGCCAAGGTTCTCCGAGCAGAGAGCTGCAACGGCAACGCCTTTCGGGTGCCGGTGTGTGTCTCCCTGCACGGCCGCTTGTCCGTGGCACGACAGGCACATGGCCCGGGTGCTGACGGCCCCAGGATCACCGCTCGAGATCGCAAGGCTTCCGATCTGTCCGAAGCGGCACGCGCGCCTCCTCCGCGCCGGTCCTGGGGCCGTCCCTCGCGAGCAAGCCACCGCCGCCGGGGTGCCTTCCGGCCTGTCCGATGGAGAACCTCGTGATCCTCTGTTCCGAATGCGGCCGACCGCTCTCGGAAGCCTCGTACGCAAACCGCGTGACCTGTTCGCCAAGGTGTCGGATGCGTCGACACCGACGCCTCCGTCCGCGCCCCTCCGCCGATCGCGTTCGCAAGGCCCTGGCGCTCCTGGAGGCCCAGGAGGCCGGCCGGTGACGACGCGTGCCACCCCGGTCCTCATCACCTACGACGGCGTCTTGGTCCGGCACCTACTTACTCCCGCGACCTCGGCGCATCACATCGCCGCGCTCCAAACCGAGGCGGAAGCCCAGATCGTCCACCGGGCCGCGTGCCGAGAGTCGTGCGAGCGCCTCTCCGGCACCCGCGACCCGCTCCAACAGCCGCCCGCGGCCGTCACGCGCGGAGCGCGTAGCGCCCTGGGAGAGCGGAGCTGAACAACACGGCTGGCCCGGCCGACGGCTCTTGCGTCCGCTACCGCCGGGCACTTCCTCACACCCACCACCGAAAGGACCCGCCACCATGGCGACGAAGCAGGCCCACCGCCCGAGCAGTCCCGGCTTCGTGGAACTCCACCCCGACGCCGCCAAGGTGCCCCCTGCCGTTCTGACCGGCCCCGACCTGTCCCAGGTCGGGGACCTACACACCGCCTACCTGGAGGCCTTGGCCGACGTGGAGGCCCGTCACGACGACCTGGACCACGCCCTCGCTGCACCCGCAGAGAGGGACGCCGCCATTCGGGCCGCGGTACAGACGGGCAAGAGGGTCCCGCCCGCCATCTCGGAGGCGGAGGCCAAGGCACGGGTGAAGGTCGCGACCGACGCCCTGACCGCGGCCCTCAACCGCGCGAAGGCGCTGGAGACGCCTACGAGGCGGGGGTCCTGAAGCACCGCGCCGCCATCCGCGAGGCGCTCCTCCCCTCCTTTCGCGCCCTCCACGCCGAGGCCGTTGAGGCCCAGCGTCAGGCGGACGCCATCGCGGCGAAGCGCGCGGCCGCCCTGTCCGCCCTGAACGCCTTGGACCACTTCGCCGCCCAGGCCGAGGACACCGCCCAGGATGAGCGCACCCACCGCTTCGAGAACGCCTTCTATGCAGCGCATGCCCGCCTCTTCGCGGAGAAACGCAAGGCCGCGGAGGGCCAGTCCGCGCTCGCCGCCCTAGCCGCGTTCCCAGTCGATGCTGTCGAGGTCGACGTCTTCGAACAGGAGGAGTTCCTCGCCGCCCGCCTGGGCGAGGCGCACGTCCGCGAACTCCGGACGGTCGAGTCCGAGCTTCACGCATGGAGGAATGGCGACTACACCGGGACCTTCGAGGCAAAGCGCCGACGCACCGTGGCTCTGGAGGCCCACTTGGAGGCCCTTCGTCGCCGGTGATGGTCCGGGGGCGGCCCAGGTATCTCCATGGGCCGTCCCGCCTTCACGCGCTTTCGACTTCGAACACCTTGGGTGAGCGGCTCCAGCCATCGACGCTGAAGTGGAACAAGTCGCCCGTCGACCAGGTGCTCATGAGCCAGACGTCGGTGACGCCTTCGGGCAGCGCTGGGGCGACCTCCGGCAGCGGTCCATCCGGGCGCATGAGGACGTCTGACGCGCTGAATGGGGCGGTCGTGAAGCCGGGAAGAAGCACGAACAGATGCCGTTCGCGATGCGGCGCGGCGCGCAGTTTCTCGACGTTGTGCTCCTGGGCCGGCTCGCTGATCCAATCGTTGAGCCACGCTACGAGGCCGTCCCCCGTGAGCGGCACGGCCCCGCCGGTCCGGTCGGGGTCTCGCTGGAGAGTGACGTAGATGCTTCCCGGGAAGTCGGTCGCGCTTCGGTTCGCCGAGACGACCTCCATCTCGAACAGACGCTCCGCGGCGGCCTGCCGCTCCGGCCCCTCCGCGGCATTCTCAAGCGTCCGGAGGAGGGGCGGTAGTTCCTTCTTGAGCCGCTTCGCTCGGGCTCTCGGCGTCGCCGTGACCATCCAGCCGCCCAGCAGGTTCGGCTCGATCCAACGATCATCCGAGCCGTTGACGAGGTTCCAGAGTTCGATGGACTCGCCATCGGCTGCCGCCGTGACCTCCATCGCCGCGAACGGCACGCCCCCTCGGACGAGGTCCAGGTCATACATACTCGGCCGCGAGCCGTCGTCGTGCTGCACCACCTGGACTCCGGGCAGCGCGGCTTCCACACAAGCGCCCACCCACAACTCTTCACCGCGCATTTCAGGCATGACACACAGTGTGAGCGTTGGCACCGACAGTGTCGCGCCGAGACTCCGCACACCCCTGGGGACCCCCCTCCTCCCGGGGCTCTTGCGCCCCCGAATCGGCATAGCGTCTCGGACTATGTACGGCCATAGAGGTCGCACTCCAAATAGTCGAGTAAAGCCCAATTAACCGGCGGCTCCACGACGGGACCTGTGCTGCTCGACCAGCTCGGCGATCCGCAGATGACCCCCGCGTCCGAGGAGGTCCATGACCCGCTCGCCGGTGGCTCTCGCCTCAGGGTCCGCACTGTCCAGAGCCTCGGCGATAACTGCTGGGGCATGCTCCACAAGGTCGTATCGGGCGAAGGGCTGCTCCCCACGCTTGGTGAGCAGGCGTTCAAGAATCTCGGCCACTTGCCCGGGAGCGCTAGGGGCGGTTTCTTCGAGGACCTCTCCGAGCATTCCCTTTGCGTCGAACTCGTCGGACGCCAGCGCCTGCAGCAGACGAGGCAGCCACCAGGAACGGTCGAACTTGTCCGAGCGGACCCACCAGTAGAAGTCAGCGAGCTCATCGATGCTCGCTTGGCCCTCTTCAACCGCCTGCGCGCGGCTCTCCCAGAGCTCCCGCGCTCGGTCGAGAATTTCACCGGGAACGTCATCAGATTGCATGAGCAGCCAACCGAGATGCCCGAGAACCCTGGTTCGCGAGCGCACAGGCGCCGTTTCGAAGAAGTAGGCCAGCAGAGGATCGTTTGGCTCGATGGCTCCCTGAATCCGGAGAAGCACCAGAGCATCACCGATGAGCTCTACCGGCGAGCGATCGGTGCGCCACCCAGAAACCGCTGTGCCTCCGGCGGCCACGCGCGCAATCACCCGGCGAGCTGCTGGCCCAACCACGTCGACAATCGCACGTGAGGGTCGATACGTGGAGAGCGCTACGGAGAGGACAACGTCACCCCACGCGTCGTCGGTGAGCAGTTCCCCTGCACGATCCACCGTCCACTCACGATCCACCCAGATCAACCGCCCCAGGGCCTCGCCGAAAGCGGCGGCGGTCGCCAGGCTCTCATCCCGATCTGGACGCAGCCGACCGTCGAGAAGCGGAAGAGCCGCAGCAACTGCCGACCGAGAATATTCAGCAGCACCTTCCCGGTCCTCAAGCTCCTTCGCGCGGCTCACGACGCGAGCTAGCGCACGCACGGCGGCCGGACGCGTCGTGTTCAGCGAGAAGGTGAGCGGGTCCATGTTGGAACCGCCGTACTGCTCCTCGTGTTCAGGGGTCGGATCGGGATGGTTTGCAAGAGGTGCGATGGCATCAACGGCACGCGACAGGAGTTCGGCTGGGAGACCGTTCTCGATGTCTCCCGTGGAACCCCGCTCCACGAGCCCCGCGACGCTTCTCTGCGCGAAGCGCCAGACGACGTCCTGGTCCATCCCCCCGTCGAAGTCCGCCCCGTCGTCGCTGTTCATCGAAACCAGCCGAGCAGCATCGATCACGGACGGCCAATCGATGTTGGCCCCGGCCGTCACCGCATCCGTTAGGCCCGAGAAGAAGGCTCGGACATAGGTCGGATCGAGTTCGGCAAAGTCCGGCGCCGCCGCAGAAAACTCCTGTGGTCGACTCGCGACGACGCCCTGCAGGGTGCGAGCAAGCCCCTCAACGGATGGACCCCACGGCTCGTCGCCTTCGGGAGCCCACGTCCGCAGAAACGTTCGAATGTCAGAAACGTCTCTCTCGGCCAGGTCCTCCTGGGTGACAGGGCTATTGGGGCCTGACCACGAGCTCATGTAGCTAGGAAAATCCGGATGTTCCGGCTCTCCGTACTTGGCCACAAGGTCACTCAGGCGTGCGGCCGCCAGTCCGGGCAAGAGCTCGGCCCCAATCCCGCTGAGCAAGTTGAGCTGCCACACCTCCCGATAGCGCTGAACGACCTCGTCCAAGTCCTCGTCAGGCTGCAGGCGGCGCCGGGCCCGCTCTTCGACCACCTCACTGCTCACAGGCGGGCCCTCTAACGCGACTGCCTCCCAGCCATCCAGCTCCGCGGGCGTAAGGAGCGGAACGACCGCCCGACCGAGCTCCGCATACTCGTGTCGATAGGCCGTGTCATCCATGAGCGTGGGCTCCATGAGCCGCTGAACGCCATCCTCGCGGGCAGCCTCGGATTCCGGCGCACTGCGAGCCAGCACGTGCATTCCGATCCGCTGAAGGAGGGGCTGTCCGGACCTTTCCAAGGTCGCCAGGACCTCGGCCACGGGACGCCCACGTGCAATGTCGGCCAACGCTCGATTGCGCACGGCTTCCACGAGGGAGTCGCCGAGCTCGTGGTAGCGGTTGTTCTGCGAGTGATCACCGATGGCCGGACGCCAGATGAAGCTCACATCGTTGCCCGTCTCGGGGTTGTACTCACCCGAGACCTCCTGGTACGTCTCCAGCCACGCTGCAAGCATCGTCAGCACGCCGTCACCCAGCACGGGGTCAAGTGCCTCCGCGACCCTGGGCAGGAGCTCTTCGTACCAGTACCTCTCCAGGCCGGCTATCACTGTCCGTCGAAGGGGCCGGTCTGCACCGTCCGGCACATCGACCGACCTGGGTCGAAAGGCGGCCTGGGCGAGACGGACGGCGGGCTTTCGAAGCCCCGCGGTCGAGAGCCTCTCGACCAGGGTCACGACCTGTTCGCCGTTTCGCAGCGTGCCCGCGGTCAGATACCCATCAATGGCAGGCACGAGGGCTCGCGCCTCGTCCGGTGGAAGCGTTATCGCCGCCTGGAGCACCAGGTCATGGACGTATGGGTTAGCGCTCTCCGTCACGCGGCTCAAGATTCGACTTACCGCCCTGGGCGCGAGTGGCGCCATTCTCACCAGATACTCGCCCTCGGGCCAAGGTGTCCACACCTCGCGTCCGGCGGCGTCGACGACCGTCTCTGGCGGAGAGTCGAATACGTGCTGGACGTCGAGGGCCGTAACCCACTGAGGGTTCTCCAGGCGCTCGAAGAACACGCGCCGATGCTGTTGGTCCCCGATTCTGGACAGAGCCGTCTGAATCAGGTCCGCGTCGGGCACTCGCCAGCCCGACAAGTCGTCGGCTGTCACTGACCGTCCACCTCCCGCTCGTTCGCAGCGCCGAGCACATCCATTAGGTCCTCGACCGTCGCGAAGAAGCTGCCCATGCGGCTTTCGAGAGCTCCTTCGATGATTTCCAAGGACCGCAGTAGCCGCGGAAGCGTGTCTTCGGCGATGACGACTTCGCGACCGCGCTGGGGATGCCTCAGACGCTCGAAGACCGCGACGCTCTCGCGGAAGACCTTCACGGTCGGGTCCTGTCTGACCTCCACCCGCCCTAGGACGAGGGCACTGTGGCGTCGACGTGCATTGAGGTCCGCCGCCCGACTGGCTGCTACCACGCGCCTGGCGGCACGCACGATCACGCTCGGCACCGTCACCCGAACGTCCGGTGCCGGGCCGGCCCCAGCCGGGAAGCTTTCCTCCAAGTCACCGGGGCCAAGAATGTCTTCATGCTTCGCCCACGCATCTGACAGGTCACGGGAGGGCGTTGTCATGTCGCTGTAGGCGGGAACAGATTCGACGTCCGTTAGTACGTCGGGAAGTCCGTTCACCAGGTCGCGGATGCAGTGACCCGCGATCACCAGCGATCCACGCCGCAGCGGTTGCTCGCCAAGGGCATCGATTGCACGGCCGTAGAGATCTGCGAAGAGCTCGTCACGCTGCACCAACGCACCTTGGAGACGGCGCCGACGGGTTGTCCAGAGGCCGTCGACCGGCTCAAGAACCTGGGATACCTGGACCCCATCGCCGCTGCTCATCGTCCCCCAATCGCCGAGATGCTGAAGCTAGCCGATGTTGGGACGGTTCTCGTGCTTCACCCGGCGAGACGTCGTGGGAACGTACATTTCTCCTCGGGAAGCTGTGCTGGTTCAGGACATAGGAAACCCATGTCTCAGGACATAGGAAACTCGATGCTGGCCGGTGTCGAAGGCAAGGC